>JBEINY010000045.1:0-17171 GCA_040377855.1 Prochloraceae cyanobacterium | reverse complement strand
GCCAGTTGGTTGATCGCTGCACCTGTCTGCTCACGGTCGAGCAACTGGTCTCCCTGGCGACGCAGCGCCAACGCCAGGAGCAGCGTCGGCTCCGGCGCCAAGGGCAGGAGTTAATGCAGTCACTCGATTCAACGGATTCGGCCCCTGATCCTCCACCGGACCCTGGGAAGCCAGGTCCTCCCTTTTCCGAGCATTCGATCCATCTCGGCCTTGATCTGCCGCTTTCGGCCGATCTCTTCACCCGGGGGGTGCCTGGGCTGGCGGGCCTGAATCCGTTGGGCCCAATCCCGGATGGGCAGGATGCCGATGCCAACGAAGAAGATCCCTCCGGCGGCAGTGATCGACCGGATGCAGGTCAGGCTTCCGGTTTCCCTGCGATGGAGACCCTGCTGGCCCTGGCGGCCGACAGCCTGGAGGCATTCGCCTCCGCCGATGCCACCGACAGCGCCGAGTCGGAGGGGATGGTCGGCTCCCTGCTGCCCCATGACCCCCACCGCCTGATGCAGTGGTGGCATCAGGTTGATCTGGCGCTCCGCCACCGCCTCCGCAACCTCTCCCATGCCCTGAATGTGGTCCTGGTACGGGAAGGCCTGAGCCATGCCCTAGTGCCCGTGCCGTTGCTGGAGGCTGTTCTGGGCGGCCAGGTGGAGGCCATGTCGGCTCCCGCCAACCTGCTGCGGGTTGGCCTTCCCAATCCGGTCCGGCCGGATCGAATCGCTGAGGTGTTTGGGGTGCTGCTGCGTCAGGCCGATCTGGAATTTGAACTGCCCCGGCTCCGCACCTGCCGCCAGCGGCTTGAGCAGCATCGGCGCCAGGTGCGCAGAATGGCCCAGCACCATCGTCACTGGCAGCGTCGCCGCCAGTCGATACAGGCCCAGATGCTGTGGGAGAAGGACATCATCGCTGCGGACAGCCATCCGGATCCGGTCGACTGAACGGCGATCAGCTGGGCTGGGTGACCACCCTGCAGCAGGCGCTGCAGCTGGAGGCGGATCGTGGCTTCGGCGATCTTCAGGGCCGACGGGAGACCTTCAGCGCCTTTCTGTCGCGGGAATGCCTGGAGCAGGCTGAACATCTTGGGGGGCCCGATCAGGCACCCCTCCGCGCCCTTGGGGAAACCTTCGCCCGTTATGCCGCCCTCGATCAGCCCCAGCGTCAGGAACAGGTGCGGCGCTGTCGCCAGTGGTTGCAGCAGTTCCGTCAGCGCCAGCGGCCCCCGTTGCCTGTCTCGGCACCCCGGCTACGTCTGGCCGAGGGTGAGTCCGCCCAAGGGCGAACGACCGGCTCTGGAAGGCTCTCCTTCGGGCTGGACACCCCCCTGGCGCAAATCAGCGGCATCGGTCCGAAGACGGCTTCCCGCCTGTTGGCACTCTCCCTGTTCACGGCCGGGGATCTGTTGCGGTATTACCCCCGGGATTACCTCGACTACGCCAATCTGGTGCGGATCGACGGCCTCAGCAGCGGGCTGACGGCCACGGTCGTCGCCACCGTCCGCCGCGTCAACGCCTTCAACAGTCCCCGGAACCCCAACCTCTCGATCCTCGAGCTCCAGCTTCAGGATCAGACCGGTCGTCTGCGGGTGTCTCGGTTCTTTGCCGGCAAGCGTTTCTCCACGCCTGCCTATCTCAATGCTCAGAAGCGCCTCTACCCGTTAGGTGCCACTGTCGCCGTCAGTGGCCTGGTCAAGGAGACCTCCTACGGCCCAACCTTCACCGATCCCCTGATCGAGGTCCTGGAAGGACCGAACGCTCCGGTGCAGAGCCGATCCATCGGCCGGCTCTTACCCGTTTACGGACTGACGGAGGGGCTCGGCGCTGATCGCATGCGCACCATGGTGGAGGCGGTCCTGCCCCTGGCGGAGCAGCTCCGGGATCCCCTGTCCAGCCAGCTTCAACGACAGACCGGCCACTGCAGCCTGGTCGAGGCCCTGCGCGCCATCCATCAACCCCAGTCCCGCGACGACCAGCGACGAGCCCGGCAGCGGCTGGTCTTCGATGAACTGTTGCTCCTGCAGCTCAGTCTTCAGCAGCGCCGTGAGCAGCACCGGAGGTTGCCAGCGCCGGCCCTCGACCTGGCCCCCTGGGGATCGGGCCTGGTGGAGTCCTTGCTGACACTGCTTCCATTTCCCCTCACCTCTGCCCAGCAACGGGTGTTGGCCGAGATCCGCCACGATCTCCAACAGCCCCAGCCGATGGCTCGCCTGGTGCAGGGCGATGTGGGCAGTGGCAAGACCGTGGTGGCCCTAGCGGCCCTGCTCAGCGCGATTGAAGCCGGACACCAGGGGGCCCTGATGGCACCCACTGAAGTGCTGGCCGAACAACACGCCCGCAAGCTCAATCTGTGGTTGCCGCAGTTGCATGTCACCTCAGCCCTGCTCACCGGTTCGACGCCGGCCCCCCGGCGGCGCGCCCTGCTTCAGGATCTGGCCAACGGGCAACTGCAACTGCTGATCGGAACCCATGCCCTGCTGGAGGATCCGGTCCAGTTCGAGCGCCTGGGGTTGGTGGTGGTGGATGAACAGCATCGCTTCGGAGTGCGCCAACGCAACCGCCTGCTGGCCAAGGGATTGCAGCCCCACCTGTTGACGATGACGGCCACCCCGATTCCGCGCACCCTGGCCCTGGCGGTTCATGGAGATCTCGATGTCAGTCAGATTGACGAATTGCCGCCGGGACGACAACCGATCCGAACCCTGCTGTTGCGGGCTGGCCAGCGGCAGGAGGCCTACGACCTGATTCGTGAGCAGGTGGCCCTTGGGCAACGGGCCTACGTGGTCCTGCCGCTGGTGGATGAATCCGAGAAGCTTGATCTCCGCTCGGCGATGACCGTGCATCAACAGCTTCAATCCGAGGTGTTCCCCGATCTTCAGGTCGGATTGCTGCATGGGCGCCTGAGCAGCGCCGAGAAGCAGGAGGCGATCCTGGCCTTTGCCAGGGGTGCATGCCAGGTCCTGGTCTCAACGACCGTGGTCGAAGTGGGAGTTGATGTTCCCGAGGCCACCGTGATGGTGATTGACCATGCCGAACGCTTCGGATTGGCGCAGTTGCACCAGTTGCGCGGCCGGGTCGGAAGGGGGGCAGCGGCGTCGACCTGTGTGCTGATCAATGACAGCAACAATGCCCTGGCCCGGCAGCGTCTGGAGGTGCTGGTGCGCTCCAGCGACGGTTTCGAAATCGCTGAAATGGACCTGAGGTTGAGGGGACCGGGGCAGGTCCTTGGAACCCGGCAATCGGGTCTGCCGGATCTGGCCCTGGCCAGCCTGAGCGAAGATGGCGATCTCCTGGAGCAGGCCCGGGATGTGGCCAGAGATCTTCTTCAGGACGATCCCGAATTGCAACGAGAGCCCGCCTTGCTCGAGGCCCTGGCGCTCCAACGTCAACGCCAGGTGGAGGCGACCCGGCTCAACTGATTGGTATCAGGCAGTCAGCAGTTCCTGAATCCGCTCAGGGCCAGCCCGATGAATGAAATCTCCAAAACTGATGCGCCCACCGGCATCGCGCCAGGCATTGAGGAGCGGGGTGAGGATGGTCTCGAGGTCGCTGAGGGGCAGCTTCTCGATGTAGGGGGTGGCCAGGCGGGTGAGCTGGGGGCTGCCGCCGAGCCAGAGCTGGTATTGATCCACCCCACTGCCTACCAGGCCGAGTTCGGCCATGTAGGGCCTCGCACAGCCATTGGGGCACCCGGTCATGCGCACCAGCACCGAACGATCGATATCGAGACTGTGGAGCAGGGCATCGAGGCGGTTGAGCACCGAAGGCAGCACACGCTCAGCTTCTGTGATGGCCAAACCGCAGGTGGGCAGAGCCGGGCAGGCCAGGGCATGGCGGGCCAGGTGCGGCGGTTCACCAGGAGTCTCAAAACCGAGGGCGGCCAGCTCATGACGAAGGCCGGCGCGCTGGGCTGTGCCGATGTTGCAGAGCAGCAGATCCTGGTTGGGCGTCAGGCGGATTTCCAGTTGATAGGTCTCCACCAGGCGCCGCAGCCCGGTCTTGAGGCTCCCTTCAATCCGGCCGCACATCAGCGGTAAACCCACGAACCAAAGACCGGCACTCTGGCGGTGCCAGCCCAGGTAGTCGAGCAGCTTCTGACTGGGCTCAGGGCGGAGTGGGCGCAGGGCAACGGGAAGGTACCGTTCCAGTTCTTCCTTGAACCAGGCGATGCCCCGGTCATGGATGAGGTACTTCATCCGGGCATGGCGCCGCTGCTCCCGATCGCCGTGGTCGCGCTGGAGGGCCGCTACGGCCTGCACCAGATCAAGCACATGGGCCGCGGGGACATAGCCAAGCGGATCCGCCACCCGGGCAAAGGTTTCCTCCTTGTTGTGGGTCCGCCCCATGCCGCCACCCACATAGACGTTGCAGCCCTGGAGCCGCCCCTGGGGGGTGGTGAAGGCCACCAGACCGATGTCCTGGGTGAGCAGATCGACGGAATTGTCGCCGGGTACCGTCACTGCAATTTTGAACTTCCTCGGCAGGAAGGTGCCTCCGTAGAGCGGTTCCTGGGCATCCCCGCTGAACACCGCTCCCTCCAGCTGGCGACCGCGTGCCTTGCGAACCGGTGCCGTGGGTTTGATCCGATAGCGATGATCCCCATCGACCCAGAGGTCGAGGTACGACCCCTGGGCAGCCTCAGGGGCCAGCAGGTCGGCGATCTGGGCGGCCAGTTCCCGGGCGGCGGGGTAGCCATCCCGCTCGAAAGGGGCCGCCGGAGCCATGACATTGCGGTTGATGTCACCGCAGGCGGCCAGGGTGCTGCCCATGCCGCGCACGATCGTGCCGATCACCTCCTTCAGATTGGCCTTCGTGACCCCGTGCATCTGGAAGGCCTGGCGGGTTGTGGCCCGAAGGGTGCCATTCCCAAAGCGGTCAGCCAGCTCATCGATGGCCAGAAAAAGGCTGGCCGGTACGCGTCCGCCTGGATTGCGGAGACGCAACATCACCTGCCAGTCCTTTTCCTCGCCCTTTCGTCGATTCTCACGGTTGTCCTGTTGATAGGCACCGTGAAACTTGAGAATCTGAACGGCCCCTTCAGTGAAATGGGAGTGATCATTCTTCAGCTCCGAGGCCAGGGGCTCCCGCAGGTAGTCGCTGGCGAGCTTGTGCCGATCTGAACGGCTGAGCGTCTTGGCAGCACCAGAGGATGCTGAGCCTGCGATTGATGAATCGATCCTGGCGTCGTTCTGAGTGGTGGCCCCGGTGGTGGCGCTGGCAGAAGGGTGGCTCACGGACTCAGCGGGCACAGACAACCCCAATCAACAACCTCACTGAAGCTAGCGAACAGGACCCCTTCAGGCTCGTTGTCCGCCCGGCATGGAAAACCGGCAACCAGGCATTCAATACAGTGCCCTCCTGCTGACGACCTTCCCTTGGCGACGTTCCTGCTCGAAATCGGAACCGAGGAACTGCCGGCTGATTTCGCCAGACTGGCGCTTCCCCAACTCGAGACCCAGGCCCGGCAAGGCCTGGCGGAGGAGTGTCTCTCCCATACTTCCCTGGCGGTCACCAGCACCCCCCGGCGTCTGGTGCTGGTGGTGGAAGGATTGCCGCTTCAGCAGGCCGATCGCCGCGAGGAGCACAAGGGGCCGCCGGCGGCTCTCGCCTTCCGCGACGGCATCCCCACCCCTGCCGCCCTGGGATTTGCCCGTCGTTGCGGCGTTGAGCCAGATCAGCTTGAGGTGCGTGAGACCGCCAAGGGACCGGTTGTCTATGCCCGTTCCCTGGTCCGTGGCCGTTCGACGAGCGAGGTGTTGGCCGCCCGGATCCCCACCTGGCTTGGGGCCCTGCAGGGCCGTCGCTTCATGCGCTGGGGTGATGGGGACAGCCGTTTCAGCAGACCGGTGCGCTGGCTCGTGGCCCTGCTCGATCGGGAGGTGATTCCCCTGGCCCTCGATGGCACCGATCCGGTGATTGAAGCTGGACGACGGACCCGGGGCCATCGCCTGCATCCTGAACAGGGCGTCCTTGCCACTGCCGCCGACCATCAAGAGGTGCTCAGCGGTCTCGGGGTCGTCGTCGATCGCCAGGAGCGGGCTCGCACCATCCGCAGTGCCGTCGAGCATCGGGCGGCGGAGCTGCAGGCCAGGCCCGATCTGCCTGAGGAGCTCTTCGAGGAACTGGTGGACCTGGTGGAGTCCCCTTTGCTGATCGAAGGGTCGATTGAACCCCGATTTCTGGCGCTGCCGCCGGAGGTGCTGGCCACCGTGATGCGATCGCACCAGCGCTACATCCCCCTGGAGCGCTCCGATCAGCAGCCTGATCCCCTGGCCTTGCAGGCCGAGGGTCTGCTGTTGCCCACCTTCCTCTGTGTCAGCAACGGACGGGAGGAGGCACTGACGACGGTTCGCCGCGGTAACGAGCGGGTTCTCAAGGCTCGGCTGGCCGATGCGGAGTTTTTTCTGGGGGTGGATCGGGCCTCCTCCAGCCAGGAACGCCTGAACCAGTTGGAGCGGGTGCAGTTCGCAGAGGGCCTTGGCAGCCTCGGGGAGCGCAGCCTGCGCCTGAGCTGGCTAGCCGAGTGCTTGATCAGGGCCCTGAACCTCGAGCCTGGGACGGCCAAAGCTGCGAGCCGGGCCGCCTCCCTCTGCAAACACGATCTGGTTAGCCAGATGGTGGGCGAGTTTCCCGAACTGCAGGGGGTGATGGGGGCCAAGTACCTGCTGGCGGAAGGAGAAGAGCGGGCTGTGGCCCTGGCGGTGGGCGAGCACTATCGCCCCAGGGGTGCCACTGATGCGCTTCCCGTTTCGCCGGCCGGTTCGCTCGTGGCGATGGCCGACCGCCTCGAGCTGCTGTTGAGCATCTTTGGCAAGGGGGAGCGCCCCTCCGGTTCGTCTGACCCCTATGCCCTCCGACGAGCCGGCAACGGCCTTTTGCAGATTCTCTGGCACCAGAACTGGACCCTTGATTTGATGGCCCTGCTGGCCACCGCCACGACCCACTGGCAAGAATCCCTGCCCCATCTGGGTCTGGATCCGCGTGCCCTGGCGGGGGATCTCGGTGAGTTCCTCCGCCAGCGCCTGATCTCCCTGCTCGAGGATGGGGCTATTCCAGCCGACCTTGTCCAGGCCGTTGCCGGTGATTCCGTTCCCCTGTCGCGGGTGCTCCAGGATCCCGAAGATGCAAGGCAGCGAGCCACTCTGCTGCTGACGTTGCGTCAACAGGACCAGCTGGCGGCCGTGCAGGCGGTGGTGACCAGAGCCACACGGCTGGCTACCCATGCGGACCTCGATCCCGGAACCCTGTCTCCGATCGGCCTGATCGATGAGGGTCTTTTTACCTCGTCCAGCGAGGCGGGAATGCTCGCGGTGATCAACACCCTGGAGCCGATCAGCCTCCGTCAGGACAGGGAACGCTATGGCGATCTAGCGCAAGCCCTTGCGGCGGGCGCCCCTGCCTTGGCGGCCTTCTTTGATGGCGACCAGAGCGTGATGGTGATGTGCGACGACCTGAAGGTGCGGAGCAACCGCCTCAACCTGCTGGCCCTGCTGCGCAACCAGGCCTCGGTACTGGCTGACTTCAGTCAGATCCAGGCCTGATCAATCATCGTTCCCCCCTGGGACAACTCAGGGGGGAACGATGAAATCGGCAATCGCTCCAGCCGCTGCTGGTCAGGGCTTGGAGGTCAGGGCAGGGTGGCGCTGACTGCCGGAAGCCTGGGACGTGGGGGGACGGGTGCCGACCCTGATGCCGCCTTTGATCGAACTGACAGCCAGGAGGGCATTGGCCTCGGCATCGCTTCGAACGGCGCTGTCAACGGGTTGGTAGCGGGCAGGGGCAAGGGCATTGCCACGCAGCACGGATCCCAGGGTCAGCAGGGTTAGCTTGAGCTGCTGCCAGGGATTCATCATCACCACTCGCTTGTAGAGGTAGCTATCGAAGGTAAGACGCTGCACATCCTTGTCGTCACACATCTCGACGAATGCTTCGCGTGCTGCGTCATTCCTGTAGAAAATGTTCTGAAGTATTTCAAGAACTTTGTAGGTGGCACCGTACTGCTTGTCCCACTTCTTGAGGTAGATTTTTAAATCGGACTCGGTGGGTGTTTTCTGCCCATTCTGGCTGGCTGCAACGATTTGCTCGGCACACATCCGACCACTCTTGGCTGCAAAATAAATGCCTTCGCCTGAGCTCTTGGTGACGTAGCCGGCGGCGTCCCCGACGAGGGCCATCCGACCGACAACACGGCGGGGACGCGGATGCTCGGGGATCGGGTGAGCCTCCACCTTGATCACCTCACCGTTGAGCAGCCGTTTCTTGGCCCGCTCCCGGATGCCTTCTTGCAGGCTCTTGATCAAGCCCTGATTCTCCTGCATGGTGCCAGTGCCAACAGCCACGTGGTCGTATTTCGGGAACACCCAGGCATAGAAGTCAGGGGATACGTCTGTGCCGACGTACATTTCAGCCAGGCTTTCGTAATACTTCATCTCTTCCGGTGGGAGCTTGATGCGCTCCTGGAAAGCAATGGCGACGTTATAGTCACCTGCGTCCATGGCTTTGGCAACGCGGCTGTTGGCACCATCGGCGCCGATGATCACATCAACTTCAAGAGTGCATGGCGTGCCAGTGGCTTCGCCGTCGGAATAGTCGGAATAGGTGAGGGTGTAGGGACCCTGGCGATTGTTGCCGGTGTCGATTTTGGTGACGAGTCCGTTGATGAGATTGGCCCCAAGGGATGCTGCTCGATCGCGGAGGAAGCCGTCCATCACTTCCCGTCGACACATACCGATGTATTCGCCCTCGTTTTCCAGGTTGATGTCCACCTCCCGATTGGAGGGGGAAATCATCTTCATGTTTCGAACCTTGCGATCGATAATCGATTCGGGTAGGTCGAATTCCGAGACCATGCAGAGGGGAATCGCTCCGCCACAGGGCTTGGCATTGTCCAGCTTGCGCTCGAATATCCAGGTCTGGATGCCGGCCTTGGCAAGCACTTCCGCAGCACAGGAACCGCTCGGGCCGCCGCCCACCACCGCGACTCGCAACATCTTGAAACCTGCTTCGCAGGAAGGACTTTGGCCTTGAAAACTAACACTGGCGATGCTTGTGGTGGGGGTCTCCATGGAGCTGGACGACCCGGTTCTAAGCTCGTGATTCGAAGAAACGGTGTCAGTGCCCCCAAGGGTTGTCCGAGCCCAGGGTCCCGGCCAGGGGCGCGAGGGTCGAGGCGTTGCCGGCGACGACATTCCCGTCGCCCGCAGGACCCTGCCGTCGGCCCTCGCGGGGGGCCCCCGGCGATCCCGTTTGCTTGGCGCCTCCCTGCTCGGCCTGATCAGTCTGGCTGGCCTGGTTCTGGCCTTTCCAGGTCCCCTTCGTCGCCTCCTGGCCCCTCCGCCGGTGCCAGGGATCCAGGCCCGTCTCAGCCTTGATGGCCGCCTGCTCGGTCATTTTCCCTATGGGGAGGCTCCGGCCATGGATCTGGTCCCGATCGGAGCCGGTCTTCAACTTCAGCGCGATGCCGCCGCATCCCTGAACGCGATGCGTGAAGCGGCTGGCGCCGATGGGGTTGATCTGGTGGTTCTCAGTGCGTTTCGGTCGGTGGATCTTCAGAAATCCCTCTTTTTTGATGTGAAGGCGGAACGCAACCAGACTGCTGAAGAACGGGCCCGCGTCAGTGCCCCCCCTGGCTTTTCCGAGCACAGCACCGGACTGGCCGTCGACCTGGGTGACGGATCGGCCCCCGCTTCGAATCTCTCCCTCGCCTTTGATCAAACCAGCGCCTACCGCTGGCTTCGGGCCAACGCAGCCCGTTATCACTTCCAGCTCTCCTTTCCCCAGCAGAATGCCCAGGGCGTGAGCTACGAGCCCTGGCACTGGCGTTTTGAGGGCACTGCCGAAGCCTTGAAACAGTTTGAACCTGCCCATCGCCTGGCTGGAGCCCATGGCCCCTGATCACCGGAGCGCACCACCGGAGCTGTTAGCCCCAGCCGGATGCTGGGACTCCCTCAAGGCGGCAGTGGCCAATGGCGCTGATGCGGTCTATTTCGGCGTCGAACTCTTCAATGCCCGGCTGAGGGCTGAGAACTTCCGCCAGGAGGATCTGCCTCAGATCATGGCGTGGTTGCACGGCCGGGGTGTGCGGGGCTTTCTGACCCTGAACGTGCTGATCTTTCCAGGCGAATGGCCGGCGGTGGTCGCCCTGCTGCTGGCCGCCGCTGAAGCCAGGGTGGATGCCCTGATTGTTCAGGATGTCGGCCTGGCCCGCCTGGCCCGCCAACTTGTTCCGGATCTGGCGCTCCACGCCTCCACCCAGATGTCGATCACCAGTGCGGCTGGCATTGCCCTGGCGGCTGATCTGCACTGCGAGCGTGTCGTCCTGGCCAGGGAGCTGACCCTCAGGGATCTGAATCGCCTGCAACACCAGCTGGTGGACCGTTCCCTGGTGATGCCCCTCGAGGTGTTCGTTCACGGTGCCCTCTGTGTGGCTTACTCGGGTCAGTGCTTGACAAGCGAATCCCTGGGACAGCGCAGCGCGAACCGGGGCGAATGTGCCCAGGCCTGCCGTCTGCCCTATCAGATGGTGGTGGATGGGGTGGAGAGGGATCTTGCTGAGCAGCGCTATCTGCTCTCGCCCCAGGATCTGGCCGCCTGGGACCTCATCCCCCAGTTGGCAGCAGCCGGGGTGCGGAGCCTCAAGATCGAGGGGCGCCTCAAGGACCCCACCTACGTGGCGGCGGTGTGTGCGGCCTACCGCCAAGGCCTCGATCATTTGCTGCCCGCCCACCGAGATGGGCCTGCTGAGGATCCGAGGGGTGAACTGGAATTCAGCTTCTCGCGGGGTCTCAGCAGCGGCTGGTTGCAGGGCATCGATCACCGCTCCCTGGTGCACGGACGCTGGAGTAAGAAACGGGGGCCCCGGATCGGCACCCTGGTCCGGATTGAAACGGGGGGCTGGTGGCTTCTCCGTCTGGATCGCCCCATCAAGCCGGGCGATGGTCTGGTGTTCGAGGTCCTCGAAGCCGATCCGTTGCGGGCACCGCAGGAAGTCGGTGGTCGCGTGATGGCCGTCGAGACCCGAACCTCTGGTCTTCAGGCCGTGAGACTCGGCCCCCATCGGGTCGATGGCCGGTCCCTGGCGGCCGGAGCCCCATGCTGGCAGAGCAGCGATCCTGCCCTCGAACGTCGCTGGCGCCGGCTGGCGGAGCAGGAGGTTGCACCCCGGTCCTCGGGCCTCCACCTGAGGGTTCAGGGTCGCCGTGACGGGCCGCTCTCCATGGCCGCCAGGGACAGAGGGGGACCCACCGGCGCTCCGCTAGTAGTTGAATCTCGGTCTCTTCTGACGCCGGCCACCGGCCAATCGCTTGATCGGGCCCGCCTGCAGCAACAGCTTGGCCGGCTGGGGGGGACACGCTGGCACCTGGAATCCCTGGAACTCGACCTTGAACCTGGGCTGTTTCTGCCGGTCAGCGACCTCAATGATCTGCGCCGGCGGCTGGTGGAACTCCTGGATCAGGAGCCCGAGCCCCCTGGGCCGCCCCTGCCATCAGCCGAGCAGGCCCACGGGCTGCTTCGGCAGCAGCTGGCTCAGGCCCGGGGCCCATGGGAAGACGCGCCCCAGGATCCTCCCCAGCTCCATGTGCTTGTGCGCAGTCTTGAGCAGCTCAAGGCCCTGCGGGGTCTTGACATCAGCAGTGTGCTCGTGGATCTGGAGCAACCCGCCCAGTTCCGGGAGGCGGTGGCCATCGGCCGGGGCTGCTGGACAGGGGGCCTCTGGCTGGCCGGCGCCCGCGTCTGCCGTCCGGATGAACGCTGGACCCTGGAACCCCTGATCAACGCCAGGGCCGATGGTTACCTGGTGCGCAATGCCGACCAACTCGAAACCCTTACGGATCTGGCGCCCTGCATCGGTGATTTCTCCTTGAACATCGCCAATTCGCTGAGCGCCGCCTACTTCCTGGAGCGCTGGGGTCTCCAACGGGTCACCGCCAGCCACGATCTGGCCCTCGATCAGTTGCTGGAGCTTGCCCAGGGTCTCCCCCCGACCCGGCTGGAGGTGACGGTGCATCAGCACATGCCTCTGTTTCACATGGAGCACTGCCTGTTCTGCAGTGTTCTATCCACGGGCCACGATCACACGGACTGCGGCCGTCCCTGCGAGCGCCATGTGGTCACCCTCCGGGATCGAAGCGGGGTGGAGCATCCCCTGAAGGTGGATCTGGGCTGTCGCAACACCCTGTTCAATGGCCGGGCCCAGACTGCGGCGGAGGCCCTGCCCAGCCTGCTCGAGGCCGGCATTCGCCACCTGCGGCTGGAACTGCTGGACGAGGGCGCAGCAGAGGCGCAGCAGAGGGTGAGCACCTACCAGGCCTGCCTGGCTGGCCAACTCAGTGGTCGACAGCTCTGGCAACAGGAGCGGCTGGTCAGTCAGCTCGGTGTGACCCGCGGCACCATGCTGCGCCGCAGGGAAGCAACGGAAGGTGACAGGTCCTTACGATAAAGTTTGACCATGACTGTTAGTGAACCCATCCGGGCCTGACCGCCCGTGGTTCCGATGACACCAGGACACCCTGTCCTTTCATCATCCTCAGGAGCGAGGGTCAAGCGGTCCGATCCACTCAAT
Organism: Prochloraceae cyanobacterium; assembly: GCA_040377855.1. Lineage (GTDB taxonomy): Bacteria > Cyanobacteriota > Cyanobacteriia > PCC-6307 > Cyanobiaceae > CAIXOZ01. The sequence goes on along the minus strand of JBEINY010000045.1, from coordinate 4,619 downwards.
TTCTTAGGAAAAATCAGTAGCTATGAGCGGCGAGCACAAGGGAACACCCATTCGAAACGTTGCGATCATTGCCCACGTCGACCACGGCAAAACAACCCTGGTCGATGCACTGCTCAGCCAGTCGGGCATTTTTCGGGACGGGGAAGCTGTTCCCACCTGCGTGCTTGATAGCAACGATCTGGAGCGGGAGCGTGGGATCACCATTCTCTCCAAGAACACCGCTGTTGACTACAACGGCATCAGGATCAACATCGTTGATACCCCCGGTCACGCCGACTTCGGTGGTGAGGTCGAGCGTGTTCTCGGCATGGTGGATGGCTGTTTGTTGATTGTGGACGCGAACGAGGGGCCGATGCCCCAGACCCGGTTCGTGCTCAAGAAAGCCCTGGAAAAAGGTCTGCGGCCAATCGTGTTTGTCAACAAGATCGACCGGGCCCGGGTCGATCCTGAGCAGGCTGTCGACAAGGTGCTCGACCTGTTCCTCGAGCTGGGGGCCGACGACGACCAGTGCGATTTCCCTTACCTGTTTGGGAGCGGGATGGGCGGCTACGCCAAGCCCGACATGAAGACTGAGAGCGACACCATGAAGCCGCTCTTTGATGCCATTCTGCGCCATGTTCCGCCCCCGGTCGGCGATCCTGAGAAGCCCCTGCAGCTGCAGGTAACGACCCTTGATTATTCCGATTTCCTCGGTCGGATCATGATCGGTCGTATTCACAACGGCACGATCAGGGCGGGTCAGCCGGCGGCCCTGATCCGCGATGACGGCTCGATCAAACGCAGCCGCATCAGCAAGCTGCTTGGCTTCCAGGGCCTGCAGCGCGTTGAGATTGATGAGGCGCGGGCGGGCGATCTGGTGGCTGTGGCCGGTTTTGATGAAGTCAACATCGGCGAAACCATTGCCTGCCCCGACCATCCCGAAGCTCTACCCCTGATCAAGGTGGATGAGCCGACCCTGCAGATGACCTTTGTGGTCAACGATTCTCCCTTCGCTGGCAAGGAAGGCAAGTTCGTCACCAGCCGTCAGATCCGCGACAGGCTGCAACGGGAACTGCTGACCAACGTCGCTTTGCGGGTCGAGGACACCGATTCGCCCGACCGATTCGCGGTGAGCGGGCGAGGTGAACTCCATCTCGGCATTCTGATTGAAACCATGCGTCGGGAAGGCTTCGAATTCCAGGTTTCCCAGCCCCAGGTCATTTTCCGCACCATCGACGGCACGCCGAACGAACCCTTCGAAACCCTGGTGATGGACGTCCCCGAAGAGTCCGTCGGGTCCTGCATCGAGAAACTCGGCATCCGCAAGGGTGAAATGCAGAACATGGAGAACACCAATGACGGCCGCACACAGCTGGAATTCGTGGTTCCCTCCCGTGGTCTGATCGGGTTCCGCGGTGAATTCATCCGGGCCACCCGTGGCGAAGGGATCATGAGCCACTCGTTCCTGGATTACAGGCCGATGCAGGGCGATTTCGACACCCGCCGCAATGGCGTGTTGATTTCCTTTGAGGAGGGCACGGCAACCTTCTATGCCCTCAAGAACGCTGAGGACCGCGGTCAGTTCTTCATCACCCCTGGAACCAAGGTGTACAAGGGCATGATCATTGGGGAGAACACCCGTCCCCAGGACCTCGAAATCAACGTTTGCAAGGCCAAGCAGCTCACCAACATGCGCTCTGCCGGTGCCGATGAACTCGACACCCTCCAGGCCCCGGTGCAGATGACGCTCGAAAGGGCCCTGGAATACATCGGCCCCGACGAGATGCTTGAGGTCACGCCGGAATCAATCCGCCTGCGCAAGCTTCCTGCCAAGAAAGCCGCAAAGCGCTGATCGGTAGCCCTTGTTGCCATGACCAACCTCGACCAGCCCGGGGATGAGGCCTTGCTTTCAGACCCGCGCTGGCCGGAAGCGGTCTGCCTGTTCAACGCCAAGGCCTGGTACGAAGCCCACGACGCCTTTGAAGAGCTCTGGCAGGAGTCGATCGGTCCCGATCGTGCCCTCCTGCAGGCCTTGGTGCAGATTGCTGTGGCCCATGTTCATCTGGAGCGGGGAAACAGTCGAGGTGCAACGGTGTTGCTGGGAGAGGCCCTTGGACGGCTGGCTCCCTCGGGTGACCAAGCCCTGGGCCTGGACCTCGCGACCCTTCGCGGCTGTGTGGCCGCCAGGCTGCATGCCCTTCAAGCGGGCAACCAACCCGATGACCTGCCCCTCCCCCTGCTGATCCCTGGGTAGGTGGGGGCGCCTCGGTACATTGTGGGGAAGCTCCCCTGCAGCTCCGCTGTGACATTGATGCCATCGAGCCGCACCCTGATGGTTGTCCCCCTTCTTGCTGCGGTTCTTGGTTTCAGTGTTCCTGCCGGGGTCCTCGCTGCCCCACCCCTCCCGCAACCTGGCCAAGGGGTTGCCGCTGGCCCAGCGGCCCAACCGGTCCCGAGCACGACAGCCACCCAGGCGGGGGTTGTGACGATCGAATCAGATCGGCAACAGGCTGATAACGCAACGGGGATCGTCACGGCCACGGGCAATGTCCGGATCGTCTATCCAGACCGAAAGGTCGTGGCCACGTCCCGGCAGGCCCAGTACTTCAGCCGCGAAGCCCGCGTCGTGCTCAGCGGAGACGTGCAGGTGCTCCAGGAGGGTGGCAACCGTCTTCTTGCCGAGCAGGTGGTCTACGACGTCAGCCGTGAACGGGTCGATGCCAGGCCATTCCCCGGGGCGCAGGTGGTGAGCATCGTTCGGATGCGTCCCAATGCCCCATCGGTGCCGACGACCCCAGCCCCGGTCCCAGCACCGAAGGTGCTTCCAGCACCATGAGCCTGTCTCTGGATGGGGTCTACCTCACCATCGCCGGTCGCCCGCTGGTTAAAGGGGTCAGTCTGACCCTGGCCCCTGGAGAGGTCGTTGGACTTCTGGGCCCGAATGGGGCCGGAAAAACCACCACCTTCAACCTCGTCACCGGCCTTCTTCGTCCGAACCAGGGCAAGGTCCTGCTGGATGGGGTCTCGATCCAGGACCTCCCGATGCCCCGGAGGGCCAAGCTGGGCATTGGCTATCTGCCCCAGGAGGCCAGTGTCTTTCGCCAGCTCAGTGTGCGGGACAATCTGCGGGTCGCCCTTGAGATGAGCCTGCCTGCCTCCGACAACAAGCGGCTGCGGATCGAGGAGCGCATCAATGGCCTGGTCGAGGAATTCCACCTCAGCCATTTTCAACAGCGTCTCGGCTTTCAGCTATCAGGTGGTGAACGCCGTCGTTGTGAAGTGGCTCGGGCCCTGGCCGTCGGTGAGGCCGGCCCACGCTATCTCCTGTTGGATGAGCCATTCGCCGGCGTCGATCCCCTCGCGGTGGCCGATCTCCAGACCCTGATCGGATCCCTGCGGCAGCGGGGGATGGGGGTGCTGATCACCGATCACAATGTTCGTGAGACCCTGGCGATCACGGATCGGGCCTACATCCTGGCGGAAGGCAGCATCCTGGCCTCCGGTGAATCGGGCGCCGTGGCCAGTGATCCGCTCGTGCGCCGCCATTATCTCGGGGAGGATTTCCGCCTGTGACCATGCTCCTGAAGAGGGGAACGGCAGGGCCATTCCGTTTCTGGCGGAAGATTCCCCTGATGGATCGCTGGCTGGCAAACGAACTGGTCGGCCCTTTGCTGTTCGGTATTGCCGCCTTCACCACGGTGTCCCTGTCGGTGGGAGTGGTGTTTGAACTGGTTCGCAAGGTGGCAGAAGCAGGATTGCCCTTGCCCGCGGCCCTTGAGGTTCTGCTGCTGAAGCTGCCGTCCTTTCTGGTGCTGTCGTTCCCGATGGCTACGTTGATGGCCACCTTGTTGTCTTACAGCAGCCTGTCGGGAAACAGTGAGCTGACGGCCCTCCGCAGCCTCGGAGTTAGCACAAGGCGGCTTGTCTGGCCTGCCCTTGTGGTGGCTGCCCTGATGAGCGTGCTCACGTTTGTGTTCAATGATGCGGTGGTGCCCCTCAGTAATTTTCAGGCTGATCTCAGCCTGGATCGAGCTCTCGGGCGTGCGATCTCCAGCCAGCGCGGCGACAACGTTCTCTACACCCGCTACGGCACGATCACGGCCCCTGGTGGTGGTTCCGGGGTCGGCATGGCTCAGATTTTCTTTGCCAGAAGCTTTGTCAATGATGAAATGCAGGATGTCACCATTCTCGATTTCTCCAGGGTTGGTAGTCGTCAGACCCTGATGGCTCCAAGGGGCCGCTGGAATGAATCCAAATCAATGTGGGAATTCTTTGACGGGCGCATTGTTTCGGTCTCCGACGATGGATCGAAGACGGTCAATGCCAACTTCAGTCGCTACCTCTACCCTCTTGATCATGGACCCATTGATGTCGCCCAGCTGCCGAGGGATCCCGCCGCGATGACCGTGAGGCAGGCCCTCAATGCAGAAGAGCTCTTGAAGCGATCCGGTGATCTTAAGGAGGTTCGGCGGATGCAGGTGCGGATTCAGGAGAAATTCGCATTCCCCACGATTTGTCTGGTCTTCGGACTCATCGGTAGCAGCCTTGGTGTCCGCCCCAATTCAAGAACCAGTCGCGGTCAGGGCTTTGGCATCAGTGTTTTGCTGATCTTCGGCTACTACCTGATGTCGTTCGTGTTC
>JBEINY010000091.1:0-8175 GCA_040377855.1 Prochloraceae cyanobacterium | reverse complement strand
GATCGCCCCAGACCTGGGGAGCGATCAGGGGAGGGTCGGGAAGGCGTCACGGGATCCGGGTTGTCGGGAGATCCGAGGCTTCTCAGGAGCCACCGGTTCAGGACGTTCTGAACCGTCAGCGGATCAGGAAGTCCCGATCCATGCTGGCAGGCCTGCCATGGGATCCTGCCTTGCGGGCAGAGGGTCCAGCACGGCCAGCCGTTGATCCAGAAGAGGCAATCGGGCGTCAGGCGACGAACGGGGGCGGATCTGCGGCGGATCACCCCCGGGAGCGCCTCCATCTAGTGTCGGAGACAGGGCCCGCGGACACGTCCCCAAGCCGAGCGATGACCAGCTTCAGCAGCACCGGCCCGCCAGCCCTTGTTGAGCACGACGCCTCTGACCGCAGCAGCCTCGATGGTGCCGGCGACGAGTTCCTGGCCCTGGCCCGCTCCCTCACCCCTGGCCGGGCCCCCAGCCAGACCGCCAGCCCGACCGGCCCCCTCAGGATCGGCCAAACACCGGCTGACACCTACCTGGCAGGCCTGCGCCCCCAGCTCCTGAAGGCGGGCAGCCTGCTCCTGCCCAACACCCTTCAATACCCGGTTCGGCTCAGTCGAAGCCTCCGGGAGATGGTGCTCGACAACGGGGGCAAGCTGCTGCGGCCATCCCTGAGCCTGATCACGGCCCAGCTGCTGGGGGGTGGCACCGAGACCGCCCTGGCCTTCGGCTGGGCGATCGAATTGATCCATAACGCCTCCTTGATCCTGGATGATCTGCCGGCCATGGATGACGCGACCATGCGTCGCGGCCGGATGGTGATCCATCTGCGCCATTCCACGGCCTACGCGATCCTGCTGGCCACCTACATGCACAACGTGGCGATGCAGGTGATCGGTCGCCGGACTCCTTCGGCGGAGGTGCATCTGCAATTCACGCTGCGCCTGCAGGAGGCCCTCGGCGGCCATGGCCTGATCGGCGGCCAGGCCCTCGACCTCGACCTGATGGAGGAGGCCCCCGACCTGGATGCCGCCCAGGAGTACCGCAGTCGCAATGGTCTGAGGGATCTCTGGGCGGTGTGCGCCCACTTCAAGACGGCCTCCCTCTTCAGCCTCGCTCTCTATGCCGGAGCCGTGGACGCCGATCTCAACGCCAGCCAGATCAGTACCCTGCTCCGCTGCGGGGATTCCGCTGGCCTCGTGTTCCAGCTGGCCGACGATGAATCCGACCTCGAGGAAGATCGCCAGCGCAGCGGATTCCAGTCGCTCCTGACCCGGGAGCAGCGCCTGCAGGAAGCCACGGATCGACGGCGCCAGTGGCGGCTCGAGCTCAACAGCTGCTTTGGTCAAGCGGGCGACCACCTGGCCGACTTCCTGGACCTCGCCACCCTGTTCTCCTGCGAAGGTCCATGAGGCCGACCCGAGCCGCTGCCGATCGCATCGCTGTGATCGGGGCCGGACCCGCGGGCGGGTATCTGGCGCGGGCCCTGGCGCTGGGAGGTCTGGAGGTCGACATCTACGACCACAGCCACCCCCGGGAAAAGCCCTGCGGTGGCGTGATCACAACCGAAGCCCTGCATTACCTGCCGGAGGTGACGGAGCTGCGCTCCGCCAATCGCCTCACCGACCTCGCCCTGCGCACGCCCTTCGGGCATCGCTTCCAGCAGCGCCAGGAACATCCTTCCCTGGCCGTGGATCGACGGGAACTCGATGGCAGCCTGCTCGCCGGCGCCGTCCGCGCGGGCGCCGTGCACCATGCCGAGCGAGTGCTGACGGTCAGTCTGGAGGGCGGCCATCCCCGCCTGCGCAGCCGCAGCGGAGAGCGCACCTACGACCTGGTCGTGGGAGCCGATGGCGTACGGAGCCTGGTGGCCCGGGCCGTCGGCCTGGCTCCGGAACCCCATCAACTCGGACACATGGAGGGAGGCTGGGGTCCGCCGATCGGCCCCCCCGGCACCCTGGTGCTCCACTTCAGCGACCTGCTCGGCTACGCCTGGGTGATCAACAGGGCGGAGCAATCCTCCGTGGGGATCGGAGGTCGTCTGGTTGATCGCACCGAGCTTCATCGCCAGTTCCAGGCCTTCCTGGAGCAGCGTCAGATCCAGGCGAGCAGCCTGCGGCCCTACCGCTGGACGATCCCGTTCAGCAATGACGTCTTCAACCTGAACCAACCCCGATGCGGACCCGGCTGGCTGCTGGTGGGCGATGCGGCTGGCTTCTGCGATCCGCTCACGGGCCAGGGCATCCATCTGGCGGTGGCTTCGGCCTGGGCCGCCGCCGCCGCAATCCTGGCGGGACGTCCCCTCAGTTACGAATCCCGCTGGCGCGACCTGTTCGGAGCCAACCTGTATTTCGGCGTCAGGCATCGGGACCTGCTGGGCTCAAGGCCGATGACGGAGCGGATGCTGCGCTCCCTGGAACGCAATCCAGGCCTCGGCCCCAACTTCTTCAAGATGGTCTGAGGGTGTCGATCGCAGCAACCCCGGCCAGGGTGGCCGTGATCATCCCCAGCTACGGAGATCCCGCCGGCCTGTTCCGCACCTTGGCCAGTCTGGAGGCGCAGCAACAGGCCCCCACCGATCTGGGCCCGGCCAGACCCGGCTGCAGGCCCGTCGTTCAGGTGGTGCATTCCGGTCCGGTGCCGCTGCCCCCCCGGGAGCAGTGGCCCCCGCTCACCCTCGACTGGCGGCTGGAGGATGTGGGTCCTCGGCGCCTGTCGGCCGCCGAAGCCCGCAACCTGGCCGTGAGCCTCACCGATGCCGAGCTGCTGGTGTTTCTCGATTCCAACTGCCTGGCAGGCCGCCATTTTCTGGCCGGCCATCTCGACGCCCACGGCCGAGGCTCCACCGTGGTTAGCGGAGCGGTGCTTCCATGCCCGGATGAGAGCGCCGTGGCCCTGGCTGAGTACCTGGTGGAATTCGCCACCACCCGCCTGCGCCGTCCAGGAGGAGCCATGAGTGCCCCCGCCTGCAACCTGTCGATGCGCCGCAGCCTGTTCGAGTCCGTGGGGGGATTTCCAGGGCTGGAGGCCGGTGAGGATGTGCTGCTCAACCTGCGCTTGCGCCAGGGCGGCCATCAGCTCAGCCTGCACCCTTGGGCCTGCGTCCACCACCGCGGTCGCCAGACGATCGGGCCCTACCGGCACCATCGACGCTTCATCGGAGCAGGTCTGGGGCAGCTGACGGCCCTGGCCGAACGGGAGGGATTGTTCAACGCTGGGATCTCGGCCGAATATCACATGCTGCGGCTGATCTGCCGCAGCCCCCAGGGTGTTCTGCTGGTGGTGGCCAAGCTCTTCCGCCTGCTGGTGCTGGTGCTGCAGGGCGATCGGCTGGTGCTGCGGACCCTGCTGAACCACCCGGTGCTGATCCTGGATGGCCTCTGGGCAGAAGCCCGTGCCTGCCGAAGGGCCTTTCGGCAGGAGCAGGGAATGCATGGCTGACAGCCACCCCGTGCCGCCCGACTCGGCCGCTCCGCTGCTGACCATTGTTCTGCCCACCCGCAACGAGCGCGAGACCGCCCCCACCCTGGTGAGGCAGCTGGTGGCTGGTTTCCGTGAAACCTGGGAGTGCCTGCCACCGGCCCTGCGGACCGGGGGGCTGGACGTGTTGGTGATCGATGCCAGCGACGATGGCACCGCTGCCGCCCTCGACAGCGAATGGGAAGGCCACCACCATCCTGATCAGAGCTCCGATCAGACACCCATGGTCAGGGTGATCTGCAGGCAGCAGAGCAGCAGCGGCTTTTCCGGGGCCGTGGGGGAGGGCCTCTCCGAAGCTCGGGGCCAGTGGATCCTCTGCATGAATGCCGACGGTCAACACCGGGCCAGCGATGCCGTTGCCCTCTTCCAGGCCCGCCAGGCCAACACGCTCCTGGTGGGGTCCCGCTTCGTGGCCGGCGGCTCCACCCCCTACTCCCTGATCCGGCAGTGGATGAGCCAGCTGGCCTCCCGGCTGGTCGGCCTGATCAGTGGCGTGCCCCTTCGGGATTGCTTCAGCTCCTTCTTCCTGCTCGAGCGAACCCTGCTGCAGGACCTCGATCTGGCTGAGACCGTGGTCGGCAAGGGGGAAGGGATGCTGAACCTGGCCGCAACCCTCGGGCGGCGGGGGGTGAACCTGCAGGAATGGCCGATCGCAGGTCGGGAGCGCCTGGCCGGCCAATCGAAAACCGACCTGATGGGGTTTCTGGCCGCCTACCTCCAGGCCGCCCTCAACCTGCGCCGCCGCGGCCGCCCCAGCCTTGTGCTCACGGTTCTGGTGCGGCTGCTGCCCCTGGCAGTGCTGGCCCTCCTCCTCATCCATGAGCCCGGCAGCCTGAAACACTTTCTGGCCCATCCCGACACCGTGCTGGCCTGCGGAGCCGTGCTCGCAATCTGCACCTTGCTGCGGGCGGTTCGCTGGCAGCAGATTGCCCGGGTGGCAGGGCTGCGGCAGCCGCTGGTGGCGGCACTTGTGGACGTCGCCCATGGCCGGCTGATGAACGAGCTCCTACCGGTGCGGGTGGGGGAAGTGGTGCGGGTCTCCCGGATCCGTAGCAGGGACGGGACCACCCTGGCGCCGGTGCTGATCTGCCTGCTCTGGGAAAAGATCACCGGCTTCGGGATCGGTCTGCTGGGTTTCGGGATCCTCTATGGCTTCGCCAGGAGCGAACCCGACCCCACCCGGGCGGCCGTCCTGGTGGGGGTGGCGGCCGCCGCCACCGTGCTTGGCAGCACCCTGCTCTGGGGCTCCCTGCTCACCGTCCTGCAGGGGGGGCGGCACTGGCTCCGACACCATCGCTCCGGGCGATGGATCCCCAAGCTCCTTCAGGAGCTGGCCGCGATCGATGTGCGCTGCAGCGGCATCGACTGGACCCTGGCCCTGCCCCTGAAACCCCTGCTGGCTGGAAGCATGGGGGTCGCTCGCTCCCTGGTCACGATCCCGATCCGGAGCGTGCTGGCCACCTCGCTGGTGGGCTACGCCATCTGGAGCTGCACAGCCCTCTCCCTGGCCCTGCTCGCCCTGGCCCTCGGAGCCCCGGTGACCCTGCTGGAGGCCGGTGCCGCCGCCTTTGCGGCCGGGGTGTTCAGCCAGGTACGGGTGCTGCCCCAGGCCATGGGTCAGCCGGAACTGGCGATCGTGCTGGTGCTCACAAGCCTGGGCCACCCCCTGGATGCAAGCCTGCTGCTGGCCACGGCCGATATCTTGCTCCAGCGGGTGATGACCATCGTGCTGGGCGTGATGATGCTGGGGAGGGACACCGCCCCTGACAGCGGCAGAAGAGGTCGTCAGCAGCGATGAGGCAGCGATGAGGCGACGATCCTGCCCACCTCACCGGCTCCTGCGCGGCGTTCTGGCCGGCACCCGGCACCTGCCGAGCCCCCTGAAGCGCCTCCTGCTGCAGGGCAGCCTGCTGGGCTTCTTCGCCCTCGAGCTGATCGTGGCGGGGATGGTGCAGCCCGGCAGAACCCTGCGCTCGTTCCAACTGTTGTGGTTGTTCGTGCGGGCCGACCGCTGTGCCCACCACCTACTCGACCCCCTGCTGATCGGCGCCAGCGCCCGGAGGGCCGAACTGATCCGCTATGCCCGAAACTGCATCGTGCTGGTGGCCCTGCAACCGGAGCGCCGGGGGGATGCCATCCGGATCAGCAGCGACTGGATCCTGCCGGCCGCCTTGTTCGGTGCCTGCATCCCCCTCTACGACGGCTGGGTCGATCGGTTGCCGACGCGAACGGCGCGGCAGTTCGGTCGGGCCGTGGCCGAGGCCTTCGCCGAGACCTTCTCCGAGGCCGAACCGCAGGGCTTGCCCCCCCTGGGGGAGATCCTGAGCCAGTACGGCGCGGGCCCCGAGGACGGAGCGAACTGGCAAGCGCTGGTGACCAGCCTGGGGGTGTGGATCGCCGGGCAACAGCCCGCCCGGCGCCTCCTGATCCTGGGTTGGATGGAGCGGATGAACGAGGCCCAGATCGCCAGCCTCGGAGAGCGGAACGTGACCCTCAGCCATGGCGAACGGCGCCAGCTCTCCGCCCAGAAGGGGGGGGTGTCGTTCCTGCTGCTCCGCTCCCTCTGCATTCCGCAGGAGCTGGACACGGCCCGGGCCGAAGCAACTCGAGCGGCCCTGCTGCAGGCGGCGGCCCTGGCCCAGTGGATCGATGACTACGGGGATGTCAACGACGATCGCAGGCTCGGGATCCACACCTACATCGGCCGCCTGGAGGCCAGTCACCGGGCCACAGACACCATCCGAGCGGGGATCCGCGACGCCGCCATCGCCCTGCGCTCGGTCTATGGGAGAAAGGCCGAACATTTCATCGACAGCCTGCGGCTCTACTTCGCAGTCAAACGCTGCCACCGTCTCCATGGCCGGCTGGCCGAGGCCACACGGTTCAGGAGGCCGGCGGCAGGGCCTGCCTGAGGGCCTCAAGCAGCTGCTCGAGCGCCACCCCCCGACTGGCCTTGAGCAGCAGCTGATCCCCGGGCTGCAACCAGCTCAGCAGGGGAACCAGGGCCTCAGCTGGCGTCGCCACCCGGGCGACCCGGGCCAGGGCAGCGGCGGCGACCTCCATGGCGCGGCCCTCCTCGGCCCCATCCACAATCACCAGACCATCCAGGGCGAGGGCAGCGGCCCTGGCCGCAACGGTTCGGTGCAGGGAGAGGCTCTGGTCACCGAGTTCGAGCATGGTGCCGAGCACAGCAAAGCGCCGGCCCGGGCGGGTAGCCAGCCCATCCAACGCCGCCAGCACCGCCTCCGGTGAGGCGTTGTAGGTCTCATCCATAACCGAGATTCCAGCGATGCTCTCGAGGTGGCTGCGCCCTCGGGGCAGATCCAGCTCCAGGGGGGTGGCAGCCCCTGCGGCCGTGGGATCAAGCCCCAGGACCTCGGCCACGGCCAGCGCCAGGAGGAAATTTCTGGCGTTGTGAACGCCAGGCAGGGGCACGACGAGGGGCACGACGTCCGGGGAGGTGCCCCCCACGACCGAGCCATCGGCCACGGAGGAGGAATTCCCGGCACGGCGTTGCAGCTCGAGAATGGATCGGCCCTCCCGCTCAAGCACCACTCCCACAAGATCGGCCGGGGGACAGCCCAGGGTCTGCGGATCGGGATCCGAGGCCAGGCCCACCCGCCGCACCGGACCGCTCCAGGCCAGGGCGAGGGCCTGCTCCAACAGGGGATCCCCTGCTGGGATCACGACCTGGGCACCGGGATTGAGGGCCAGCACCACCTCACACTTGGCGGCGGCGATCGCCCCACGGCTGCCGAGGCGGCCCAGGTGGGCCGTGCCGATGTTGGTGATCACAGCCACATCCGGCTCCGCGCAACGACTGAGCCGGGCAATCTCACCGGGGCCTCGCATGCCCATCTCCACCACCACCGCCCGGTGCTCCGACCGGGCTTTCAGAAGGGTGAGGGGTACGCCGATGTCGTTGTTCTCGTTGGCGGTACTGGCCAGCACCGGCCCCAGGGTGGAGGCGAGCAGGGCCCTGATCAGTTCCCGGGTGGTGGTCTTACCGGCGGAGCCGGTGACGGCGATCACGGAACCCCGCAGCTCCCTTCGATGGAAGGTCGCCAAGTCCTGGTAGGCCTGGAGGGTGTCATCCACGGGCCAGGCCGGCAGGGGCCAGGCCTCCGAGGGGCCGAGCTCCGGCAGGTGATCGCGCTGCACCAGGGCCGCCATGGCACCGGAGGCGGCCGCCTGGGCTAGGAAACGATGGCCGTCATGGCGGTCACCGACGAGGGGAACAAACAGCTCCCCACCCTGGAGGGCCCGGCTGTCGGTACAGGGATCACCGATCCGCTGGGGCAGATCGGAGGCTCCAGGCCCCAGGGCCAGACCCCAGCGCTGCTCGAGCAGCTCGCGTCGCATCGCTTCAGCCCCCGGCTGCCATCGTGAACAGGATCATGCCGGAGCCGACGCTGGCGGAACGGCCGAACAGGTGACCAGCCGGATCCTGCAGCTCAAGCTGCTCATAACCAAGGGTCTGGGCCTGCTCCTGCCAGAGCGCGGCCAACCGCTCCTGGCGGGCCGCGCTCTGGCGGCGGAACGAGGGATCAAGACGCAGCACCAGGCACAACCGGCCGGCATCCTCCTCAACGGCCAGGAGCAGCCCGTCGGCTTCCGGGCGCATCAGCTCAGCCAGCAGGACCTGAGCCCTCGTCACGGCTGGGGCCGGAGCGGCAGCAGGCCCCGGCGGAGCGGGAGGCATGGCAAGGGGGGGCG
>JBEINY010000094.1:0-7759 GCA_040377855.1 Prochloraceae cyanobacterium | reverse complement strand
GCTGGTCGCCCTTTCGAGCCTTTACGCCTACGGCGGCCAGATGCCGCTGCTGGAGATGGTGTTCTGGGCCCTCAAACCCGCCGTGCTGGCGGCCCGACTGGTTCCAAGCCCGTGAACCCCAGGACCCGATTCAGGGCCAGGCGCCTCCGGCCGGAATCTCCATGGAGATCCCAGCCATCCATGACGACGGCACCCCTTCACCCGCCCACGCCCAGCCGTCACGGCAGCGACTGGCAGCCCATCTGCTGGCCTGGGGCCATCAGGTTGGCAGGCTCGATGGCTCCGAGGCTGAGGTGGGTGCCGGCGGATGCGTGGAGATCAGATGCAGGTCGATGGTGAGCCCCCGGAGCTGGTGCTGCAGACGCTCCGACAGGGGGCGGCGCCAGAGGGCCTGCCAGGGTGATCGCATCGTCTGACCAAGCACGATCTGGGTGATGCGCCGTTCCCGGGCCACCCTGGCGATCGTGGGCAGGATGTCGGGACTCTGGACCCGCAGAACCGTGCCGCCGACGTCCTCGCAGAGCTGCTGACATTCCTCCTGGATCAGGGATTCCTCGCGGCTGAGGAAGCGCTTGGCATCCTGAACCGTGAGGGCCAGCAACGGGGCATCCATGGCCGCCGCCAACCGGGCGGCGCGCCTGAGCAGCCGTTTGCTGCCTGGATCCTGGCCGAGACAGACCATCACCCGTTCCCGCAGGGGCGCGGCCGATGACAGCCGATCGTTCTCCTCCACCTGATCGGCCACCTCCCGGAGGGAGAGCTCGCGCAAGGCCACCAGATGGCGCCGCTGAAAGAAATGGGCCAGGGCCTGTCCCACCTTGTCCGGGGCGAAGACCTTGCCTTCCAGGAGGCGTTCCTGCAGGGTCTCCGGGGTGACATCGACCAGCACCACCCCATCGGCGAGCTCCAGCACCCGGTCAGGGATCCGTTCGCGCACCACCACACCGGTGAGTTCGGCCACCAGATCGTTCAGGCTTTCCAGGTGCTGGATGTTGAGGGTGGAGTACACATCGATCCCCGAGAGCAGAAGCACCTCGACGTCCTGCCATCGCTTGTCACGATCGCTGCCCGGCACGTTGGTGTGCGCCAGTTCATCCACGAGCACAAGCTGCGGATGGCGGGCCAGCACGGCCCCCACATCGAGCTCCTGCTGGACGACCCCCTGAATGGGCAGGCGCTTGAGGGGCACCTGCTCGAGGCCTTCGGCCAACCGGGCCGTGTCCAGCCGGCCATGGGTTTCCAGCAAGCCGATCACCACATCGGTGCCATCCCGTCGGGCCTCCTTCGCCTCCTCGAGCATGCGGCAGGTCTTGCCCACCCCCGGCGCCATGCCGATGAACACCTTGTGGCGGCCGCGGTGCTGGCTGGAGCGGATCATCGGCCCATGCCAGCCCCAGGGGGTGCAGACGGCGATGGGGCCGAAACCATGCGATCTGCCCGGTCGCCACGGGGGCGCAACGACCGCCCGATCAACCCCAGGGCCGGCAGGGTGATCACCACCACGGTGAGCAGCCAGTGAACAACGGTGGGACGAAGCCCACGGCCACGTTCACGTTCACGGGCACGGCCACGACCCCGGTCACGCCACCTCCGGCGCCCAGCCCCGCTGACGCACCAGATCATCGGTCCAGCCCTGACAGCGGCTGGCCAGGTGGGCCCCCTGCGGCACGAGGGCGCGATGGAGCTCGCAGGTGAGCAGCGGGATGCCATCGTCCCCAGCCCGATGGCGGAAAAACTGACAGGTCATGCAGACCTTGCGGCTGCGGCTGGAACGCAACGACGGCGCCGCCAGAAGCGGCCAGGCCTCAACAGACTCCATACCCAGACCAATGCATACACCTGTACTAGCACTGCCCGGACCGGGCGTCAGCCCAGGGCGGCAGATCCGACACCAGACCACCCGCCCAGGCAAGGCCTCAGGCCGCCGCCGGGCGGCGCCGCTGACTGGCCACGAGCACGGCAGCACCGGCAGCCAGGCCCAGGCCACCGCCCACCGCAAGGAACAGAAGCGTCTGGAGCAGCAGCAGCACGAGCCCCAGGGCAGAAAACGCGGCGATGCGCACCCTGGCCTTGATCAGCTGGGTGAGGAGCAGCAGCGCCGTAGCCCGCAGGGCCAGGATCCGGGCCGGGGTGCACGGGCAGAACGGATTGAAGAGCATGGCCGCAACGCTGGTCTCCCCATGCTGATGGCCGAAGGGCTTGGCCGCTGGCCCTGCGGGAGGACGCCGAACCCGCCGGGCACCCGGGTGAGGCAGAACTGCTGAGCAGCAAAAGCGGGTTTTATTACCAGACGAGGCTGCGGGTGCTAAGGTTTGAAAGAATCTTTAACAAATGAGGCCGCTGCCGGATGTTCACGATCGACAGGGCCTCAAGGATTTTCCCGGACACCCGTTGGGCCGATGTGGTTCCGGCGATCACCGCCCGATTCGCCCTGCTGAACGCTGAAGACCAGCTGGCCCTGATCTGGTACGCCTACCTGGAGATGGGCACCACGATCACGATCGCCGCTCCCGGTGCGGCGAGCATGCAGTTCGCCGAAAGGGTGCTGAACGAAATCAAGACCATGGACTTTGCAGGCCAGAGCCAGGTGATGTGCGACCTGGCCAACCGCAGCGACACGCCGATCTGCCGGGCCTATGCCAACTGGTCGGTGAACATCAAGCTCGGCTTCTGGTATCAGCTCGGCCAGTGGATGGCGGCCGGAATCGTCGCCCCGATTCCCGAGGGTTATCAGCTCTCCCCCAACGCTTCGGCGGTGCTGAAGTCCGTCAAGGAGGTGGAGCAGGGTCAGCAGATCACGCTGCTGCGCAATTTCGTGGTCGACATGGGATTCGATCCCGAGAAAGGGGCCGGTCAGCGGGTGATGGAACCCGTCACTCCCCCCACCCCCGAAGAGATGCGCAAGAAGGTGTTCATCGAAGGGGTGATCAACCCGACGGTGAACAGCTATATGGATCTTCTCAATGCCAACGATTTCGACAACCTGATTCAGCTCTTCCTGCCCGACGGAGCCCTGCAGCCCCCCTTCCAGAAGCCGATCGTGGGCACGGAATCCATTCTGCGCTTCTTCCGTGAAGACTGCCAGAATCTCAAGCTGCTGCCTGAGCGGGGCTATGCAGAGCCCGCAGAAGGGGACTTCACCCAGATCAAGGTCACTGGCAAGGTGCAGACCCCCTGGTTCGGCGCCGGCGTTGGCATGAACGTGGCCTGGCGTTTCCTGCTCAATCCCGAAGGGAAGATCTACTTCGTGGCCATCGATCTGCTGGCCTCGCCGGCCGAGCTGCTCAAGTTCGCCCGTTAATTCAGGCCGTTGGGATTCGTGCTGGCAACCCTGATCCTGCTGAGCTGGCTGATCTCCACGGTCAGCCTGCTCACCCTCAGGGTTGAATCCTTACCGTGGTGGTTGATTCTGACGGCGGTACTGCTGCGCACCTGGTTGCACACCGGCCTGTTCATCACCGCCCACGACGCCATGCATGGCGTTCTGCTGCCGGAGCGAAAAACCTGGAATGAACGTTACGGTGCGTTGTGCCTCGCCCTCTATGCCGGGCTGCCCTATCAGGCCTGCCTGCACAACCACCGCCTCCATCACAGCCGTACGGCCACGGAGGACGATCCTGACTTCCACAATGATCCCACAGCAGGTCTCCTGAGTTGGTATCTGCGTTTCATGGCGGGCTATCTGAGCCACGCCCAGATGGGTCGGCTGCTTGGCTTCTGGGGCGTGCTCGTGATTGGTATCAGCCTCACCAATCCGATGGCCTGGGTGAATCTACTGCTGTTCTTCACCCTGCCACTGTTGCTCAGCTCCGGGCAGCTGTTTGTATTTGGCACCTATTTACCGCACCGCACGCAACGCGGTCCGGGTCCACAACAGCAACCTGAAAGCCTTGACCATCCACCCTGGCTATCGCTGTTGACTTGCTTCCATTTCGGTTATCACCGAGAGCATCACGATCATCCACAGCTGGCCTGGTTTGAATTGCCCGCCAGGCGACAAATGGGCCCTGCACTCGCATCTTGCCTGACAGGCCGTGTAGCGTCGCAACGAGCATGACAGGGTGACGGTGGCGGAAGCGGTGATCGGTTGGAGCGAAAGCGAGCAGGCCGTGGCCCGAGAGGCTTTCCAGCAGGCCTATGTCCGAGCGATCGAGCAACTGATCGCAACCATCCGCGCCAGGACCGGCACGCTCCATTCAGCCGAAACGATCTGGGAATTTCACGATTTCCTCAGCATTGAGCGGCACACCATTGAAGGCCGCTTTGCCTTTCAATTCGAGGGAATCCTGTTCGTCTTCGCCAGCCTGGTCAAAGATGGCCTGCTTCAGCTCCATGAGCTGGCGGGCCTCGACAACGACAAACTGGCCAAGATCACGGCGATGTCACGCTTCTGAAGCCCAAGTCATTTCAAGACAGCAGGCTTCAAGCATGCGCGGACGATCAGAAAATGACCCGTGCAATCATCGTGATTCGATGAAACGAGACGCTGGCTTCAGCCCGTGGAGTGGGTGAGGGCGTAAAAGAGAACACTTCAATCAGCGACGGGCCATGGATTGAGGTCAGCAGGACCTCCCGGACGGCCCCATCCAGCACACCATCTGGGCCGTGGCGATGCGGAGACCCTCGCGCCCACCATTGCCGGTAGGGAGGCGCGGCGGGCAGGGCCCATCGAGCGCCTTGGCGATGGTGAATCGATACGATGCAGCCTCCGGTAGGTGGAGAGTCAAGCGATGGGAGCTGCCCCTATGAAGATCGGCGAGGTGGCCCAGCGCTCTGGCCTCACCGTGAAGACCATCCGCTTCTACTGCGACGAAGGCTTGATCCAGCCCATCAGCCGCAGTGAGGGCGGCTACCGCTTGTTTGGCGACGAGGTGTTTGCGGAGCTGGCCCTGATCCGCACCCTCAAAGCGATGGACATCCCGCTCCAGGACGGGACCCGCATCCTGGAATCGCGGCGCTCGGGTATCTGCACCTGTGCGGCACTGCAGGCGACGATCCGCAGCAAGGCGGGCGAAATCGAGCAGAAAATCACTGCCCTGCGTCACCTGCACCAGGAACTGAACACCCTGCTCAACAGCTGGGAAGACTGTGGTGGCCGCAAGCCTTCAGCGGCCTGAAGTGCCGTACCACGGGCGGTACCAACGGCAAACCCGCCGGTGGGTCGAGCGGATCATGACAACCGCAGGGAATCGAGGGCGAGGTTGAAGCTGAGCACATTCACCACCGGCTCAACCGCCTCCAGTCGGAGGAGCCCTTCCTGGTGTTGCCGAAGCAGCTGGTCCAAGGCGGCGATGGGCAGCGCCCGTTCGCGGGCCAGGCGCGGTAGCTGCTGACGGCCGGCCGCCAGGGTGATGTGCGGGTCGACCCCGGAGGCTGAATCCAGCAACAGATCAGAACCGGGTTGCCTCACCCCAACCAGTTCCCAGGCAGTGGCGGCATCCGCCACCCGTTTCGCCAGCTCAGGGTTGCTGGCGGCCAGGTTTGGAGCGCCGACCGGGCGGCCCTGCAGATAACGCGCCGAGCGGAAGGTCTGGCCGATCAGGCGAGCACCCACCACCTGATCGCCCCGGCGCACCAGACTGCCATCGGCCGCATCGGGGGCCAGCAACCTCGCCAGGCCGAGCATCGGCAGGGTGATCACCACCACGGTGAGCAACCAGAGCACGAGGGTGACTCGCACGCCGCGGAGCAATTGAACCGTGAAGGACATCAGAACATCTCCGGTTTGGCGATCACTGCAAACAGGTAGGCCGAGAGGGCAGCGGTGCCGCACAGGAGCAGGGCCAGGGTGTGGCTCTGGAGGGGTGGCTGGCTGCTGCGAAACAGCGGAGCGAGCACAAGGGTGCCGGCCACGAGCAGCAACGGCAACCAGAAACGGATGGACAGGAAACGGGCCATGGGAATCTCAAGAAAGCAGCCGGGGACCTCAGACCAGATGCAGGGCTCCGATCGCCATATCGATCACCTTGATGCCGAAGAACGGAGCCACCACACCGCCGGCGCCGTAGATGAGCAGGTTGCGGCGCAACAGCTGCTCGGCGCTCAGCGGCCGGAATTTGACACCCTTCAAGGCCAGAGGCACCAACGCCGGAATGATCAGGGCGTTGAACACCATCGCCGAGAGAATCGCCGATTGGGGTGAGGCCAACCGCATCACATTCAGGGCCTCCAGGCCCACGCCGGAGAACAGCGCCGGCAGGATCGCGAAATATTTGGCGATGTCGTTGGCGATCGAGAAGGTGGTGAGGGCGCCGCGGGTGATCAGCAGCTGCTTGCCGATCGTCACGATGTCGATCAGCTTGGTGGGATCACTATCGAGATCCACCATGTTGGCCGCTTCCTTTGCGGCCTGGGTGCCGGAATTCATGGCAACGCCCACATTGGCCTGGGCCAGGGCGGGGGCATCGTTGGAGCCGTCACCTGTCATCGCCACCAGCTTTCCGAGCTTCTGCTCTTGTTGAATCACGGCGATCTTGTCCTCCGGGGTGGCCTCGGCGATGAAGTCGTCGACTCCGGCCTCCCGGGCGATCACGCCGGCGGTGATTGGGTTGTCTCCGGTGAGCATCACGGTGCGGATTCCCATGCGCCGCAGCTGATCAAATCGCTCACGAATACCTGGCTTGATGATGTCTTTGAGGTAGATCACCCCAAACACCTCAGCCCCGCGGCAGACGGCCAAAGGGGTGCCCCCCAGCCGTGACACCTGCTCGAAACATTGGTCGAGCTGATCGGGCACCACGCCGCCGCGGGAACGCACAAACCCCTTGATCGCCTCAACGGCTCCCTTGCGGTACTCGACCCCGTCCGGGCTGTTGCTGCCGCTCATGCGCGTGCGGGCCGAGAACTCAATGCCGCTGGCGGTCTCGACCGCGAAGGGCAGGGCTGCCCCAAGCTTCTCGGCCAGCCGCACGATCGAGCGCCCCTCCGGCGTCTGATCGAACCAACTGGCGCCATGGGCCACCGCCGCCAGGGCAACGGTGCTGTGATCACCCACGGGCAGAAACTCTTCGGCGAGGCGGTTGCCGAGGGTGATGGTGCCCGTCTTGTCGAGCACAAGGGTGTTCACATCACCGCAGGCCTCCACCGCCCGTCCGGAGGTGGCGATCACATTGAACTGGGCCACCCGGTCCATCCCGGCGATGCCGATCGCACTGAGCAGACCGCCGATCGTGGTGGGAATCAGGGCCACCAACAGGGCGACCAGGGTGACGACGGAGGGGGCCTGGCCGATGAACCCCGCCACGGGTGGCAGGGTGGCCACGGCGATCAGAAACACCTGGGTGAGCACGGCGAGCAACACCGTGAGGGCGATCTCGTTGGGGGTCTTGCTGCGCTCAGACCCCTCCACCAGCGCGATCATCCGATCGATGAACCCCTTGCCCGGATCGGCGCTGATCCACAGGGTGAGCTGGTCCGAGAGGATCCGGGTGCCGCCGGTGACCGAGCCGGCCCCATCCGAACCGGCCTCCTTCAGCACCGGGGCCGATTCACCGGTGATCGCCGATTCATCCACCGACGCCACGCCGGCGATCACCTCTGCATCGGAGGGAATCACATCCCCGGCTTGGATCAGCACCACATCCCCCTTGCGCAGGGCGGAAGCATCCACCAGCTCGATCGAGCCATCGGCGCCTTGACGCCGGGCCTGGGTGCGCGCCTGGGTGCGGCGCAGGGCATCCGCCTGGGCTTTGCCCCGGCCTTCCGCCAGGGCCTCGGCGATGTTGGCGAAGAGCAGGGTGGCCAGGAGGGTGAGGCTGAT
>JBEINY010000097.1:0-7286 GCA_040377855.1 Prochloraceae cyanobacterium | reverse complement strand
TGGTTGATCCTCACGCCCTTCCTGGTGCTGCGGCCATTCGTGCGGGATGCCTGGAGGGTCGCCCTGCACCGCTCCCTGGGAACCCTGGCGGGCGTTGGGCTGTTGATCCTGGTGGCCCCGGCCCTGCCCCACAGCCTGCCCCTTCAGGTGCCGGCCATCGCCTTGGCCGCGATCACTGCTGCGATCGCCGCCCGCCATGGCCATCCAGCCCTGATGGTCACCGTTCTCACGGCCACGATCGTGCTGTTTAACAGCAACGCCGCCGACCTGCCGCTGATGGCGGACAAACGTCTGCTTGCCTGTGCCATCGGCATCGCCATCAGCTTGGGCGTGATGGCGCTTGCCCACCCGATTGAGCAGCGCTTCCGGGCAGTCCGCGGTGGAGAGGGAGAGGGCCGTTGATCGCTCCAGAAGCGAGTTCTCCAGGCCCGTGATAGTTGGCTGTCCGCGGAGGTGCCCGGCAGCTCCATGGTGGTGAGGGCCCCGCCTCTGCCACTCACCGGGATGTTGAACGAGGTGCCATCTCCGCCACGTAGAGGGCGCTCAGTCCGCCCTTGGCAACGTTGAAACGCAGTGGGCCCTGGCCGGCAGAGCGGCAGAAGCGGAAGCCCATGGCGATCACCGGTTCTTGAAGCAGTAGCTGTCCAAGCTGAACCAGCCGAGCGGGCAGGACTTGCTGGTCTTTTGGATCGCCTCGCGCTGAGTAGATCCCACCGCATCCGGATCGGCCCGCCAGCATGGGGATCCCCGTGATCACCCCGTGCTTCTGAACCCGTTCTGTCCGTTCAGCACGGCCAAGGTGCTTGCCCTCAAGGCCACCGTGCTGCTGCTGCTCACCCTGCTGATCAAGGCCAGGGTGCAGATCGTGGCCGGATCAGCCATTGGGATTGTTCTGTTGCTGTTGCAGACGCTGGTGTTCCTGGCCATCAGCGGTGGCTTGGTGCTGGCGGCTGGTGGAGCAGCGGTCTATGCCACGCAGCGGCGCCGGCCGGCCGCTGGCTGATGCAGCTGCGCGACGAGATCCCCACGATCGTCGCGCCCGGCTGCTGGGGACTCTTTGGCGGGCACCTCGATCCGGGCGAAACGCCGGAGCAGGCACTGCGGAGGGAGCTGGTGATGGTGCATCACATCCACTGCCGCACGGCCCATGTGTATGGAGGTGAGCTGTCCATGCCGCTGGAGCAGCTGCAGCTGCTGGAGGGCCAGGCTCGCCGCCCATCGCCCCCTGGCCGATGGACTGCTGGAGGTGATGCAGCATGGACTCCAAGGAGAGGTCTGACCACAACAAAGCCTGGAGCGTTGGACCTGCCCTAGCAATGTCAGGCAAGCCAGCCCCGCCCAGCGGCAAGCCTGGAGGCTTCCTGCACGGCGGTGATGCAGCGCTGGGCCCGGCGTTTGGCATCGTCCTGGCCCTGGGCCCGCAGCAGGTAGGACTCCATCGCCTCTGGCGTTTCGATCAGGGTCAGCAGGCCTGTGGTTCGCGCACCGAGAGAGCCATCGGCGAGCAGACGGCTCACCAGGCCGTGCTCCCACAGCTGCTCCCCGGTGGAGCCTGGAGCGAACAGCTCCTGGCGCAGCACGCCCAGCAACGACTGCTTGAGGGCATCGAGCTGGCCCGGCCGCAGCCGGCGACTGTTGGGCAGGCCCGCCGCAGGACCGGCCGGGATCGCGGTGGGGATCTCAGCGTCGCGATCGGAGGTGTGCTCCACGCTCCAGCTCAGGCCGGTGCCCGGCAGCCCCACGGTGGTGCGGGCCCCACCGCTGCGATTCACCGGGATGTTGAAGGAGGCCCCGCGGCCACCGACGGAGATCGAGCTCAGTCCCCCGCTGGAGAAGTTGAACCTCAGCGGGCCCAGGCGGGCGGAACGGCGGAGACGGAAGCCCATGGCAATCAGCGGGTTGGCTCGCAGGAATGGCCCGAGCAGGGTTCAGGTTGCCGCGTGGATACAGCCGTCCGCAAATCCATGCGCTCAATGCATCAAACCGCCGGTGCTGCAGCCTTTCCGAGGAGTAGAGGGGCGCCTAAGAAGCATTGCACTGACTGGTTTCTGGTGGTACGGGAACAGGCACTCCAGCGGGCCGCCGCCAGCTGAAAAGGGGCGTACTTTGAAGTTGAGGGGAGGCCCGGGAGCCAACCCAGGTCCCACCCTCCACCAGAGTCCGGCCAGGGATCACCCGAGCCGGTGCGCCCAGCGGAGGTGCGCCAACGATGCGACACACACAAGGTGAACTCGGTGACGCTGCGCGAGCGTCATCCCGTAGCAGCAGAGAGCGATACGCCAGTTCTGTTTCCCGCGTTCTTAACTCTTGGGCTGCATAACCCGAGCCGGGATCACAGCCGAGAAGGTCAAGCCCCGAGCATCTCTTCCCAGAGACTTGATCTCCTTTCCTTCCCTGCCAGGCCCCAGACAGGTCATGCGTGAACCACAGACACCCGACCGGTAGTCCTTGGTGTGAGGAGGCGACCGCCGCAACCGGTGCTAAGGCGCCCCCTACGGGGCGCCTTCCTGTTGGCGAGACAATCACAATCACCAGGGCAACCGCTGCTGGAGGCGCTCTGCCCATGAAGGTGATACCGCTGCGGCTGCCCCCTGGCGCCGATCTGCGCCAGGCGCTCGAGGCCTGGATGGGCGAACAACAGGAGCAGGCCGGCTGCCTGATCAGCGCCGTTGGGAGCCTGTCGCTGGCCCAGCTGCGCCTGGCCGGTGCGACTCAGGCCACGGCGATCCACGGCGAACTGGAGATCCTCAGCCTCTCCGGCACCCTGTCGCCCGATGGCGCCCACCTACACATCGCTGTGGCTGACAGCAGCGGCGCTGTGCTCGGCGGCCACCTCTGCGCCGGCTCGCTGGTGCGCACCACCGCGGAGCTGGTGATCGATCTGCTGCCGGAGTGGCGATTCAGCCGGGAGCTGGATCCGGCCACCGGCTACCCCGAGCTGCGGATCACTCCTCAGGCTCTGGACTGAGGGGCGGCAGCCGCCGTTCCACCTGCAGAAACACCAGCCAGGCCACCCCGGCACTGATGCCTCCGGTCCAGTCGTTACGCAGCAGCTCCACGATCGACACCGTGCTGGCGCCGATGCGCAGGCCGCGCAGAAGAAAGCGGCCCAGCTTCTCCAGCGTCTCCGGGTTCAACGTCATCGGCTGGGGCCAGCGCAGAGGTGCTTCAGGTTGGCGGAGCAGCCGGCGGCAGCAACCGCGTGATCGCATCCGTGGGCACGCCCACCTGCTGAGCGATCAGCAGCACCAGTTGCTCCAGCCGATCGAGGCGTTGCTCGAAAGCCTGAAACTCGGCACCAGCAGGCTTGGGTGTGAGTTTGCTGCCACCAGCAGGGCTCTTGCTGCCCTTGGTGGCCTTGAGGGGTAGGGCGCTGCGCAGGGGTGGGCCATCCGGATGGCTGAGCAGGGCCTCCACCTGTTGTGCCGCCGGGCCCTTGCTGAGGCCCTTGATGCCGCGCGCCTTGCAGAGGCTCCAGAGGGCAGCCACCGACAATCGCTCCAGCTCCTCGCGGCTGGCCAGGGCGTCACCGGTCAGCAGCGCCGCGGACGGATTGCTCGCTGGTTTGGTGTCGCCGAGCTCGTCCTGCAAGCCGCGGTAGAGGCGAGCATCGGACTGGGCCAGGTCCCGCAACGTGGCCCGCAGGGTGTCAGTGAGTTGTCCCATCAGTCTTCACCTCCCGGGCCTGCTGTTCCGCTGGGCTGCCCACAATCTCCACACTGGCGGCATACGTTGGTTCTGTCTTGGACACGGAGCCATCCTGGGCAGCGCCTGCTTGGCTGAGCGCCTGCAGATTCTTCGTCTTCTCGATGAACTCCTGACGCTTCTGATCCAGCTGCACCACCCGCTCCTTGGTCTGACTCCAGCGGTTGATGAAGCGAATCACCGCCTGCACGAGGCCACCAATGAAGGAACCACCCTGATACGTCTTACGGCCCATCTTGTAACGGCCGAATTCATTCACCAGATCATCACCGGCATCTTCCAGATCACCGGCAATGGCGGTCACGATCTCCAGCATCTGGTAGATGTCCATGCGCACTGATGCCTCCCTGCTGGCAAGATCCAGCAGGTTCTGCTTGAGCATGGCGGTTTCGTTACGCGCTTTGCCTGCGCGGCTGCGAAACTGCCCACGGCTGAGCATCAAGCTTTTGTAGCAGTTGCGCAGTTCGAGGTAGACGCCATTCAGATCTTCTCGGCTCAGCGCCTCCGGGTTGGGCGGGAAATCGGTTGTCGGCGGGAGGAAGACCATGCTGGTCGAAGGCATCGGGATCAATCCTGCCTTGTTGCGGGGACGCTCCAGTGTCCGCAGGAATTGCTGTTATGCAAATGATGCATCGAATCGCTGAAAGCTCATGCGCTGACTGCGAGCTGCCGATCATCAACGATGCGATCCTTCGCGATCAGCTCGAACTTGGGCCTTGCAGGCCTCCATCCCCACTCAGACAGCGACGGTTTCTGAACCGGTGGAAGCAGCTGTGAGGGCCGCAACACCGCCAGGTGCTCCAGTCGGTTCTCGTATTTGGCTGCCTCGATCAGGGTGAGGCCCATGGCACAGGTGGGGCACGGCCCCTGGGATGTCACGGGCGATTGCCGAGCAGCTGATCTCAGCGGTAGTGATAACGACAGGCCAGGATCACGAGGGTGGCGCCCTCCAACCGGTAGATGAGGCGATGCTCGTCATCGATCCGGCGCGACCAGCAACCCGAGAGGTTTTCGCGCAGCGGTTCAGGTTTGCCGATTCCCACAAAAGCGTCGCGCAAGCAGGCCTGGATCAGCTGATTGATTCGCCGCAGTTGTCTGCGGTCCTGGCCTTGCCAGTAGAGGTAGTCCTCCCAGGCGGCGGGAGTCCACGCCAGTCGTTCAGCTGCCGGCATCACCCTGATCGGTGTCGATCAGGGGGTGAGTCAGCAGCTCACCGCGGTCGGCCTGCTCCAAGGAGCGCTGCAAGTGGGCAGCGTTCGCCGGAGAGCGGAGCAGATGCACCGTCTCCATCAGGCTGTTGTAGGTGTCGAGCGACATCACGACAGCGCCCTGAGCGTGGCGCCGGGTGATGAGGGTCACGTCGGCGTCGGCTGCCACGCGATCGAGCACCGCCTTGAAACTCTCGCGGGCCTCGGAAAAACTGACCACCTGCATGACAACCGTCCAATTCCCTGTACAACACCATAGGGCTGGCCGGCATGGTCAGCTGCGGCAGCAGCACAGGAGCGCCCTGCTGCCATACCCACCCGCATCCCCATCGCCAGGGCGGCCTGCATCAGCCTCAACCTCAGGCAGAAGCCTCGCCGCTGCCCGCCGGCGGGATCCGAACGGCTGAGAGCTCAGGGCCGGTTTGCCGTCCTCCGCTTCTGTGGTGGACAGGGTTTTGGTTTTACCCCTGGAGATCATGCGACCTTGAGGCGATCGCCGCATCGCCGTCTCCATTCCCCTGCTGGGCCTTGCCATGCGGGTGATCCAGGACGGCGCTGCTCCAGGTGGCGGAGATCCAGGCTCCGCTGGCGTCATAGCGACGGACCAACCGCTCCATCCTTCCGGGGCTGGGCAACCAGCCGGCTTCCACCCTGAACGCTTCTCGGTGACTGACCTGCAGAGGCACCAGGCAATAGGCGCTGTCAGGTAGCAGCATCAGGCGCTCGGCGTGCCCGCCGCTTCTCTCGTCCACAGCGCCGCTCTTGGTGTCAAGGGTCAGGGTCCCGTCGCCCCCCCGATGGACGTCAAGGGCACAGGGGGCAAGATCCGGCACCGGCCAATCGGCACTGATCGTGGTGGCCTGGCCCGTCCAATGGCCCAGCAGGTGATCGGCCTCCAAGGGTGGCCGTTCGATGGCGCCGCTACCAGCGCGGAACTCACGGATCAGCACCAGACTCTCAAAAGCCCCTTCCGGGCTGTGGAGCTGCACCAACCGGTGGCGGCGATCCCCTGCCACAAAGCCGAACTCGGCGCCGAAAACCGTGCCTGGAGCGACCTGCAGCGAACCCTTGCAGAAGGTGCCGGATTCAAAGAACACCACCTGTTTTCCCAGGGAGCGGTACTCCTGGCTGATCTCCCGCGTGGGTGTGTTGTCGAGTCCGTTCCCGAAGCGGCCCAACTTGAAGTGAACCAACTGCTGCCCTTCCTCCTGCTCCAGGCTGAGGATGGAGGTTGTGCTGTCCACGATCGTGCCGCTGGCATCGAGGGAGGCAAAGGAGCCATGCCACTCGCCGAGGTTCCGTAGGAAGTTCTCCCATTGACTTGCCATTGCGGTCTGCCATCAGTCGAGAAGGCAAAGATTCTAGGCAGGGGGAATTGAACTAGATTGAAGTGGCCTTTCAACCATTCCATTGCTAAGATCCTCGGCAAAGAGAATCTTGTACTCGGTTATAGTCGCGGTCGTTTATCGTAAAGCTGGTCTCGATGCTTCTCGCGATGCCCAGCAGGTAGCTGCTGCAAGCATTGCCCCCAAGGGCGAGTCAGATGGCGAGGAGAGCGATGTAACAAAGCATTGCCATGGGGGTCTGCTTTTTTGATCGCTCGGGGAAGGCCCAATTGTTCCAGAGAAACTTAATTCTTGACTCTTTATCGCTGCTTGAAGTATTTCGCAAGCTTCGTTGAGGCCGATCAAAAGACCTTGTCAGCCGAATAGTATGCGGAAAGTTTTTTGCATTTTGAGAGAATGAGTCAAGCGGATCGCCGTCATCAGGACACGACCTAAGACGCCTGCTGATAGAGCTCTTCCAGTCGCTCTCGGCTGAGGTCGACATAAAGGACTTCATCACCGGGTTCGGGAGCCTCGGGATGGCGCCTAAGGCTGGAGCTACGTCTTTGGTCCGAGCCGCGCAGGTTCTGGTTCATCAAAGCAAAAGCTCCACCGGCGATGAGGGCAAAGCAGATATCAGGTAAACAACAGCTAGAAAATCGTTCAAGGACGGAAACCCTTTTCCTCAGCCTAGTGTGAAGAATTGTTGAGCGTGGCTGCGGTGGGTACGGTCCGCGCAAATCGCTCTTCATGGCTGCGGATTCAACAGCAGCCCGGTGCCAGTCCGAGGCCCCCCTGCTGGTGAGGCTGGAGGCTCAGCTGGTTCTGGAACAGGAGCGCACCAGCAGGCCATCCGCCGGCGAGGGGCTGGGAATGATCCTGAGCGTCAGGTCCTGATCCGCCTCCAGCTCCAAGGTCACCTGTTTGAGCAGCCCCACCGCCAGCAGCCGGATCTCCAGCTCCGCCAGAGCCTTGCCGAGGCACACCCGCTCACCGCGCCCGTAGGGCAGCAGGGTGACCGCGGTGTCACCAGCCAGATGCCGCTGCG
>JBEINY010000093.1:0-7917 GCA_040377855.1 Prochloraceae cyanobacterium | reverse complement strand
TGGTGAAGCCCAACTCCATCAAGCCCCACACCAAGTTCGAGGGTGAGGTGTATGTGCTGATGAAAGAGGAAGGCGGTCGCCACACCCCATTCTTCGCCGGCTACCGCCCGCAGTTCTACATCCGCACCACGGATGTGACCGGTCAGATCACGGCCTTCACCTCCGACGACGGTGCCAACGTTGAAATGGTGATGCCCGGTGACCGCATCAAGATGACCGGCGAGCTGATCTGCCCGGTGGCCATCGAGCAGGGCATGCGCTTCGCCATTCGGGAAGGCGGCCGCACCATCGGTGCCGGCGTGGTCTCCAAGATCATCGCCTGATCCGATTCAGGCCTATCCGGCCTGATCCTCTGAATCAAGGAGCTGGGAGTGTGGCCATGGTGCTCGCTCCCAGCCCATCCAGGTTCCATGCTTTGGCGCGGCATCCCGTCCGCTCCTCTGAGGTCTGCCTGAGCACCTCGACAACCTGAGTCCAGGATCCGTCGCCACCGCGATCGCTCCCTTGCTCCCAGTCCCTCCAGTGGTAGGGCCCCTGGGTCAACCCCTCCCCAGGGGTTCTGTTGACACCCCAAGACGTTCACGAGTTCTCCGATGTCCACGGCCATCCCCCAGCAGAAGATCCGCATCCGCCTGAAGGCGTTTGATCGCCGCATGCTCGATCTTTCCTGCGAAAAAATCATTGAAACCGCGGACCACACCGCGGCCACCGCCATCGGACCGATCCCCCTGCCCACCAAGCGCAAGATCTATTGCGTGCTGCGCTCGCCCCACGTGGACAAGGATTCCCGCGAGCACTTTGAAACCCGCACCCACAAGCGGATCATCGACATCTACAGCCCTTCCGCCAAGACGATCGATGCCCTGATGAAGCTGGACCTGCCCAGCGGCGTCGACATCGAAGTGAAGCTCTGATCCTGAGATTGTTGAGCCGCCGACCCATCCCGCCCCCGGGGTGGGTCGGTTTGTTTCTAGGATCAAATTCGGGGTGCCCCGTTCCGGCCCTACGTCAAACACTGCCGCCAACAGCCCGTGTCCGAACTGTCCGTCAGGGAATTACCTCTGTTTCCCCTGCCGGATGTGGTGCTCTTCCCGGAAGAAGTGCTCCCGCTCCATATTTTTGAGCCGCGGTATCGCATGATGCTGCAGACGGTGCTCGAAACCGATCGTCGCTTTGGGGTGGTGCGCTGGGATCCCCAAAACAGCACCATGGCTGATGTGGGGTGCTGTGCCGAAATCCTTCAATGCCAGACCCAGGACGACGATCGCAGCAACATCGTCACCCTCGGCCAGCAGCGCTTCCGCATCCTCGAAATCGTGCGGGAGACTCCGTTCAAGGTCGCCATGGTCAGTTGGATTGAGGACGACCAGAGCGATGAGCACGACGTGCTCCAGACCCTGGCCAAGGACGTCGGCCAGGCCCTCACCGATGTGGTGGACCTCACCGGCAAGCTGTTCGGTAACCAGACCCCCCTCCCGAGTGATCTGCCGGACCTGCCCCGGGAACTCTCCTTCTGGATCGCCTCCCACCTCGGAGGCCCCGTGGCTGGCCATCAACAGGCCCTGCTCGAAATCACCGACACCGGAGAGCGGCTGCGTCAGGAATTCGAGTTGCTCGATCACACCCGTCGGCAGCTCGCAGCCCGAACCGTTCTCAAGGACACCTTCAAGGATCTTGATCCCTCCTGATCGGGTCCTGGTCCGTCAGGAATGATGCAATCCGACGGCGCCCACCTGCGCTGACAGCCGTCGGATCTGGAACCTGCCTGATCGGGCAGCTCCGCCCCGCCTCCGGGCAAGCCTGATCAATCACCGGCTGAGAAGGTGCGCACCGGCGGCTGACTCGCCAAAACGGCCCACCGACCGTTCCACGTCCCAGCCGATGCGATCTCGGCCCGCACCCTGCACCTCCTCCCCTCCGTGACCCTCCTGCTGATCCTGCTTGCGATCGTCGTGGCCCTGGGGGGAGGGATCTGGTTCTGGCAACGCCGTGATCGCCGTTATCTCTCCAGCAGCAGCGTCGCTGCGGCCTACGACCGCTGGACCGACGACCAGTTGCTGGAGCGGTTGTGGGGTGAGCATGTGCACCTCGGCCATTACGGCACACCCCCTCGCCAGCGGGATTTCCGCAAGGCCAAGGAGGCTTTCGTCCACGAACTCGTGCACTGGAGTGGCCTCGATCAGCTTCCGCCCGGCTCGACCCTGCTCGATGTGGGCTGCGGCATCGGCGGCAGCGCCAGGATCCTGGCCCGCGACTACGGCTTTGAGGTGCTCGGCATCAGCATCAGCCCCGCCCAGGTCGCCAGGGCCTCGGCCCTCACCCCCCAGGACCTGAGCTGCCGGTTCGCGGTGATGGATGCCCTCGACCTCGACCTCGCCCCAAGCAGCTTTGATGCCGTCTGGACCGTGGAAGCCGGCCCCCACATGCCCAACAAGCAGCGCTTCGCCGACGAACTGCTGCGGGTGCTGCGGCCAGGCGGCCGCCTGGCCGTGGCCGACTGGAACCGGCGTGATCCGATCGATGGGCCGATGAACCGGCGCGAACAATGGGTGATGCGCCAACTGCTGAATCAGTGGGCCCATCCCGAATTCGCCAGCATCCGATCCTTCCGGGCCAACCTGGAAGCCAGCCCCTGGGGCTCAGGCCCCGTGATCACCGCAAACTGGACCGCAGCAACCCTTCCCTCCTGGATCGACTCGATCATCGAAGGGGTGCGTCGACCTGGCGCCGTACTGGGCCTGGGTCCCCGGGCCCTGCTGCAGGGGCTCCGGGAAACTCCAACCCTGCTGTTGATGGATTGGGCATTCCGCACGGGCCTGATGGACTTCGGGGTGTTCCAGGCAGCCAAACCCCTGCCTGGAGGCGATCAGAACGGCGCTGATCACCCCCGCTGATCAGCCAGGGATCTCAGCCGGCTCCTCCGCCTGGTCGAGTCCGGTGATCGGATAGCTGCCGAACAGGGCCAGGTGTTCACAGAGCGGTTCCAGATCCTGGAGAACCTGCTGGAGTTGCGCCGGATCCACCCCATCCCCCGGATCGCGCCCCCCTGGGGCCGCTGGCGACGACAGTTCGGCAGGCGCGAGTTCCAGGTCCACGAAGAACAGATATTCCCCCATCTCCCGCTTGGAAGGCCTGGATTCGATCCGGCTCATGTTCAGCCCGAAGCGGGCAAAACAGGCCAGGGCCTCGAGCAGGGCGCCGGGGCGGTTGGCATGCAGGGAGAAGGCGAGGCTGGCGATCGGACCACCATCAGCCCGGGCCCCACGCTGCAGCAGCAGAAAACGGGTGCAATTGCCGGCGATGTCATTGACCGGATAGGCCAGAACCGGCAGCTGCTGCTCACGGGCGGCCTCCTGGGAGGCGATCGCCGCCCGGAAGCGGCTACCCCGCACCATCCGGGCGGCTTCTGCGGTGGAGGCCGTGGGCAACTGCAGGGCCCGCGGGCAGTGATCCGCCAGCCACTGACTGCACTGCGCCAGGGCCTGGGGATGGGAAAGCACCTCGCTCACGCCCTCCAGCGGGCCCTCCCCGAGGAGGGCATGGCGGATGGGCAGAACCAACGCCCGCGTGATTGCCAGATCACGGTGAGTCCAGAGGGCATCCAGGGCCGCGGTCACCCCCCCCTCCACCGAGTTCTCCACAGGCACCACCGCCGCCTCGCAATCGCCGACCGCCAGACCCTCGACCACGGCACGGATCGTGGGACAGGGCACCAGATCCACCGGCTCCCAGGCCTCGAGACGGGCGAAACGGCGGGCGGCCTGCTCGCCATAGGTGCCGCTGGGACCGAGGAAGGCAACACGCATGGCGGGAGAGGCCTGGCAAGGGGAGGGCCGATAGGATCATGCCGCGCCGGCCTGCAGGCCATGACCCTGGCGTTCAGCGCCTGCCAGAGCCTTCGCCTCTCCAGGCCCGGTGAAGCCGAACGGTTGGCGGCCTACCTGGCCGATGAGGAACGGGTGATCGGTGCCCTGCTCGATCTCGAGCAGCTCGAGGGGCTCGAACCCGGCCGTTACCGCTACACCGTGACCCGGCTGCAGGTGTTTCAACTCCAGATCCAGCCGATCGTCGATCTCCGGGCCCGGCTGTCCAACGGTCGCATCGATCTGGAGGCCACAGATTGCCGCCTCGAAGGCCTGGGGATCGTCGATGACTTTGAGCTCAGCCTCCAGTCCTGGCTGGTGGCCAGCGACGAAGGCCTGGAGGGGGAAGCGAAGCTGGCGGTGCAGGTGGGCCAGCCACCCCTGCTGCGGATGATTCCCCCCCGGGTGCTGGAGGCGACGGGACGGTCGCTGTTGGGGGGGATCCTGCTGGGGATCCGCACCAGGGTCAGCCAGCAACTGCTCGGCGACTATCGCCGCTGGTGCCTGGATCAGGACGTCTGAAGCCGGCCGATGAAGGAGCGGCGATGAAGGGGCGTCGGCCCGAGACGGGCCAGGGCCTGCCGATGGCGCAGGGTGCCGTACCCGGCATGGCTCTGCAGTCCGTAGCCGGGAAACCGTTGATCCAGTCTCCGGATCAGCCCATCCCGCTCCTCCTTCGCCAGCACACTGGCGGCAGCGATCGCCAGGCAGTGCTGATCTCCCCGCACCAGGGTGCGCTGCGGCCCTGGCCAGAGGCGCAGGGGCAACACGCCATCGACCAGCACCAGGTCGGGGCGGCCCTGGCAACGACCCGGCGGTACGGCCAACTGCTGCAGGGCCCGCAGCATTGCCAGTTCCGTGGCCCCGCGGATGCCCTGGCGATCGATGCAGGCGGCACTCGCCTGGCCGATGCCCCACGCCAGGGCGGAGGCCTTGATCAGGGGCACCAGCCCCTGCCGGCGGCGGGCGGACAGTTTCTTGCTGTCGGTGAGGCCGGCTGCATGAAGCTGGGCCTGGGCAGGCGACGACAGGATCACCGCCGCCGCAAACACGGGTCCGAAGAGGGCACCCCGACCAACCTCATCGACCCCGGCGAGCCCCTCAACCGGAAAGGCCTGCCAGGGGTCTGGCTCAGGCGGTGGCGGAGGAGCGGCGGCGGCGGCGTGGTTCACCGGAATCCTCCTCCTCCTGGTCGGCGGCCCCATCGGTGCTGGGCTGAGCCTCCGGGCTCGGGGGTTCAGCGGCAGGCAGCCCCACCGACCTCACGGGTTGGCGATCCCGTTGAGGTGTCTCCTCCCTCGCCACCCCGAGCACCATCGACAGGGGTTCAGGCGCCTGGCCGTAGGGAGATGGTTCAGGCAACGGCGTGATGTCCACCGCAGCGACACCATGGCTCGGTCCGGGATCGGCTGCGTTCGCCCCAGGGGCACCTGGGCCGGCCTCGGCACCACCACGCCCCCGACGACGACGACGACCGCCTGCGGCGGCCAGTTGCTGACGGGCCTCGTCAAGCACCGCCTCGGCATCCTCCCCGGGACGGATGACCCGCACCACCACCTGGTCCAGGGCCTGGCCGGGCTGATCGAGCAACAAGGCCGGATTGAGCCCCATCCAACCGAACACCAGCTCCTGGTCGGGCTCCATCGGCACCGCCACCAGCTCGGGTTCCTGGCGACGGGACGGAGCCTCCGTTGCCGCCGCCAGAACCTCGGAACCCCGACCTGGCTCGTAGGCGGACGGGGTGTGCTCGGTGCCGAGACCGGCATCATCAGTCCCCTCTCCAGCGCCGCGGCCTCCCCGTCCACCCCGACGGCGCCGGGATGGGCCGTCGGCGCCCCCCCCTGGGCTGAGCACTTCTGCGCGGGCGGAGGCCACGGAACGCACCAGGCCGGTGAGGGTGGCCAGGGGTTGCAGGGTGTCCTTGCCGGGGAGCACGGCCACATGACCGAGGCCACCACAGCTGGGGCAAGCCCGCCCGAACAGTTCGTAGATGTTCTGCCCCTGGCGCTTGCGGGTCAATTCCACCAGGCCGAGCTCGGTGAGCTGGGCAATCTGGGGCCTGGCGGCGTCATCGCGCACGGCCGCCGTGAACGACTCGAGCACCTGGAGCTGGTCGCGCCGCGACTCCATGTCGATGAAGTCGATGATCACGACGCCGCCGATGTTGCGCAGCTTCAGCTGACGGGCGATCTCGACGGCCGCTTCACAGTTGGTCCAGAGCACCGTCTCGCGGGCATTGGCCGACCGGGTGAAGGAGCCGGAGTTCACATCGATCACCGTCAGCGCTTCGGTGGGCTCGAT
The DNA here is from genome assembly GCA_040377855.1 of Prochloraceae cyanobacterium. Lineage (GTDB taxonomy): Bacteria > Cyanobacteriota > Cyanobacteriia > PCC-6307 > Cyanobiaceae > CAIXOZ01. Next base: position 1,753 of record JBEINY010000093.1, on the reverse strand, counting down.
GATCACGTAGCCACCGGAGGGCAGGTCGACCCGCGGCTTGAGGGCATCACGGATCGCGGCATTGACCCGGTAGTGCTCCAGGAGGTCGGCGGATTCGTTGTGGTGCTCCACCAGCAGGTTGGCCTGATCGGGTCCGAGGAAGGCATTGACCCGGGCCACCGCATCGGCGCCATCGACCACCACCCTCACCACCTCAGGGCTGTAGAGATCCCGCAGCACGCGATGAATGAAGTCCTCATCGCGGTTGAGCAACACCGGTGGACTGGCCGACTCGGCGGCGGTCTGGATCGATTCCCACTGGCGCAGCAGGGCCTCAAGGTCGTCGATCAGGAGGTCCTCGCTCACCCCCTCCGCCTCGGTGCGGATCAGCAGACCGGCCCCGGGGGGCTTGATCAGCACCCCGAGGGCCCGCAACCGGTTGCGCTCCGATTCGCCGTTGATGCGCCGGGAGATGTTGACCCCCTGGCCCTGGGGCTGGAGCACCAGGAAGCGACCGGGCAGGGTGAGATTGCCGGTCAGCCGAGGCCCCTTGGTGCCGGTGGGCTCCTTCATCACCTGCACAAGCACCTTCTGGCGCGGTTCGAGCAGTTCGGTGATGCCGGCGCCGCCCTTCTTCAGGCGAAGGGGACCGAGGTCGGTGATATGGATGAAACCGTTCTTCTCGCTCTCGCCGATGTTGACGAAGGCCGCATCAATACCCGGCAACACATTCTCAACCGTGCCGAGATAGACATCGCCGATCTGGTAGCGCCCTTGGGCCACCACCAGTTCATCCACGCGTTCGTCGTTGAGAACCGCGGCGATCCGCAGTTGCTCGGCGATGACGATCTGCTGGGGCATAGGGAAAAGTCCTGGACCTTCGCGGGTCCTGCCTGGGAGTGGGGAAAACACCTCTGAGCCAGGGCCACGGCTGGCGCATCGCAGCACGGGGGCGCGCGACGACGCAGACGGCAATGGCGCGATTCAGCGCTCAGGGACGGAGAAGATTCAGCGGTGACACCGGATCGGTGTGCTCAGCAGGGGAGCGATCATTGGATCGGCAATCCCGGGCCGTTTCTGAGACGGCGAAGCTGGTAACCAGCCGAGGACGGAAACCTGGACCGACAGGAAAAAGCCGGTGGAGGGATGGAGCTGTCGGACGGAACCCGCAGGCTCAACCGTGAAATCAGGGGCTAGCGCAGACCCTCTAATTGACGATTTTAAATGCAGGACCGGACACGAATGCCGCAGAGGGCTCGCAGGACACGGGGTTCTTGAAGACTCCTCGGCGGCATCAGGGTTCTGACCAGATCGGGAGTCATGGAATGAACCCGATGAAGCCAGCTGACTTCTCAGCCGTCTGAACAAGACGTTAGCACGGCTGGAGGAGAAGAGCTTCGCGGCAGAGCGCCCCCAGGGCCAGGCGTTGACCCAGTCTCTCGGAGAGCCAGTGCCGCAGCTGCTCGGGCCGCAGGCTGCGACCAGCCGGATCGATCGTGGCCTCCAGTTGGAGGGTGACCCGCCCGGCCTGCCAGCCCTGCAGGCGCAGGTTGGCCAGGGCCGGTCGGCAGTCGCGCTGCCGCGGCCGACCCTTCTTATCGGTGTCGCTCCACTCCAGGGATTCCGCCGCCAGCAGCGACGCCACCAGGGCCTCCCAGGCGGCTCGGTCGGGCCAGGCCCCCGGGGCCTCCCCATCAGCGCCAGCGGCGGCCGGCTCCAGATCGATCCGCCAGAGGGCCGTCTCCAGCTCCATCGCCAGGCTGGGACCCGCCAC
>JBEINY010000074.1:0-10209 GCA_040377855.1 Prochloraceae cyanobacterium | reverse complement strand
GTCCAGATGGCCACCGCCAGGCCGCCCGCGGCGGTGGCGGCGTCGGGGCTGAGGCCGGCATCGCTCAGCTGCTGGGCCAGGGCCTCCGGCAGCGCCACGGCCGGGAAGGCCACGGTGAGGCTGGGGGAGGTGTGGCCGTCGGGGTATTCGAGCTCGGCTTCGGCCAGGGCGGTGCGGGAGCTGGGGCTCCAGTGCACCGGTTTGAGGCCCCGGTAGATGTGGCCGGCCAGCACCATGGCTCCGAACACGCCGATCTGGGCGGCCTCGTAGCTCGTCTGCAGGGTGAGGTAGGGCTGATCCCAGTCGGCCCAGATGCCCCAGCGGCGGAACCCGACCTTCTGGCCTTCCACCTGCTCGAGGGCATAGGCGTGAGCCTTCTGGCGCAGGCTCAATGGCGTCAGCGCCGCGCGCTCGCTGCTGCTCAGCCCCTGCAGCACCTTCAGCTCGATCGGCAGGCCATGGCAGTCCCAGCCCGGCACGAAGCGGGCCCGCTTGCCTTGCAGCAGGGCCGTCTTGTTGATGATGTCCTTGAGGATCTTGTTGAGGGCGTGGCCCACGTGCAGGGCCCCGTTGGCATAGGGCGGCCCGTCGTGCAGGGTGAAGGTGTCGCCGGGGTTCTGCTGGCTGAGGCGCTCGTAGAGCTTGTGCTCGGCCCAGAAGGCCTGGATCTCGGGTTCCCGCACCTTGGCGTTGGCCCGCATGTTGAAGGGCGTCTGCAGCAGGTTCAGCGTGGCCTTGTAGGAGGCCATGGAAGAGGCCGGGCTGGCGGTCACGTTGCCTGGGGCAGCAATCCCGGATTATCGGCGGTCAGGGTCGCCGGCTGGCATGTCCTCCACGTCGACATCGACGATCGACTCAGGACGTAGGGGAAAGCGGCTCACCACGCGGGTGTCCGGGGTGTCCTCGGTGGTGGCGCCCCTGGGGGGCAGGTCGAGCAGGGCATCAATCTCCTCAAAGGATTGGATGGAATGCAGCGGCTCAACCGCCCCATCCGGCTCAACCGCTGCTTCGGCTGTCAGCTCCTCGGTGGCATCAGGAGCGGATTGGAGCGCGGCGGAGGCTTCGGGCTGGGGAACCGATTCGGGCTCGGCAGGGTTGGAGGATTCCGGGGCCTGATCAGGGGTGGAATGGGGCTCCGCATCGACTTCGGCCGTAACGACTTCGGCCGTAACGGCTTCGGCCGTAACCGCAACGTCGCCGCCGGGATCGGGGGCATCGCTCGCCTGGGGGGCATCCACCTCGTCCAGCCGATCCGGCGCCAGCTCCAGGGTGTCCTCTGCCACTGAGCTGGAAGGCTCTTCGTCTCCAGCAATGGTCAACAACGGCTCGATGGGGTCGAGAGATTCGCCGTCGCCCCCGGTCACCGCCGTGGTCCCCTGATCTGCCGTCGACCCTTCCGCCTCGACCGCGGCTGCAGGGATTTCCGTACCCGATGCGCTTGCGGCATCCGCAGCAGTGTCCTGGCGGACCCAGCGCTTGGTGGTGCCCTTGGGCTGACGCCGCTCCTGGACGGCCTGATTGAGCTTGCCCAGGGCGTCGAGCACGGTGGCGAGCAGTTGGGCTGAGGTGGTGAGGAGCTGGTTGAGGCTGGTGAGCCAGCGGTCCCTGGAGCCGAGGGCTGCCTGCTCTTCGCTGCTGAGCTGCCGCCAGCGGGCCTGACCGACCTCGGTGCCGAGACGCCCGATCAAAAGTCCGCCGCAGAGCACCGCCAGCATCGGCGCCCCGGTCAGGCGATCGGCGCTGGTCACCAGCACCAGCCCCAGCAGCAGAACCACGGCCCCCCAGGCGCTGTCCCTGGGGCGACTGAGTTCGCTCACGACCACGGGCAGCAGCAGCAGGGCGAGGCCGATGGTCAGGGCGAGGATGCCTCCAAGCGTGGCGAGCATCGGGCGGATGGAGCGGCGTGGCCCCATTGTGGGCGGATGCCTAGAGTCGTGGCCTGCCCACCTGGCGGAATTGGTAGACGCGCTGGGTTTAGGTTCCAGTGACTGCGGTTGTGGGGGTTCAAGTCCCCCGGTGGGCATGGTCGGGTCTTGGTTCTGCCTAAGGTGACCCGAACTCTGCGACGGTGTGGTTCTTCAGGCGATGACGCAAGCAGTGGCCGCCACGCCTGAACCGCTGATCCCCGGGGTCGTGATTGCTCCGAAGGAGCGCCTGGGGTCGGTGCCTCGGGAATACCTGGATCCACCGGACGCCTGGAATCCGACGGTGGCTCTGTTCATCGGTGGCTACGCCCTGGCCGGCCTCACCATCTGGGGGTGGTTTGTCGGGCTGTGGCCCCTGCCTCTCCTGGTGGCCATGGCGTTCCTGGCCCTGCATCTGGAGGGCACCGTCATCCACGATGCCTGCCACAACGCCGCCCATCCGAATCGGGTGATGAATGCGGTGATGGGCCACGGAGCTGCCCTGCTGCTCGGTTTCAGCTTTCCGGTGTTCACGCGGGTGCATCTTCAGCACCACGCCCATGTGAATGACCCCAAGCATGATCCTGATCACATCGTGTCCACCTTCGGACCCCTGTGGTTGATTGCGCCAAGATTCTTCTACCACGAATATTTTTTCTTTCAGCGTCGGCTTTGGCGGCGCTATGAATTGCTGGAATGGGGCATCGCCAGGGGAGTGTTTGCGGCGATCGTCCTGGCGGCAGCGAAATACCAGTTCATGCCCTTCATCTTCAACTGCTGGTTTGCTCCGGCCCTGTTGGTGGGCGTCACCCTGGGCATGTTCTTCGACTACCTCCCCCATCGACCGTTCCAATCCCGCAACCGCTGGCAGAACGCCCGGATCTACCCAAGTCGGATTCTGAACTGGTTAATCATGGGCCAGAACTATCATCTGGTTCATCATCTTTGGCCCTCGATTCCCTGGTTTGAGTATCGCCTCGCCTATCACGCGACCAAGCCCCTGCTCGATGCCAAGGGCTCACCGCAGCGACTCGGTCTGTTTGAAACCCGCAGCGATGGTTTCAATTTCATCTACGACATCTTTCTCGGCATTCGCAGCCATCGCAAACGCCGCAGCAAGTTGAGGCCCCTCGCGGCGCTGATGCCCACCCGCCATGCCCGTCGGCGGGTGATTGAACTGCTCCACCGCACCGCGATCGCCCCGCGGCGCTGAAACACCCTCAGTCCGCCAGGATCTGGGGAACGCGGTAGAAGTCGCCTTCCCGTAGGGGTGCCTGATCGAGCAGCTCCTCCCGCACGGGGGTGGGCTCCACCTTGTCCTCACGGGTGACATTCACCACCTCCACGGCCCGGGTGGTGGGGGGCACCCCTTCGGTATCCACCTGCTCGAGGTGGGCCACGTAGTCGAGGATGCGCTCCAGCTGACCGGTGTAGGTAGCGATCTTCTCCTCAGGCAGCTCAAGGCGGGCCAGTTTGGCCACCTTGCGCACGTCGTCGGCGCTGATCCTGCTCATCGTGGCGACAGGTGAAAATCTGACGCGACCCTAGCCGGCGGGATCGGCGAGGAACGCGGCCAGGTCGTCCACCAGTGCTGTGGCGGCCAGGTCGAGGAAGCGGGCCCCATGCTCGGCTTGGGCCAGGAACGGATCGGAGCCCATGCGGCCATCGGGGTGCCGGCGCCGGAAATCCTCCGGGCCATGAATCGGACCTGGAGCCGCCGGTTCGGCCAGGGGCCGCTGATGGGCCACCAGGGAGGGCTCGAGGTGCAGGGTCAGCGCGATCTCGCTGGGGGTGGCGTGGTGGCCTTCACGATCGCCATAGAGCTCCTGGGCCGTGCGCATCACGGGGCCGGCCATGAACCAGTTGGCCAGCCTGCAGCGCAGCTGGGAGGCATGGGGCAGGCCGCGGGCGGCGGCGGTGCCATAGGCCTGGGCGAAGGCGGCCCGGGCGGTGGCGATGTTGCCGCCGTGGCCATTGATCACGAAGATCCGCTCGAACCCATGGCGGGCAAGGGAGAGCACCACGTCATGGAGCAGGGCCAGCAGGGTGGCCGGCTGCAGGCTGATGGTGCCGGCAAAGCCGAGATGGTGCTCGGCCATGCCAAAGGCCTGGGTGGGGGCGACAAGCACGCCGCTGCGACGGCCCACTTCCAGGGCCACGGCTTCGGCCGTGAGGGCATCGGTGCCGATCGCACCGGTGGGTCCGTGCTGTTCGGTGGAGCCAAGGGGCAGGATCACGCCCTTGCAGTGCTGCAGGTACTGCTCCACCTCAGGCCAGGTGCGCAGCTGCAGACGGATCGATTCGGTGCTGCCGTCGCCCTCAGCGGTGGTCGCGGGGAGGGGATGGGAGGGCACGGTGGTGGGGTCCATGGCGAACAGCGGTGCAGGCCTGCATCATCCCTAGGATCGGTGCCAACCGGACCTGATCCGGGCGGCGCCAGCCAACGAGCTGTGGCCCCATGCTGCATCGCAAGCTCGACCGTTTCTGCCAGGAGCAACGTCCCGTCTGGGTGTTTCTGCGCGACCAGCAGCGCTGGATTGAACAGGCCCTGGTGGTGGAGATCGAGGGCGATCTGGTCACCCTGCGTTACGACGCCGAGGACGATGACGAGCTGCACAGCTGGGAAGAAAGCGTCCGCCTGGATTCGATCGGGGCGGTGAGCACCCGCCTGGCTTACTTCAGTCGCACGGCCGGCACCGATGACCTGGCAACGGCGGAGGATTGCCCGGAGGCAGAGCGGCTGAGTAGCTCCCCCGGGCCCGTTGAACCTGGCTCCTGAACAGTGGCTTGTTTGCCGATGGCGAGGCGAACAGGCACCTGAGCTCCTGAAAGCCCCCGCACACCTGAGCTGGTGATGACAGCCCCTGGCTGAATCGGTGCAGCCTGGGTGGATCGAGCTCGGGGCCCCGGTCGGCAGCCCCTGCGTGTCAGTGCGCGGTGCCGTTGCCGTCGTACTGATCGGTGTCGTAGTAGCCGCCCTTGGTGCCGAAGAACAGGGTGGTGAGCACGAACAGACCGCTGCCGCCGAGCAGCACGCTGGCCAGGGTCAGACCGGAGGAGGCGTGGTCCACGGAGCTCGCACGCGGATCGTGCGTTGGAAGAGCTACCGCCAGTGTGGCGTGCCCGGCCAGGCTTGGGGCCGCCCAATGGTGCCTTGTCATCAGGCGGCCATGGGTGAGGCCCCGTGGTTTCCGTCAACCGACTTGCGGGCCTACGGGGTAGGCGGTGGCGCCTTGTCGCTGCACGACAGCTTGATGCGGCTGGCTCCCGCCCTGCGATCAGTTGTTGATCATGTCGACCCCGGCGACTTTGCACTTCGCCGATGCCTGCACCAGGGCGGTCATGTTCTCGCGCACGGCGTCCAGGTCATTGCTGGTGTTGTAAGTCACCCCTGTGGCCTTGAACAATTTCTCGAGGATCTCCTGATTTTTCTTGCCCCAGGCCACGTTGGCCACCTGATCCAGGTTGCCGTTCACCGCTGGATTGGTCTGGGCATGGGCCGCCATCTCGTCTTTGAATGTCTTGCAATCTGCGGCAAGATTGCTGCCTGGCAGCAGGCTCTCCACGGTTGAGCATGCGTTCAGGATGCTGGTGGTTGCCAGCAGGGAGATGATCGTGGCAAAGCGCGTGAAGGTGTTCATCATCACCTCGAAAGTCCAATTGTGATGTTGCTGATTCGTCCCGTCAAGATCGACCCTGGTCTGATCAGCACCGTCGCGGGTGTGAGGGCAAGCGTAGGAAGGCTAAGGCCAGATGGCGTGTATGGAGCGGGTGACGTTCTGCACCTGCCGCTGGATTGAACATGGCGGCCATGATCAGTGGGGAATGCAGCTATAGGAGTCACTGAGCAGGGCGATCCTGATCTCCTGGCGACGTCGCTGTAGATGTGATCGCCGATCAGGATGATGAGGATTACCGGATTGGCGGCGCTGGTGTCATCAGCGGAGCGAAATGGATCGCTTTCGCCGCGTGTGAACGTGCGGTCGTTGCCGCCCATGATGGTGTCCACGATTCCCGCCTGATCCAATCCTCTGGCGGCAATGCTGATCGGTGCCGCAGGCACAGTGTGTCCGGCCTCTCTGGAGAACCGAACGGGTCCTGAGTGCAGCACCACAAGGCCGAGCGCTCCGCAGTTGAAGCGCTCCACGCGGGTCTGAGCGGTGGCCTCGCCTGGTTGGGCTGCCACCAGAAGCGAAAGGATGAGCAGGGGGTGGAGCTGTCTCACGCTGATGGGCCTGAGGGTCCGTGTCCGGCACCGGTTCCTGGCGGCGGCCGGGAGGGAGAGGAGGGGGCTGGGAGCCGCTGGTGCTGGCATGCAAGGTGGCGATGGGGTTGGTGGTGTCTTGCGTCAGGCCCCGGGTCCCGCCATGGTCTGGTGGGATGATCGGCGGCGATGGGTGGGCTTAACTAGCACCACAGGGCCGAGTCCAGGCTGGAGTGTTTCTACGTTGATTCATGTAGTATCACCATGACGAAAAGGGCTTGATGCCTGCAGTCAAGTTGGTGCCATTGAGATGAAACGAACAACCATCGCGTTGACCGCTGCCGGACTCGGAGCCGGCGCGCTCCTGCTTGGTGGAGCAGTCGTGGTTGGTGTTGTAGTGTTTGGGGCCAAGAGGCAGCCCATCCTTTTCCGTTGCAAGGGGGATATTCGCGAGGAGTATGTGCTTGCTTCCGGTCCTGAGTATCTGATCGTCAATCCAAGTCAGTCAGCAGGGCGCAATAGTTTCCTTGTCAGCAACGAGGCTGGCGCGATTCCGCGTAACTGGCGTTATCTGGGCATGCCCATCCGCGCGGTTAATTCTGATGGGTTCACGCTTGCTGCCACCGAGCCCAGGCCCCTCATCAAGACTTTTGTCTTCGACACCAGGGCAAAGTCTCTGGCTCTTGATTATGGCGGCCAGGGCAAGCGTCGTGAGGTTCTCTCCTGCGCGCCCAGCGCCGATCTTGCCAGGGTCCAGGCGGCGGCGAATAATGTGCCTGTCGAATATCTGCTGGAACGAAAAAGCTTGATCCCGTTCCTGAACCCCGGCCTGGGCCAGCGTCAGTTCAATCTCAGTCTCTATGACGCGGTCAAGTCCAAGCAGCATTCAGCCTATGCCGTTTATCAACTGCTGTCTGCGATCCCGGCGGCACAGTTGAGCGGCGATCAAAGCATGATCATGGCCGAAGCCAGAAAAGAGCTGGTGAAGGCCAATTCCAGTCAGATCACTGTCTGGGAGTTTGCGGGCACTTACCGCTACAGCTGGCAATTTGCCCCTGAGCAGAATGAAGCCAACACCCATGCCGGCAACTGGTGCCGCCAGCAGAGTGGAATGTTGTCGGAGTACACGGCCAATGGCTATCAGATCACAAGCCAGTCCCCTGACGTGCGGTCCAGTGGTGGGTGGGTGCGCCAGGACTATCCCGATGGACGCTTCAGCGGCTATGTGAATTATCAGGCCCAGTGTGATGGCACTTCCTATTCCCTCACTAAACAGGGATCTGTCGATGATGACAAGGAGAATTCGTTTGATTTCTATGATTGACCTGCCTTGATGCCGCCGGGTGGCGCCATGGCGTTCCACCGCTGTTCAGCACTGGATTCGGGCTCTGATCCCGGCCCGTTCTCGATCACGCACAGCCCCCGGGAGAGGTGTGCTCCACTGCTCTACGTTTGCGGTGATCAGTCCCCAGCCGCCGATGCGCCGTCTGTGCTCCCTGGTCGCCGCTGTTCTGCTGCCGTGGTCGCCGCTGCTGCGGGGCACCGCTTTCGTGGCCGGGGCACTGCTGGGGTCTGAGGCTTCGGCACAGACACAGACGGCCGAGATGGTCGCAAAGATCGCCCAGCTGATCGCGGTGCGGATCGAAGGGGCTACCCAGGGGTCTGGGGTGCTGGTGAAGCGTGAGGGCAACCGCTACACGGTGCTGACGGCCTGGCATGTGGTCCGCGACCAACGGCCTGGGGAGGAGCTCGATCTCTACACGTCTGAAGGGCATCGCCATTCCGTGGAGCAGGGCAGCATTCAGCGGATCGGCGCGGTGGATCTGGCGGTGCTGACCTTTTCCAGCTCCACCCCCTATGCAGTCGCTCGGCTGGGTGATGCGGCCAGCGTGGCGATGGGCAGTCCGATCTATGTGGGTGGTTTCGCGCTCGCGAGCCCGGCTGTGCCAACGCGTTTGCTGCGTTTTCTCAAGGGCGATGTGATTGCCAATGCGCGGGTCACCATCCCCAACGGCTATCAGCTGCTTTACTCCAACCCAACCCTGCCAGGCATGAGTGGTGGTGCTGTGCTCAATGCCAAGGCCGAGCTCGTTGGCATTCATGGCCAGGGGGAGACAGAAGACCGCATGACGGAACAGCAGGGTGTTGCCGTCAAAACCGGCACGAATCAGGCGGTTCCAATCACCTACTACACACAGCACAGTTCCGGCGCTGTGGTGGCCGCGGCCCCTGGTCGCGCTACCACGGTGGATGATTATCTGGTTAAGGCCAAAGCTCTGATGGGTCAGAAGGGGCGTGAGCAGGAGATGCTCAATTTCGCTGATCGCGTCCTCGCTGAGCGGCAGAGTGCTGAGGCTTATATCATCCGTGCCTACGCCAAGGAGGGACTGGCGGATCGGCAGGGTGCGATAGCGGATTACAGTCAGGCACTTGTGCTTAATCCTCGCGAAGCCTTTGCCTACAACCAGCGTGGTCTGGCGAAGGACTTCCTTGGCGATCAGCAGGGGGCTCTTGCCGACTTCACCCAGGCCCTTGCCATCAACCCGCGATACGCGATCGTTTATCACAACCGTGGCAAGGTCAGGAGTGATCTTGGTGATCTGAATGGCGCCCTGGCTGATTATAATCAATCCATCGCCCTCGATCAGCGTTTCGTACCTGCTTACAACGGTCGTGGTGCCACCAGATTCGTTTTGGGGGATCGCCAGGGGGCCATGGCTGATTACAACCAGGCGTTGGTGATTAACCCGCAATCCACCAGTGCTTACAACAACCGTGCCGTGGCCCGCTCCGCGATGGGTGATCAACAGGGCGCTGTTGCGGATTACAGCCAGGCCATCGCTATTGATCCATTTTATGGGAACGCCTACTTCAACCGATCTGCTGTCTGGCATCGACTGGGCGAGAACGTCAGGATGTGCCAGGATCTCCAATCAGCTGTACGGCTGCAGAATGGGCAGGCGCAAAAGTATTATGCTCAGCTTTGCGAATGATCCCGTTCTTGCCTCCCTGTAGTGATGGTGCCTTAGGCCCCATTCTCGCCGTTGATTGGTTGTGTAGGATTGTGGTTGTAGGGCAGTCAATTCCCGGAAAGATTGTGTTCACTTTTTGGGCTGAGACAGGTAAATTGCTCCAGGATCTCACTTGAGTGTTGATCATCGTCGCTCTGCAGGTCCTATATTCTGTAGAGAAGTGATTGTCAAGAAGCCGGAGCGACTTGGGGTGGCAGGATGAAGGTATAACGTTTACAGCTTTCTCCTGAAGAGGATAAAAGATACAGAGAGTGATGAGGGTTCTTGCTTGCTCTAGCTTGCGGTAGTATCTTTTTTTAAAGATTAGAGCTAACTGGCTTGCCAGGGGATGATGGATGGCCTATGCCAGTTGGGATTTCATCGTTATTCCTGTGGTTAATGCAAGCCTAAACTGGGCTGCCATCGTCGGCATCCTTCTCTTTTTGGCTGCCTTGCCTGGAGCTGTTACGGCGGGCTTCCAAATAGCTTTTCTTCTTGGTCGTCGCAAAGATACTTCTGGTGGCGTTGTATTGGCTACGGTTTGGCGTTTTGTGATGCTCTTTGCTCGGCTGCTTCTCTTGCCCTTGATTGGAGGAATGCTCTTCTTTCAGGGTTGGCGGTTAGACCCAGTATTGCAGTTTGGAGTTTTTCTTCTGGCTGCTGGATATTTGAGTGAGTTGATTATGAGTATGGTTTACGAATATGGCTCTTGGCAAGAGCGTAAGAAGGAGCCTGAGGGTTTGAGCTGATATTCCTTTTTCTCCACCCATCCCCGCCAAAGCCACTTCCATAGCCACCACGCTCTCCCAGCACCTCCCCCAGAGCTTCTTCGCCCGCCCCGCCGAGCAGGTTGCCCCCGAGCTCATCGGCTGCCTGCTGGTGAAACGCCAGCCCTCAGGTGAGTGGCTGTGGGGCGTACTTGTGGAAACGGATGCATACCAACCAAATAATCCTTCATGTTTACCATGCCCCCCCCGGTTTCAGGAAAGATGTCACCCCTCTCGTCAGTACACCCGGGGGCTTGAGGACTTGACCAATGCGGCGTTACAGCGAGGCCGTCAAGGCTGATGTGAGAAGGCGAATGAGTCCG
>JBEINY010000058.1:0-12450 GCA_040377855.1 Prochloraceae cyanobacterium | reverse complement strand
GGTCTGGTGCTCAGCAGTTCCAGCCGGCTTGAGGAGATCCAGGGCGCCGTGAAGCCGGTGACATCCCTGTTTGCCACCGTGTTCTTTGTGCTGATCGGCGCCGGCCTTGAGCTGGGGGTGCTGAACCCGTTGGAAGCCGCCAATCGGCCGGGGCTGGTGGTGGCCGCCTTCCTCCTGCTGGTGGCGATTGCCGGCAAGTTTCTGGCGGGCTGGAGTTTCTTCAGTGAGCAGCCGGTGCGCCGGGTGTTGGTGGGCATCGGCATGATGCCCCGGGGGGAAGTCGGTCTGATCTTCCTCGGCCTCGGCCACCAGGACCACATCCTCTCGGCGTCCCTGGAATCAGGCATTCTCATGGCGGTGATTGGCACCACCTTCCTCGCCCCGGTTCTGCTCAGGCAGGTGCTGATCCCAAAGCCAGCCTGAGGCCCCAGCGGCCGTTGGCGATTCAGGGGGCCGATGGTGTTCAGGCCTCTGCCAGAGGGGCAGCACCGGAATCGCCACCACCAACGTCAAGGCCGAGCCAGCGACAGATGTGGGGAAGGGTGAAACCCTGCACCAGCAGACTGAGCAGCACCACGCAGAAGATGATGCCTTCTGCGTTGTCAATCAGGGGTTGAACAACGCTGGGGTTGATTCCCTGAATCTTTGGAAGTTTATCCACAACCACAAAAGTCAGTGCCAGGGGAACGGCTCCCCGGAGGCCGCACCAGGAGATGAACAGGGATTCCTTCCAGCGGAAAGGAGAGAAGGATTGAAAAATAAAGACGCTGATTGGTCGCGCCACCAGCATCAGGAAGATGGCGATGATCGACCCATCGTCCAGGGAGAGAAAGACCCGGGATGGATGCATGATCAACCCGAAACTCAGAAACACGATGATCTCGGTCATCGTGTTGAAAGGCAACAGCGTGTCCTGCAGGCTTTCAACGGTGATGTTCTCGTTGCTGTAAACGTTGTTGCCGAGGAACAGGCCCGTCACATACACGGCAATGAAGCCTGACCCTCCGAGTTGGGCGGCCACTCCGTAGGAGAGCATCGCCACCGCCAGCCCCATCACCAGCAGCTGGGATTTCTCCTGCACCAAATGGTTGAGGCTGTAGCGGGAGACGTAACCGAGCACCACGCCCACAATCACGCCTGAGCCAATGCTCTGAACGAAGCGCTGCAGCTCCTGGATCACCGTGTCTTGCATCTGCTGGTCTGGGCCCGTAATGGTGGAGAGACCAACCACGAGGCCAAGGAACAGAATCGCCGTCGGATCATTGACCGACGATTCGAATTCCAGCAGGGCTGAGAGGCGGGCTGGGATGAGGTGGCGCACGTCCCGAAGCACGCTCAGGGTGGCTCCGGCATCGGTGGAACCCAGGCAGGCCGCGATCAGCATCCCCACGGCCAGGGGAATCTGGGTGAAACCGAGCTCAATGCCTGAACCGGTGGGTGAGGCCACGAACCAGATGAACAATCCCAGGAGCAGGGATGACACGATCACCCCGCCCAGGGCCAGGATCAGGCCGTATTCGAGGAAGCCCCGGATCGATTTGAGATCCGTCTGCAGGCCTGCATAGAAGAGCAGCAGGCTAAGGCTGAGGATGTGGATCTGTTCGATCATGGGGCCCGAGATCAACGGGGTGCCCGGGTTGATCGCCAGCCCCAGCAGCAGCACACCCAGGATCGCAGGAATGCCGATCTTCAGGGAGAACTTTTCGATGGCCAGGGTGCCGGTGAAGATCACCCCAAGCACCAGCATCACCACAGGCAGTGGGATCTGGAACTCGGGTTTGATCAGCGGCAAACCTAATGCTGAGGCCTCCGCCACCAGTGGCATTAGGCAAGGCGGAAGAAGCACTGACTGGACGACTTAGTGAATCGATCCTATGCAGGCATCCCGGGTTTCTCAACGGACCGTCAGGGTCTGCAGGGCAGGGCTTGCTGCGTGGTGGGGGTGTCTAGGCCACCACCGCGGCCCTGCCGCTGCTGAGGCGCTGGGCCTGGCCCACGGCCCCGGCCAGCTCCTCAAGCACCGTGCGCGTGGTGGCGAGATCGATGCAGGCATCGGTGATGCTCTGGCCGTAGGTGAGCTGGCTCAGATCCTTGGGGATCGGCTGATTGCCGGGCACCAGGTGGCTTTCCAGCATCACGCCCATGATCGGACTGCTGCCGCTGAGCAGTTGCCCAGCCACCTGGGACGCCACCTCGCCCTGGCGCCGGTAGTCCTTGTTGGAGTTGCCGTGACTGCAATCCACCATCAGGCGCGCCGGCAGCCCCGCGGCCACCAGGGCCCTCGAGGCCTGCTCCACCGCTTCCAGGTGGTAGTTGGTGCCGGTTTTTCCCCCCCGCAGCACCAGATGGCCATCGGGATTGCCCGTGGTGGTGACGATTGCGGCTCCGCCCTCGTGGTTGATTCCGAGGAAGTGATGGGGCCTGGCGGCGGCCTCCATGGCATTCACCGCCGTGGTGACGCTGCCGTCAGTGCCGTTCTTGAAGCCGATCGGCATCGACAGCCCGGAGGCCATCTCCCGATGGGTCTGGCTTTCGGTGGTGCGGGCGCCGATCGCTGTCCAGCTGATCAGATCGGCGATGTACTGGGGAACCACCGGGTCCAGGAGTTCGGTGGCCGCTGGCAGGCCCATCTCGGCCAGGTGCAGCAGCAGCTCGCGCGCGAGCCGCAGGCCGGTGTTGATGTCGTAGCTGCCGTCGAGGTGTGGATCGTTGATCAACCCCTTCCAGCCCACCGTGGTGCGAGGTTTCTCGAAGTAAACCCGCATCACCACTTCGAGGTGGTCGGCATGGCGGTGATGGGCCTCGGCGATGGCAGCGGCGTACTCCTTGGCAGCCGCCACGTCATGCACCGAGCAGGGCCCCACGATCACCAGCAGGCGGTGGTCGTCGCCGCGGAGGATGGCCTGGATCCGCTCCCGGGCGCCGCGCACCGTGGTGCCTGCCATTTCGCTCAGGGGAAGGTCCCGGTGCAGCACAGCCGGAGGAACCAGCGGTCGGGTTTCCACCACGTGCAGATCTGAGGTGGGCAGCATGGCGAGGAAGGGAGGAAACGACCGAAGCCAACGGTCACCCTAGAAGGGAACTGCTGTGACGCCGCCGGTTGTTACCACACCCTGGTGCCCTGGGCCTGGTGGCTGGGCCTGGCATCTGCAGCCGTTGCCACAGGTCTTGGGAACCCCTGCAGCCGACAATGGATCCGAATTCCCTGATCAGGGGCTGTAGGGCCTGAATCGCCATGACCATCTCCACCGCTGATTTCCTGGCCCGATACCGTCAGGCCGCTGCGGATCGTGAGGCGCTTGGCGTGCTCCCCCTTCCCCTGACCGCCGCCCAGACCGAGGCCCTGGTGGCCCTGCTGGCGGCTCCTCCGGCTGGTGAGGAGACCTTCCTTCTGCATCTGCTCAGTGAGCGGATACCGCCCGGTGTCGATGAGGCGGCCTATGTGAAGGCCAGCTGGCTTGCGGCCGTGGCCCGCGCAGACGTCGTCAGTCCCCTGGTGAGCCCCGTGGCGGCGGTGGAACTGCTGGCCACCATGATCGGCGGCTACAACGTCGGTGCCCTGATTGAGCTTCTCTCCAGCCCTGAGGCGGCCATCGCCGAGGCCGCCACCACGGGCCTCAGCCGCACATTGCTGGTCTACGACGCCTATCACGACGTTCTCGAACTGGCAGCCAGCAACCCCTATGCCAAGCGTGTCATTGACAGCTGGGCTGCAGCTGAGTGGTTCACCGCCAGGGCGGAGCTGCCTGCTGCGATCACCGTCACGGTGTTCAAGGTCGAGGGTGAAACGAACACCGACGACCTCTCCCCCGCCACCCACGCCACCACCCGCCCCGACATCCCCCTCCATGCGATGGCGATGCTGGAAACCCGGATGCCGGGGGGGCTGGAGCTGATCACCGACCTGAAGCGCAAGGGCCATCCGGTGGCCTATGTGGGGGATGTGGTGGGGACCGGCAGCTCCCGTAAATCCGCCATCAATTCGGTTCTCTGGCACACCGGCACCGACATTCCCCACGTGCCCAACAAGCGCAGTGGTGGCGTGGTGTTGGGGGGCAAGATCGCACCGATCTTCTTCAACACCGCAGAGGATTCCGGTGCCTTGCCGATCGAATGTGATGTCACGGCCCTGAATTCCGGCGATGTGATCACGATTCGTCCCTATGCCGGCACGATCGAGAGGGCAGCAGGGGAGTCGAACGCCGGTGAGATCGTCGCCCGCTTCGAGCTCAAGCCAAGCACGATCACCGATGAGGTGCGTGCCGGCGGCCGCATTCCGCTGCTGATCGGCCGTTCCCTCACCGACAAGGTGCGTGCCCAGCTGGGGCTGCCGGCCAGTGATCGTTTCATCCGTCCTGTCGCTCCGGCCGACACTGGCAAGGGCTTCACCCTGGCCCAGAAGATGGTGGGCAAGGCCTGCGGTCTGGCGGGGGTCCGTCCCGGCACCAGCTGCGAGCCCCTGATGACCACCGTGGGATCCCAGGACACCACCGGGCCGATGACCCGCGATGAGATGAAGGAGCTCGCCTGCCTCGGCTTCTCGGCCGATCTGGTGATGCAGAGCTTCTGCCACACCGCCGCCTATCCCAAGCCGGTGGATCTGAAGACCCACGCCGAGTTGCCCGATTTCATCAGCTCCCGCGGTGGTGTGGCCCTGCGCCCCGGTGACGGCATTATCCACAGCTGGCTCAACCGGATGCTGCTGCCCGACACCGTGGGCACCGGCGGGGACAGCCACACCCGCTTCCCCCTCGGCATCTCCTTCCCGGCCGGCTCGGGTCTGGTGGCCTTCGCCGCCGCCATCGGTGCGATGCCGCTCGACATGCCGGAATCGGTGCTCGTCAAGTTCTCAGGCTCCCTGCAGCCCGGCGTCACCCTGCGGGATGTGGTGAACGCCATTCCCTACGTGGCGATTCAGCAGGGTCTGCTGACGGTGGAGAAGGCGGGCAAGAAAAATGTTTTCTCCGGTCGGATCATGGAGATCGAAGGCCTGCCCGATCTGAAGCTGGAGCAGGCTTTCGAACTGACCGACGCCACCGCCGAACGCTCCTGCGCCGGCAGCACGATCAAGCTCAGTGTGGAGACGGTGAGCGAATACCTGCGCAGCAACGTGGCCCTGCTCAGGAACATGATTGCCCGCGGTTACAGCGATGCCCGCACCCTGGCGCGGCGCATCAAGGCGATGGAGGCCTGGCTCGCCGATCCGGTGCTGCTCGAGGCCGATGCCGATGCCGAGTACGCCGCCGTGATTGAGATCGATCTCGGTCAGATCACGGAGCCGATCCTGGCCTGCCCCAACGATCCCGACAATGTCAAAACCCTTAGGGAGGTGGCCGGGGAACGCATCGATGAGGTGTTCATCGGCTCCTGCATGACCAACATCGGCCATTACCGTGCCGCGGCCACGGTGCTTGAGGGCCAGGGCGAGAACAGCGCCCGCCTCTGGGTCTGTCCGCCCACCCGGATGGATGAGGAGATGCTTAAAACCGAGGGCTATTACGCCATCTTCGAGAAGGCAGGCTCAAGGATGGAGATGCCTGGTTGTTCCCTTTGCATGGGCAATCAGGCCCGCGTCGACGACAACACCACCGTGTTCTCCACCAGCACCCGCAACTTCAACAACCGCCTCGGTAATGGTGCCCAGGTGTATCTGGGCAGTGCTGAACTGGCGGCCGTGTGTGCCCAGCTGGGTCGCATTCCCACCCGGGAGCAATACCTGGCCATTGCCGCCGCCAAGATCGATCCCAAGGGAGCTGAGTTGTATCGCTACCTCAATTTCGATCAGATCGCCGGTTTCGAAGATGCTGGCCGGGTGGTGAGTGCCGCCGAGGAGGAGCAGGTGCTGGCGGGGGTGTAGGCCGATCAGCGGCGCGAACCAGGCGGCGCTGATCAGGGAGGCATCGGGGAACAAAGCATCAACCAGGGTGCCGATTCTGTCTTGGAAGGGCGCTTCGTCGACCGTGTGGGCACCTCGGCCACGGGTTGGTAACGGGCAGGAGGAATTCCCTCACCCTGTAGGAAAATGACGGCCAACTCAGCATCACTGGATGCTGACCGCACGATGATCATTGGCTTACTATTCCAGTCCATACGATAGGCAAGCAGGATCAAGGCGAGCAAGCCACAAACCACACCAACAACCCAAGCCGCTGATGGATCCAGCCAGTGCCATGACAGCGTGAGCATCAGCAACGCAAGAACCTGTGACGGCCTCGGCCATAGCCAATGCTTCGTCTCTCAATGTACCCCTACATTGACCATGTGCCAGTAGAATAAGCCGTAGAGTCCAAGTCCAATAGTCAGAATCACAAAGGTCAAGAAGTGATTCCACTGATTAAATGAAGATTCGGCAATCCAGCCCTCGTATGCGCCACCCGCCGCCACCGTCAGTGGCGCCAGGAGTGAAAACCAGGGGACCAGGAAGGCGGGCACGATGGCACCAAGCCATGGCAGCAGCTCCGGGGGCCAGGCCTGGGCAATGGTTGGTCCAAAGAAGTGGTAACAAGCCACCATGTTGGCCAAGGCATTGATCGCAAAGACGATCAGCAATGACCAAGACAGTGGCATCACAGGCCGGGGCTCACCATCGACGACACGAAAGAACGCTGTGCGTGGCTCACTGGGGCCAATCAGCGCGATCGCGATGCCTCCGATCACTAGCAAAAGCGGTAGCGGCTTGGCTCCATAAACCCCGAGCGTGAACAAACCAAGGCCCGCAGTCTGGAAAGTGAACAACATCTGATAGGCGACAGCACGCAACCAGGCATTGTTGAAGCTGGGCACCAGTACCTGTTCCACGTCGGCAGGTGGTGCGCCATGTTGCAAGCCAAGAATGTTGCGGAATGGCGAGATTTGCCAGCCCTCATATTCATGCATCATGATGCCGCTGATACCACCACCGAAAACCTGGCAGGCCAGTCCGAGCTGCAGCCAGAACACACGCAGATGATCACCCTCAACATGGGTAGCGATGACCTGTGCATTCACAAAGATATAAGCGAGAACCCAGAAACCGAGCGGGAACGAAAACCAATGAATCAGCTCAACCAGGTTAAGCACAAAGGGGCGCGCCTGATGAGCTTGCTTCGGATCAAGCGAGGTCTTGGGCGGCGCCTTCTGAAAAGCCCAGGGCACAGCCGGATAAATCAGATCCGGCAGAGCAAGGCTCGCATCCGAAGGAGCAGAAGAAGTCTGGTCGGCTGAGCGAAAAGAATCGGACACGTGAAGATTGGAAGCAAAGACCGGAAGATCCATCAGGAAGGTAACCACGAATCAGCGCAAGACGAACCGCATTGACAATCCTTATCAGTCTTCGTGAGCAGTGGTCGCTTGGGATCACGCTGGAAGAAAGCTCGCGGCTGGTTGACCGATAGGTGGGGGAGACCATGGAGAAAGACCGCGTCTTAGCCGATTCGGTGGGCAGGGAGCCGTGAGATCTTGGAGGGCCTACCCCATTTCCATCCCCCGTGGGTTCCCACGCAGGGCTTCAAGGTGAGTCCATCGGCTGACTTCGTCAACATTGCTCCGTGGCCGACCGAGCTCAACTGGTTCACCTCGGCGGCATGCTGGCCTGCATTGCGCTCAGCTAGGACGACGTCATGGGCTGACAGGGGCTCCGGACTCCGTCATCAGAGGTTCAATCGATCGTTGTTGAACAGTTTCTTACGGTTCGCTTCGCAACCGATGATCAGCCAAGGATGGCCGTAATAATCACCATGAATGGATTCGGCGACCAGCGTAGATGGACGGGCATGAGGCCTATTTTCTTGATCCTGGTAATCGCGACACCGTTGAGGGTCTTCTTTCTGAGATTTTGCGCCTAGGTCTTGACTTCAAGCTACGCAAGCAGGTGACCCATTACAAGAGCATCGATGAGTTGATCTGCGATTACGTTGTTGATCTGCCGGTCGAAGGAAGCAGCGCGGCACAGGTCACGGATATGGTTAGGGAGATGCTCCATGACTCCATCAATTTCGCCTCACCCATGTTTATGGGTTTTCCGGATGCTGGCAATAGCGTAGCCGGCATGATGGGCAGCCTGACGGAGGCCATCTGTCAGCAGAATCTAATCAATTCAGATTTTTGCGCAAGGGCTGCTACCTTCATTGAAATATCGACCGTTCGCTGGCTTCGACAGCTCGTTGGGTATGTCAATCCCGAGCGAATGACTGGTGTTGAGGATGTTGGAGGTGTGGCAACAACCGGCGGCACCTGCTCTAATATGTACGGGCTTTTAATGGCACGAAAGAATGCCTATCCAGATGCTTATACGCGCGGTATTCCGATTTCAGCGAAACCCAGAATTCTGATTCCTGCCGATATCACTCATTATTCGGTGCCTGCGGCTGCGGGATTGCTGGGCTTTGGAACGGATGCCGTTGTCAAAATACCCACCGCGAATTTTGCAATGGATCTTGTTTGTTTGCGGGACAGCATGAATCGATGTCTTGATAGGGGAGAAGATGTCGTTGCTGTCGTTGCCAACATTGGGGATAGTCGTACTCTCACTATCGATAACGTTCAAAGAGTTTTTGAAGTGGTTAAAGAGGTGTCTCCAAAGACCTGGATTCACGCCGATGCTTGCAACGGAGGTCAGTTGTTGTTTTCCGAGAAGTATCGGCATCGCTTGGCCGGCATCGAGTTGGTCGATTCCATTACTCTGGACCCGCACAAGGTGCTGAATGTTTCCTATACGCTGAGTTACTTTTTGTTTAAGGAGCCTAGCCAGGCCAAGGGATTCTGGAGCTCTTCAACATTGATCATGCGCGATCTTTGGGCGATGGGCCAGTTAACCCCAAATATCGGCTCCAAAAGTTGGTCGTCGCTGAAGATGTATTTGCTGATCAGGCACCTCGGAATGAAGAAGTTAAATGAGATTGTGGATCGCCGCATGGACATGGCTGAGGTTGTGCGACAGGTGTTGGCTGTGAATCCTGAGTTTTGCTTGGTCACCGACTTTTCCGACGTCAACTCAGTTCCTTTCCTGTACATAGGAGTCGGGGGGCTTTGTCCGAAGCAGATCTATCGGCTTAACGAGGAAATATATCGGCGAATGCTGCAAGACGGTAGCTTCTATGTTCATGGTTTCCCGATCAAGGATGATGCCGATTGCCTTGGCAATCAGCAGAAGGACATGCTCTTTGTTCTGAGATTTATGTCGGCGCACCCTGATGTGGATGAAGGCGATTGTGCGGCGATGATTTCACGGCTTTCTGCGATAGGTCGTGAGGTTCTTGCCGAAGGATTTGTCTCGGTGTGATCTGATGCGGACGATCTATTGGGCAAAACGGATGATCGACCATTGGCAGACGCGTCGCATCGCCTCTGACTTGATGGAACGTGGTCGGTGGAGCCCAGAGAAGTTGCGGCAGCATCAGCAGCAGGCATTGGAGAATCTTGTTGCATACGCTCGTCAGCACT
This sequence comes from Prochloraceae cyanobacterium, assembly GCA_040377855.1. Taxonomy (GTDB): domain Bacteria; phylum Cyanobacteriota; class Cyanobacteriia; order PCC-6307; family Cyanobiaceae; genus CAIXOZ01. The sequence continues at coordinate 3,030 of JBEINY010000058.1, read as the reverse complement.
CTCCTTTTTATCGAGATCTCTATGCTGGAGTGTCATGGCCGATTTGTCTCGCGGATCTTCCGATTCTGACCAAGGAGATCGTGATGGAGCATTTTGATGCTTTGGTCACCGATAGACGGGTTGGTTTGACGTCATTGCAGCATCATCTTTCGACGTTGAACCGAGATGAATACTGGCTTGGTCGCTATCGCGCCCTGGCCTCGAGTGGCACGACCGGACGCCTCGGCTATTTTCTGTTCAATCGTCGCGAATGGAATACCGTTCTCGCCAATCGGCTCCGCACGGGATCCCTGGGCCCGCAGGCAAGCCAGGTGGATGCAGCCAAGACAGCCCTGATCCTGAGTCGTCGCCCAAGCAGCGTCAGCCTGCGATCCGCCTGGACCATCGGGCTTCGCGGTGATCGGAGCAGAATCTTTGATTGTAGTCTTGAGATTGAATCATTGGTGCATCAGTTAAATCGATTGCAGCCGGAACGACTTGTTGGCTATGCATCCACCATCGCCTTGTTGGCGCAGAAACAGTTGTCGAAGCAGTTGGCGATAGCCCCAGTGGATGTGCTGACTGGCGCCGAGATGCTCACGGCCTCGATGATCAATGATATCCACAATGCCTGGTCTGTTTGGCCACGGCAGACCTATGGGATGACGGAATCTCCGTCCATTGGTTTCCCTTGCCCGGTCCATCCGTTTGAGATCCATCTTTGCGAAGACTTGGCGGTGATTGAAAATGTCGATAGTGACAATCGAGTTGTTGGCGATGGTGTTACGGGTGACAAGGTTCTGCTGACCAACCTATACAACAAAAGCCAGCCTTTGATCCGTTACGAAATTACTGACCGGATCCAGTTGCAATCGGGCCCCTGCGAGTGTGGGTCTCCATTCCGGCGGATCCGCCAGCTCCATGGCCGCGCCGATGATTGCCTGATCCTGCCAGGGTTGTCGGGAGGCTCGGTGACCCTGGAGCCCCTGTTGCTCGAGGGTGCCATCAAGACCGTTTCTGAGGTGATCCAGTATCAGGTCAGGTTTGCTGAGGGTGCTCTCACACTGCACGTTGTTACATCCGCGTCTGCAGGCGATCAGCAGGGGATTGCCGAATGGTTGCGTCGATCTTTGCATACGCTTTTCGCGAATCGTCAGGCCCAATCTCCCGAGGTGGAGATTTTGTTTGTTCGCGCGTTGGAACGTGAGCCCGGAGGCAAGCTGAAATGGATTCAGAGATGAGCCACGTCTGGCGTTTGTTGTTCTGAGCGTTGTCGCTGACGTCGGATCCCCTGATTGTGCTCCCGGCCAACGGATTAAGGCGACCACCCAGGGCAATCGGTTTGGGGGCCTCCCCCCCGAGTCAACGCCTGAACTGTCGGGGCCAAGCAAACCCCCACAATGATGAAACCGCCCCAGGCCTCCCCCCCCTGAACCAGGAAACCCTGCTGTTTGAACCGGCGGTGCCCGAGGCCGGGGCCCTTCGGGCTGTGCTGGCGTTTCCAAGCACCTACACCGTGGGCATCACCAGCCTCGGCTACCAGGTGGTGTGGGCCACCCTGGCCCAGCGGGCCGATGTAGATGTGAGGCGCCTGTTCACCGACCAGGGTGATCCTGCCCATGGCGGCAACCGCGGCCGCGGACCTGACCTGGACCTGTTTGGTCTGTCGCTGAGCTGGGAGCTCGATGGACCGGTGCTGCTGGATCTGCTCGAGCAGTGCCGCATTCCGGTCTGGGCGGTGGAGCGGGGCGACGGCGACCCGATCGTCTTCGGCGGCGGTCCGGTGCTCACGGCCAACCCGGAGCCCCTGGCCCCCTTCTTCGATGCCCTGCTGCTCGGCGATGGTGAGCTGCTGCTGCCGGCCTTCATCGACGCCCTGCAGGCGTGCCGTGACGCGCCCCGGCGCGAACGGCTGCAGCGCCTGGCGGCGGTGCCGGGCGTCTACGTGCCCAGCCTTTATGCCCCCCGCTACGGCAGCGGCGGCGAGTTGCTGGCCGTCGAGCCCCTCGACCCGACCATTCCTGCCCAGGTGAGCAAACAGACCTGGCGCGGCAACACCCTCAGCCATTCCACCGTGGTCACCCCGGAGGCGGCCTGGCCCTCGATCCACATGGTGGAGGTGGTGCGCAGCTGCCCGGAGCTCTGTCGCTTCTGCCTGGCCAGCTACCTCACCCTGCCCTTCCGCACCCCGTCCCTCGATGACGGCCTGATGCCGGCGGTGGAGATGGGCCTGGCCGTGACCCAGCGGCTCGGCCTCCTGGGGGCCTCCGTCACCCAGCATCCCCAGTTTCCCGATCTGCTCGCCTGGCTTGATCAGGATCGCTTCGACGGCACCAGGGTCAGTGTCAGTTCGGTGCGGGCCGCCACCGTGACGCCTCAGCTGGGCCGGATCCTGGCCAAGCGCGGCAGCAAGTCGCTGACGATCGCGATCGAGAGCGGCAGCGACCGCCTGCGCCAGGTCGTGAACAAGAAGCTCAGCACTGAGGAGATTTTTGCCGCTGCCCGTTACGCCAGGGAGGGAGGGCTCAGCGGCCTGAAACTCTACGGAATGGTGGGTCTCCCCACGGAAGAGGAGGCCGATGTGGAAGCCACCGCCCAGATGCTGCTGGATCTGAAGAAGGCCAGCCCTGGCCTGCGGCTGTCCCTCGGCGTGAGCACTTTTGTGCCCAAGGCCCACACCCCCTTTCAATGGGAGGGGGTGCGGCCCGAAGCGGAGAAACGGCTGAAGCTGCTGGCCAAACGGCTTAAACCGAAGGGGATTGAGCTGCGCCCCGAAAGCTATGGATGGAGTGTGATCCAGGCCCTGTTCTCCCGCAGTGACAGGCGCCTGGCGCCAGTGATCGCCGCAGCCCGCGGTCGGCACGACACCCTGGGCGGCTGGAAGACGGCCTATCGCCAGGTGCGGGAGGGCGATGGCCCCCCCTGGCCCCAGCGGGTGTCCCGCAGTTGGGACAGCCAGTCGCCACCGGCCTGGGAGTCGGTGATCCACGCCACCTGGTCGACGGATCAGGTGCTGCCCTGGGCCCATCTCCAGGGCCCGTTGCCGGAGGC
>JBEINY010000059.1:0-12383 GCA_040377855.1 Prochloraceae cyanobacterium | reverse complement strand
CGGTTTGGTGATCCGACAGCTGGCAAACCTCAATATCTCCGGGCAGCATCGCTGACCACCGATGCCAGTGGCACCTTGGCCTTCGATCTTCACGGCGGTGAGATCATCACCACGGGGGCCCAGACCTACAACGACATCGGCGGTGTCACCCTGTCGTCTGATTTGAAATTTGTTACCACAGGTGGTACGGCGGGGGCCCTGTTGGTGGCAGGACCCATTGATGCTGCTGTTTCGACTTCGCCCAATCTGACGATCGACGTCACCGGTGTGGCCACCTTCAGTGGTGCCATTGGAGCAAGCGTTCCACTCGGGACGATCACGATCGACAATAGCTATGGCACTCGATTCGCGGGCAGTCTGGCCGCAGATCAGTTGGTGTTTCAGCCTTCAAATGTCATACCTTCAGTTTCTGGACAGAGCAATTACCTCGAATTTCTTGGCAACCTCACGTTGACCTCGTCGCTTCAGTTCAACCCTAATCAAGCTTTTAATTACCAGTCTGCGTTTGATGTCAGCCTGCTCGGCAAGACCAATGTCATCGGAGGCGTTCCTGGAACGACGTTCTTCGATAACACTGGCCTGCTCACGATCGGCAAGGCTGTGGCTGGAGCCAGTTCAACGTTTGAGGGAGGATTGCAGGCGTCGAATTCCCAGAGCCAGGTGAGCCTGGCAGGGCTGATCCAGGCGGGTTCGGCGGCTGATGGCATCATTGATCTTGATGGTGTTCTGGAGCTCCGCCATGACAACGCTTCCCTGAGTCCTGATCCGGTGGCCTTGAAGGCCGGTGTGATCAAGCTCGCTGGAAGCGTGGATTCAAGCCCGGGTCAGTTGGTTGCCCTGACGCTGGATACGAGCGGTGATCAAGCAATCGGCCAGGTCTTCCTGTCTGCGGATGTGGGTGTCAATGACTCCTTGGCCGCTCTTGCTACCACCAACAGCCTCGGATCGCTGACAATCAGAGCCAACTCGATCATCACGAATGCAAGTCAATCCTATGCGGAAGCGAAGACCGAGCTGTTTGGATATGATTTGACGCTCAGGAGTCTCGATGCTGGAACAATTAACTTCGGCGGCACTCTTGATACTGTCAGCAAGCAAACGCCCGTCGCCCTTCATGTGATCACCGATGGCATCAGCCGCTTCTCGGGGGCAGTCGGATCCAGCAATCCCCTGGCCTCCCTGTCCACAGCGAACATCAACACTGGTGGAACAACCGAACTCAACGGGGGTTCGATCAGGACATTAGGAGATCAACAGTTTGGTCAGAAGGTCAGCCTCGGTGCTAGCGCCACCCTCACCAGCCTCAGCAAGGGAACGATCGCCTTCGCTGAGACCCTTAATGGTGCCCGAGATCTCTTCATCGACACCGCAGGCACGATTCAATTCCAGAAAGCAATTGGCCAGACCACTGCCCTGACAAGTCTCAAGACCCTCAGCACCGGTGGCGCCGCAATCAACGGAGGATCGATCACCACCACAGGCCTGCAAAGCTATGCCGGACCGATCATTCTCGGCGCCAACACCACCCTGGCCAGCACCAATAAGGGCGCTATCACGTTGGCCGGCAAGGTGGACAGTCAAACGTCGACACCGCGGGATCTGACCATCAACACGGCTGGTCTTACCACCCTGGCAGATTCCGTAGGAACCAATCAGACGTTGGGTCAGCTCAGCACCGATGCGTCCGGAGATCTGCTCTTGACCGCCACCACGGTCGTCACCAGTGGTCAGCAGGCGTTCAGTGAGGGAGCGATCACTGTCGGAGCCCAGGCAGGCAATATCGTCAGTCTCACAAGCACGAACGGTGATATTCGTCTCGGCACCACCAGTGCCGATCATGTCGAAGGTCCGGGTGGGTTGAGCATCAGCACCCCATCGGCGAATGTAGTGATCAAGGGTGTGGCAGGCGGAACGACCCCTCTGGATTCCCTTCTGATCAGTGCCAAGACCATTGATCTGCATGATGTCACCACCATCAACGCGCAGACCTATAACGCCACTGGCACGACTGGCACGATCACAACCCATAGCACCTTCACAACGACGGCAGCAGCCCAGCCCATCTCCTTCAATGGCGCTTTGGTGTTGGGCGATGATACGACAGTCATTACAGATGAGGGGGTGGTCACGTTCATCGGGACGGTCAACAGTGACTCTGGGAATTCCCCCCGCAATCTCATCGTAAACACCAGCACCACTCCCCCTCATGCCGGCGGAGACATCACCTTTGTCGGCGATGTTGGGACCACTCAGGCCCTTGGCGATGTCTCTCTTGTGGGGTCTGGCATCAACCTGATCCAGGGCTTGTTCAGGGCCCTCAGCCTTTCAGCTGACACCACGGGCATCACGAAGCTAGCCGGTGGCTCGATCACGACCACCAATCAGCAGGCCTATGCCAGTCCCGTTGAGTTACTGGCCAACACCACCCTCACGAGCACCAACAAGGGGGCAATTTCATTCGCCAAAACCCTGACAAGCCCAACCACCGCCTATGACTTAGCGATCAATACATCTGGTGCCACCATTTTTAATGGCACTGTTGGTTTCTTTGGCAGCACCGCCATTCCCCTGGCAAGCATTCACACCGATGCAGGCGGTACGGTTGAGTTCAATGGACAACGTGTTCAGACCACTGGTGATCAAGTCTACGGCGAGAATGCAAATCTTGGCGGAAGTCTATTGCTTCAGAGTGATCAGGGCGGTGCCATCACATTCTCTGGCGCCGTTGATGCAACGAGCGCCCTCAGCAGCGCTCTGGTGATCAACACCTCGGGCCTCACCACCTTGGCGGGTCGGGTTGGCAACAGTGCGAGTCCCCTCACCAGCATCACCACCGATCAGCCGGGTACCGTGTTGCTGAGTGGTGGTTCGATCACCACACTCTATGAGCAAACATACAACGAATTGCTCGGAGTTCGGCTCGGTGCCGATACGGTACTCACCAGCAACGGATCCAATGGTTCTTTTTACCACATTTGGTTTGATGGGCCTGTTGATGGCACGACGGCTGGTCAGCAATCTCTGGCGATTTACACCCAAGGTCTGACCCATTTCGGTGAACACCTCGGCGGGCAGGTCGCGCTTGAGAGCGTGTTCACCGATGGACTGCCGTCCTCGACGAACAGGGTGGAGATTCTGGCGAATGGTGGAACGGGCGGCTTGATCAAAACCACTGGATCCCAATCCTATGGCGAGAATGTTTTCATCAATTCTTCCTCTGGGGAGAACACCAGATTTGCGGCCGGTGGGCCGATCAGTTTTGCCGGGACCGTTGATCTGGATCCTTCGGGCCAGCCCGGCCATCTGACGATCGAGGCGCCAGGGGCTTCGGTGAGTTTCGGCCTGGATGTTGGCCTGCAAACCCCGTTCTTGACCGTGACTGTGCTCACGGGGACGCTCAACCTCAATGCTGCCACAATCAACGTCAATGGTTGGGATTCCCTGAATCCCAATAGCTTCAATTCCGTGCAGACGGCAGCCGCCATTGCCCTGCAGGGGACAACCAGCGTCAATTCTTCGATGCCTGGTGGGATTGAGGGCGGTTCTGTTCTCAACCTTCAGAACGTCACCGCCAACAACAGCCGCTGGCTCGTCTGGTCCTATGCCCCCTGGACGAATAACCTGGCAACCCCGGCTGAATCATTGCTGAATAGTTTTGGCGTCCAATATCAGACTGCCTACAACGTCACGATGCAGACGGCCCCTTACGTCAATGGCAATCAGTTTCTATATCTTGTCTCAAATGTTCCTCCGGCGCCCCCGGCTCCGGAGCCTGCTTTTTATCCCTTTGATCACCTGCTGAATGTTCTGCAGCCTCCGCTAGACCTCAAGCCTCCCCAGGAGAAAGCCCCTGTGGAGAGTCTTGGTAATTACATTCAGCTTGCCCCAGCCCCGCAGACCGTCGCCTGGAGAATCCCCGTTGAGCCCACGGCCTCAGATGCCGATTCTCTGAGCTTCTCCGCTCCCCTCTCCGGTGAGGCTGTTTCAGAACTTCTCCTCGCCTTCTCCCCATCGGAACTGACCAGTGATGTCAGTTTTGGTTTTGGCTTGCTTGCCCAGGCTTCCGGATCCGGCGTTGGAGATGATGCGTTGTCGCAGCAACCCACGCAGCAGACAGAAAACTCCAATGGGATGAGGATTGGTTTCCCCGGAGCCCACGACTACACGCCGGCGTCGGTGGAATTTCCTGTCGTCCACCCTTCCATCCTGCGGGTCGGTCATGGCGGCCCATCCTTGCCCCAGGAGGCGCTGGGGTCTGGGGTGAGTTTGCAGGCCTATTCGATCCCTCGCAGCCGTCTGGTTGGCTTCCCGACGTCTCCCGTGCGCTTGGATGATCTCCAGATTTCGGGCTATCAGTTCAATTCCCAGCCCTATGTGGCGTTGTCGAGAAACAACAGGGGCCAATACACCCCGCCGCAGGGTCTGAGGCTTCAGGCGATTCATCGGAAGCCCACCGGTGCCCAGGCCCTGGGTCCTGATCAGGGACTGACATCCCTCGATGTGGTGGTCGATCGGAAAGCTCTCGCCCGCACTCTCCCTGCCGAAGCCCCCACTCCGGTGCTGGAGCGGGTCACAATTGCGGTGCCCACGGTGTTCGGCACGGTGATCAACATCGATGTCCCCACGGCCGACCTGGGTCGAGCCATCTGAGTTCAGGCCCAGGCTCCAAGACGTCGCAGCAGGGGCAGACGCCGTTCGACCACTTCGTCGATCAGGGCGTTCAGACGCGTCTGCAGGGTCACACCTTCGAGCGGTACTCCGTCCTGGCTGATGTTTCGTCCCAGCCGGTTCAGGTTGAGTCTCAGGTTCTCCGACAGTTGATCGGGTCGGTCTTTGCGGGTCTGCTCCAGGATCAACAGTTCCAGGTCGCCCAGCATCAGGCCATTGCCCACGAGCGGCAGGGCCAGGGCCTGATAGGGAGCTCCGGCGGTGATCGCTTCGGTGATCGTCCGATTGAAGCGCTGGGCAGGGCTTGGATCTGGATTGGCCAACGGCACCAGCCCTACCAGGCGAGCCTGCAGGCAGAGCCCGAGGTTCTGCAGCAGCTGGGCCTGCACGGCTCGGTCGCTATCTCCGTTTCGTTCCGCCTCCGGTTGGGGATTCAGATCCCTGCGCAATTCCCCGATGCTGATCGGACCGGATTCCATCGCCTTCAGCAGGCTTCTGAAGTAGTCGGGGTTCCCTTTGATCTCGCCCATCGTTGTCTTGAACGTCAGGGACTCGTCCGCGAGCTGATCAACAGCCACCAGACTCGTGACCCGCAATTTGTCGAGGCTGAGTTCCATCTCCCGACGCCAGATCGGATCGCGCCCTTTGGCATAGACATCCCGCCGGAATCCCTTGTTGACCAGCAGGTCACGGCATAGTTCTGCCAGGGCCCTGTCGGCTTGGGCTTTGACCAGATCCCTCTGGGCTGGTGGCATCAGGCCGTCGAAGTTCTCCGGCAAGGTTGCCGAACCCAGATAACTGAATCCCCCGGCTCCAAGATCATTGATCATGCTGTCCACGAAGGCAGGCTGCCAGCATTGATGGTTGTATTCCTGCAGCAGATAGCTACCGTCCTGGCGCGGCAGCAGGGCCAGGCGGGCCGCCAGATCGGGCTGGTACTGAAACAGGTTGGCGGAGGCCTCCTGCAGCGATGAGAAGAAGGCTGCGGCGGCTTTCAGGGATTCGGCTCCGGCCGATTCCCGGCTCTGGAAGCTGTTGACAGCGTGCTGAAAGGGCACCATCCCCAGCCAGCCCGGCATCGTGTTGTAAGAGACGTAAAAGAGGCCGCCTTCCCGCACCAGACGGCCGGCCAGGGTGACCATCGCGGCGCGCACATCCGGGCTCACCCAGGTGGCGACGCCGTGGGCGCTGGCGATGTCGAAGGGGGCCCAGGTTGGTGGTTCCTGGGCGAGTCGGACAAAGTCGCCGCGCAGGAACTGGACGTTGTTCAAGCCAGCCCTGGCTGCCAGATGGCGTCCATGGGCGATGTGTTCAGGATTGAGATCGATCCCCACAAAGCTGGCATGGGGATAACAGGCCGCCAGCAGGCAGAGGTGAAAGCCCTGGCCGCAGCCCAGATCGAGATAGCGGAAGGGTGCTCCGAGGTCCGGGGGGCGATGACCATTGATCAGGGCCGCCAGGGCGATGATCTCCGGTGACTGCTCTGGGTAGAAGCCATAGGTGTAGCCGCTTTCAGCGAAGTACCCGTGGCTCCAGGTCATGGTTGGGAATGGCGTGAGCGACAGCCTAAGGGGCTGTCCCAAGGGAGCAACCGGTGACCGGTCCCAGGTTCCACAATGGATGGATGTTGTTCCAGCTCCAGGCCCCCTACACCCCCCAGGGCGATCAGCCCACCGCGATTGCGGCCCTCACCGACGGTGTAGAGGGGGGTGAGCGCTACCAGACCCTGCTGGGTGCCACCGGCACCGGCAAGACCTTCTCGATCGCCAATGTGATCGCTCGCACCGGACGGCCCACCCTGGTGCTTGCCCATAACAAGACCCTCGCCGCCCAGCTCTGCAATGAGCTGCGGGAGTTTTTCCCGAACAATGCCGTTGAATATTTCATCTCTTATTACGACTACTATCAGCCAGAGGCCTATGTGCCTGTTTCTGATACTTATATCGCGAAGACGGCGTCGATCAACGAGGAGATCGACATGCTGCGTCACTCCGCGACGAGGTCGTTGTTTGAGAGGCGAGACGTCATCGTTGTTGCTTCAATCAGCTGCATCTACGGTCTTGGAATCCCTTCCGAATACCTGAAGGCAGCGGTGAAGTTCCGCGTGGGAGAAACCCTCGACCTCCGCAGTGCCCTGCGGGAGCTCGTGAACAATCAGTACTCCCGCAACGATCTGGAGATCTCCCGCGGCCGCTTTCGGGTTCGTGGCGATGTATTAGAGATCGGTCCTGCCTATGAAGACCGCTTGGTGCGGATTGAGCTTTTCGGAGATGACATTGAGGCGATCCGCTACGTGGATCCAACCACGGGTGAGATTCTCAAGAGCCTCGAGGAAATCAACATCTATCCCGCCAAGCACTTCGTGACACCGAAGGAGCGGCTGGAGGAGGCGATCAAGGCGATTCGTCTGGAGCTGCGCCAACGCCTCGACCATCTTCAGGGTCAGGGCCGACTCCTGGAGGCCCAGCGCCTGGAACAACGCACCACCTACGACCTTGAGATGCTCGAGCAGGTGGGGTCTTGCAATGGGGTGGAAAACTACGCCCGTCACCTGGCCGGTCGTGTGGCCGGAACTCCGCCCGAATGTTTGATTGATTATTTTCCCGACGATTGGCTCCTGGTGGTTGATGAAAGCCACGTCACCTGCTCCCAGCTTCAGGCGATGTACAACGGCGATCAGAGCCGTAAGCAGGTGCTGATTGAGCACGGATTCCGTCTGCCCTCAGCGGCTGATAACCGCCCCCTCAAGGGGACTGAGTTCTGGGACAAGGCCCGCCAGACCATTTTCGTAAGCGCCACTCCGGGATCCTGGGAGTTGGCCCAGAGCAACGGGCAGGTGGTCGAGCAGGTGATCCGTCCCACCGGCGTCCTCGATCCGATCGTCGAGGTGCGTCCCACCGATGGTCAGGTGGATGATCTGCTTGGGGAGATCCGCTCCCGTGCCGATAAGCAGGAGCGGGTGCTGGTGACGACCTTGACCAAACGGATGGCCGAGGATCTCACCGACTATCTCGCAGAACATGGCGTTCGCGTGCGCTATCTCCATTCGGAGATCCATTCGATTGAACGGATTGAAATCATTCAGGATCTGCGCAACGGTGCCTATGACGTGCTTGTCGGGGTCAATCTGCTGCGGGAAGGTCTGGACCTGCCGGAGGTTTCCCTGGTGGCGATCCTCGATGCCGACAAGGAAGGTTTTCTGCGGGCTGAGCGCTCCCTGATTCAGACGATCGGTCGGGCAGCCCGCCATGTGGAAGGTAAGGCGCTGCTCTACGCCGACAACTTCACCGATTCGATGGCTAAGGCGATTTCGGAAACGGAGCGTCGTCGTGCCATTCAGATGACCTACAACCAGGAGCACGGCATCACCCCCAGCCCAGCCGGCAAGCGGGCCGGTAATTCGATCCTCTCCTTTCTGGAGGTGTCCCGTCGGCTCACCGATGAACAGCTCGAGCAGGCCAGTGAGCAGGCGGAACACAATGCTGTCCCCCTTGAATCCCTGCCGGAACTGATCACCCAGCTCGAGGATCGGATGAAGGTGGCGGCCAAGAATCTTGAATTCGAGGAGGCCGCCAACCTGCGCGATCGGATCAAGAAACTGCGTCAGAAATTGGTGGGGCGGGCCTGAGGGCTTTGGGGCCGCGGGACCATGGGACCTGCATTCCTCAACGTTGATGCCCGAGGCCCATGGGCCTCCAGGCTGCCCGTTGGCCCTGACGCTCAGATCGGAGCTTCGCTGCCTTCAGCCCGGTGAACTTCGGTTCCGCCCAGGCCAAAGGCGCTATGTACGCATTGCAGGGCCCGGACGCCATCATCTTCAGCCACGACGCAGCTGGTGCGGATTTCGCTGGTGGCAATCATCTCGATGTTGATGCCCGCCTCCGCCAGGGCCCGGAACATGCGGGCGGCCGTGCCTGGGGTACAGGGCATGCCGGCACCGACAGCACTCACCCGCGCGATCGCCTGGCCCTGTTCAAACCGCGCGCCTGGCCATTGGCCTAAAAGCGGTGCCAGGGCCTGTTCGGCGCGGCCGAGATCATCCCGGCGCAGGGTGAAGCTGAGATCCCGGCTCAGGTTGTCGCCGCGGCCGTGGGTGCGCTCCGATTGCACGATCGCATCGAGGCTGATGGTGGCCTCCGCCAGGGCCCTGCAAACCGCCGCCGCTGTTCCAGGGCGGTCGGGCAGTTGGCGCACGGTCACCTGGGCCTGGTCGCGGTCGAGGGCCACGCCGCGCACCGCCGGATCTCCCAGGTCGCACCGGGTCGGGTTGTGCCGCAGCTGGTGGTCTGCCAGTTCAAACACCTCGGCTGCCGCCCGCAGGGCCTTGGCGCCCTGGTCGCCTGCCACCAGGCAGCTCACCTTCACTTCGCTGGTGGCGATCATGCGCACATTGATCGAGCCGCGGGCGAGCGTGTCGAACAGGCGGGCGGCAATGCCTGGCCTGCCCATGATTCCGGCCCCCGAGATGCTCAGTTTTGCCATGCCCGCTTCCGCCTTCAGGTGGGCGCCGTCAGCTCCCATGGCCGCCAGCAGGGCTTCGCAGATCTGGCGGGCCTGGGGCAGCTGGGCCTCGTCAAGGGTGAAGGCAATGTCGTTGCTGCTGCCCTCGTGGGTGGCCTGCACGATCAGATCCACGTTCAGGCCAGCCTGGCCGAGGGCCTCGAACAGGTCGGCGGCCACCCCGGGTTGGTCGGGCACATGGGAGAGGGCCAGCACGGCCTGTCCCGCTTCCAGCTCCGCACCGTCCACCGGTTTTCCCAGCTCCAGCCCCTCCTGGCCGATCGGACGCCCGTGGCTGCTGGTCAGGCGTGTGCCCGGAGCTTCGCTCCAGCTGGAGCGCACCACCAGGGGAACGCCGTAGTTGCGGGCGATCTCCACGGCCCTTGGATGGAGAACAGCCGCGCCGAGGCTGGCCAGTTCCAGCATTTCGTCGCAGCTCACCGCCTCCATGAGCTGGGCATCGGCCACCCGCCGTGGATCGGTGGTGAGCACCCCGGGCACATCGGTGTAGATCTCACAGGCGTCGGCCCCGAGGGCGGCGGCGAGGGCCACGGCGGAGGTGTCGGAGCCACCGCGACCGAGGGTGGTGATCTCGGGGGTACCGCCGCTGCCGCTGCTGGTTCCCTGGAAGCCGGCGACCACCACCACCTGGCCGTCGCTGAGGCGCCGCCGCAGGCGGTCGGTGCGCACTTCCAGGATCCGGGCCCGTCCGTGGGCGGATTCGGTCACGATCCCCACCTGGGGGCCGGTCATCGACACGGCTGCCACGCCGATCGCATGCAGGGCCATCGACAGCAGCGCGATCGAGACCTGCTCGCCCGTGGCCAGCAGCATGTCCATTTCCCGCTGGGGTGGATCGGGGCTGATCGCCCGGGCCAACCCGGTCAGTTCGTCCGTGGTGTGGCCCATGGCCGAGACCACCACCACCAGGTCATGGCCGGCGTCACGGCTCGTGGCGATGCGACGCGCCACGGCCTGGATCCGCTGCACGTCGGCGACGGAGGTGCCCCCGAATTTCTGAACCAGCAGGGCCATGCCAGCCGTTGGTGCGTGAGATTCGCTGATTATCCGTTGGAGCTCACCGGCGGTGTCTGAGGTGTCGTTTCCCGGTCGGCCGGGTTTTGACGCCGGCGATCAGGTTGGGCTGGTCAGGAGTCCGTCCCGGAAGGCATCCCCGGGCTCAACCCCCCGTTTGAGGGCGGCTTCCACCTCCAGCAGCTGATGGAGCAGGGTCAGAAACACTCCCGCCGCGTGGCCGCGGATCTGCTTGCGCATCACATAGATCCGTTTTGGATTGCCGATCCCGGCGGCCTTGGCGATCACGCCCACGTCCTGTTCGCCGCTGCGCTCCAGCAGGCCGACCCAGAGCCAGCCCCTCACCTGACTGGTCAACGCCGCCACGATCCGCAGCGCCGGTTCGTTCGCCGTCAGCAGGGCGTCGACCATGGCGATCGCATCGGCCAGGCGACCGTCCAGGAGGGCATCACCGACCTGGAGGCTGCTGGTGGTCTGGCTGCCGATCAGATCGTGCACCGCCGCTGCGGTGATCGCCGCGTCACCCACGTAGAGGGAGAGCTTTTCCAGTTCACTGCTCAGGCGGGTGCTGTCGCTGCCGATGGCATCGGCCAGGGCCACGCCGGCTGCAGGTTCGAGGCGGAGCCCCAGGTCCCGGGCGGTGCGCTGCACCAGCTCAACCTGGCCGGCCCCGTCCCAGATCGCTGGCAGGCTGAAGCTGCGCTCCTCCGCCACTGCCTTCAGGGCCTTGGTGGTGCGGAGTCGGGCATCAGGCTTTCCTGGGCTCACCAGCACCAGATGGGCGTCGTTGCTGATCAGGGGCAGGGTGGCCTCCAGCTGGCTGGCCAGCTCCGTCGGGCACTTGTCGCAGAACGGACTGCGTTGGAGCACCACCAGACGGGCGCCGGCGCCGAAGGGTGGTGTGCGGGCCTCCTCCAGGGCCCGAGCGGCCTGCTCCTGATCGTTGCCATCCAGCCGGCTGAGGTTGAGGCTGCTCCAGCTGGGATCCACCAGGGCCTCGATCAGGGCCCCCACCGCCCGTTCGCGGGCGGCAGTGTCATCGCCCCAGAAGAGGTGGATCGGCATGGACCCTCGGGGTCGGGGCGACGAACAGCGATGAGTCTGCCCTGGTCTCCATAGGCTGGCGTCAGCGGCAGGGCTGGAGATGGCGGATCGAGCCGATGGAGAGGGTTGTGGGATCGCCAGGGAGGGTGTGGCTGCAGGAGGGCCTCCATCTCCGGTGGCGCCGCAGTCGATGTCTGAATCAGCTTCTGAATCAGCCGTCGGGGCCGGTTTCGACCATCCGATCTTCAGTGAGAGCATCCGCCGGATCCGCGAATGGCTGGGCGACCCAGGCCTTGATCCAATCCAGTCGGAGGTGCTTGAGCGCCTGGTGCACAGCAGTGGTGATCTCAGCCTTGCTTCTGAGCTGCGCTTCAGCCCTGGGGCCTGTGAGCGGGGCCTGGAGGCCCTGGCGGCCGGTGCCGTGATCCTCACCGACACCGCCATGGCAGCGGCAGCCGTCGCGCCGATGGCCAGGCGCACCTTCGGCAACCGGGTCAGCTCCGTTCTTGACTGGGCCCCATCCCAGGCGCCCATCGCCGGCACCCGCGCCGCCCGGGGCATCGACCGGGCCCTGGCGGAGCTCAGCGATCCCGGTGGTGTCCGATCGCGCCCCCTGGTGGTGCTGATCGGCAGTGCCCCAACGGCTCTGGAACGGCTGCTGGATCTGGTCTGGCGGCCAGGGGCCCGGTGGCAGGCCCCCGATCTGGTGATTGGCATGCCCGTCGGTTTTGTGGGCGTCGCCGAGAGCAAGCGCCACCTGGCCGAGAGTGGCCTCCCCCAGATTCGACTGGAGGGCAGCAGGGGTGGGGCGGGTCTGGTGGCGGCGGCCGCCAACGCCCTGCTCCGGCATGCCTGGCTGGGGAGGGATCAGGCCTGATCAGGCCACCTGGCTGCTGCGATGTGTTCGGTTCGGTTGCTCCAGGCCCACGGCCACGTGGCTGTTCGCTTCGATGCGATCCAGCACCTGCCGGGCCCGTTGCACCACCTGGGCGGGTACCCCTGCCAGCCGGGCGGCCTCAATGCCGTAGCTGCGACTGGCCCCACCGGCCACAACGCGATGCAGGAAGAGGAGCTCGTGCCCGGTTTCCTCCACCAGCACCTGGGCATTGGCCACATTGGGCAGGAGCGCGGCCAGT
>JBEINY010000086.1:0-9032 GCA_040377855.1 Prochloraceae cyanobacterium | reverse complement strand
TGGGGACTGGTGAAGCCGGCTAACGGATTTGAACCGATGGCCTTCGCTTTACAAAAGCGCTGCTCTACCACTGAGCTAAGCCGGCATGGGCTCACCTTATCGGTCGACTCAGACCCCACAGGGCCAGTTGTGTGCGGCTGCGACAACCGGTTTTGGCGAGCAGGTGGGAGATGTGGCTCTCGACTGTGCGGCAGCTGAGCACCAAAGTGCTGGCAATGGCCCGATTGCTCAGCCCCTGCATCAGGGCATGGAGCACCTTCTCCTCGGCAGGAGTGACGGAGTCGGTGCAGGGGGGGCGATCCGGGTTGGCCATGGCATCCAGGGGCGATTGCTCCCAGGGTTCCCCGCCCCCTCTCAGGCCGTTGCGATGCGGGAGGGATCAGGATTTTTCAGCCGCAAGCCCTTGATCGGCAGGTTGGCCACCAGGGCGGTGACCCGATCTTCCGTTTCGAGGGTCACATCCCCTTCCTCGAGGTCGATTTCGACATAACGGGAAACCACCTCCAGGATCTCGAGACGCATCTTTTCGAGCAGCTCAGGGTTGAGATCGCTGCGGTCGTGGGCGAGCACAAGCTGGAGGCGCTCGCGGGCGGTGGTGGCACTGGTGGGCTGGCGGCCCAGCAGGCGGTTGATGACATCGCGCAGGGTCATCGCGTTCAGAAGATCTTGGTTTGCATCAGGCGACCAATCTTGGCTCGCAGCCCTCTTCTCTCCCGGGCGGGATCGATCAGGGGCACGTCTTCCCCGCGCAGGCGTCGGGCGACATTGGTGTAGGCCCTGGCTGCCGGCGAGCCGCTGCCGTTGAGGGTGAGCGGTTCCCCCCGGTTGGTGGAGACGATCACCTGCTCATCCTCCAGCACTAGACCCAGCAGTGGCAGGGCCAGGATGTCGGTGACGTCATCGATCCCGAGCATCTCCTGGTTGGCGATCATCTTGGGACGGACCCGATTCAGAACCAGTTGCACGGGCTTGATCCCCTCGCTCTGGAGCAGACCGATCACCCGGTCTGCATCCCGGACGGCAGACACCTCTGGAGTGGTGACCACGATCGCTTCGCGGGCGGCCGCCATGGCATTGCGAAAACCGGATTCAATGCCGGCCGGGCAATCGATCAGCACGTAATTGAAACGATCCCCTAGAAGGCCGACGATCTTCACCATGTCGTCGGGGGTGAACCAATCGAGCATGCGCGAGCTGCCGGCGGGCAACAGGGCCAGATTCGGCTCCTGTTTGTGGCGCACCAAGGCCTGGTCCAGCCGGCAGGTCTCCGCCAGCACGTCCTGGGCGTTGTAGATGATCCGGTTCTCAAGGCCCAGCAGCAGGTCGAGATTGCGCAGACCGAAATCAGCATCGATCACGGCCGTTTTCTCACCCTGGCGGGCCAGGGCAATGCCGAGATTGGCGGTGAGCGTCGTCTTGCCGACCCCACCTTTGCCTGAGCAGATCAGGATGTAGCGCGTCTGGGTGGAGCTCACGGCACCGGTCGTGGTCCAAGCAGGCTAAGCCCAGCTGCTCCAGCTGCGTGCAATGACCTCCTCCAGGCGGTACAACGGGCCATCTCCCCTACCCCCGATGCCCACCGAGTCGGTTCATCAACAGCGGCTTCTGGTGATGCCGGATGACGGCGCAGCGGCCGTGGTCGAGCTGATCGATCAGGCCCAGAGCCAGCTCCTTCTCAAGCAGTTCAAGCTCCAGTCCCCGGCTGTGCTGGAGGCCCTTCAGCGCGCCCATGGCCGCGGTGTGGAGGTGCGGGTCATGCTCAATCCCCACACCTCCGGCGGCGATCGCTGGAACGATGACACCCACGCCTTGCTTCAGGGTTGGGGTATCGACGTGGCCTGGACCAGTGAGGCGTTCCCCGTCACCCATGAGAAATCGATGGTGATCGACGGTGAACGCGCCCTGATCGCCACCTTCAACCTGGCTGATAAGTATTTCGAGCAGACCCGCGACTACGGCATCGTCACCACCTCGGGGGCCGCGGTAGCCCAGGTGATTGCCGGATTCGAGGCCGACTGGGACCGCAGCTTTTTCTCCCCTGACCTGGCCACCGGTCTTGTCTGGAGCAGTTTTCACAGCCGCGGTCAGATGGCGCGGATCGTGGATGCTGCCACCCGGACCCTCTGGATCCAGCACCCCAAGTTCGTCGATGCCGTGATTCTCGATCGCATCATCTCTGCCCGGGAGCGGGGCGTGAAGGTGAGGGTCCTCTGCGGCGGCAAACATGGCATCAGCGACTGGGACATCTATGACACCTTTTCGTCCCTGCGGATCATGCAGCGTTTCGGCGTCAAGATCCGGCGCCAGAAGCATCTCAAGCTTCACGCCAAGCTGATCCTGGTGGATGGCACCTATTGCCAGACCGGTTCGATGAACATCGACCGCAGCGCCTTTGATCTGCGTCGGGAGCTCGGCATCGAGATCGACGCTCCCCATGTCGTGGATCGACTGCGGGCCATCTTTGAAAACGATTGGCGGGAGTCCGACCGTTATCACGTTCCCGATCCCCTGGATCCCTCCGTTCATGAGGTTGGGGAGCTGCCTCCCGATCCCCACTTCGTGCACGATTGATGGCAGTCCCAGCTCCAGACCCCGTGGTCGGCAGTGACGACTCAGCGCCGACGCCAGGGTTGGGCGATCTCTTCATCGGCATGCTGCAGGTGGCCCTGTCGGCCTTTGGTGGGGGCTTGTCCGCCTGGAGCCAGCGGATCCTCGTTGATCAGCGGCGTTGGCTGGATGACGAGGCTTTTCTCACCGGTCTGACCGTGGCGCGCCTGTTTCCTGGTCCTAATCAGATCAATCTCGCCATCTATGTGGGCACCCGTTTCCATGGTTTGAAGGGCGCATTCGTTTGCCTGGCCGGCATGCTCCTGGTGCCCTTCACCCTGCTGATGGGGCTGGGATACCTCTATTTCTCGTTTCATACCGTCCCCGCTATCGATCGGGTGCTCTCCGGCGTCGTGGCCGCGGCAGCCGGTCTGGCCCTGTCGATTGGCTTCAAGATCCTGCCGTCCTATCGACACGATCGAATGGGCCTGCTGCTGGCCCTGGCAACCCTGCTGGCGATTGAGTTCTTTCATGTGCGGCTGGTGCCTGTCGTTCTGCTCGGCGGTCCCCTGGCCATGGCCTGGTACTGGCCCCGTTCCTCTGATGCAACCCCGGAGAGATGAGCTTCTTGACGTTCTTGCCGCTGCTGAATACCTGTCAGCCAGTCACCGTCAACGACTGGACCCATCTCCTGCAGGTCATCTGGCAGTTTCTGTCGCTGTCGCTGTTTTCTCTGGGCGGTGGTAACACCCTGCTCACGGAATACCACCACATCAGTGTGGATCAGTTCTGTTGGCTCACAGCAGCCCAGTTCGCCGATCTCTATGCCATCGCCGAGGCGGCCCCAGGTCCCAGTTCGATGATTGTCGGTCTGATCGGTCTTGGGGCGGGCTGGCCTGAAGGCCCTTTCTGGGGGCTGCTCAGTGGCGTGATGGCTGAAGTGGCGATCCTGCTGCCTTCGAGTCTGCTGATGGTGGCGGCCTGCCTGCGCTGGAACCGCATGGCCGGCTCTCCGTGGCGGATCGCGTTTGAGCGCGGCCTCGGCCCGATCACCCTTGGCATCCTCTTTGCCGTCGGTTTGAAGATCGTGCAGACCTCCGACCAGACGGCCCCGGCGCTGCTGATTTCGATCGTCGCCTGCGGCTTGATGTTGTTCACCCGCATCTCGCCCCTCTGGTTCATGGTGGTGGCAGGCGTGTTCGGCGGGCTTGGTCTGGTCAGTCGATAGGCCTTCGCAGGCCAGGTTCACCCAGGGGCCAGCCTGGAGAGGCCGGTCGGATCTGAATCACGCCGTCCGCCAGGGAGGCTTCTTCCGCCAGACCCTGAGGTGGCACGCCCTCAGGCCCGCGGGCAACGGCATCGGCGATCCGGAGCTGCAGGGGGCGTAGTTGCAGGGCGATGATCCGGGCGTCTGCGTGGCCAAGACTGCCGGCATGGGCCGTTCCCCGCAAGCGCCCCCAGATCAGCACATGGCCGCTGGCCCGAACCGAGGCGCCCGGGTTCACATCTCCCAGCAGCAGCAGGGATCCCTCCACCTCCAGGTGGTCGCCGGAGCGCAGGGTGCCGCGGTGGAGATGCAAGGGTCCATCGAGGGGGTTGGGTGCATCCCCGTCTTCGCGATGGGGCCCCTGCCGGCCGTTCAGCGGTTCTGAGGCCCTGGGAGAGGGAGCAATCGGCAGACCGAGGCCAGCGGCGGCCACCCTCGTGTCCAGGTGATCGCCAGCCAGGGCAACCAGGCTCAGGCCATGGCTCTCCAGCAGCTGTTCAATCTCCTCCAGCTGGCGCCCATCCAGACGCCAGGATCCCGTGTCCAGTTCCACGGGGCCAGGGACCGGCTTCTGGCCAGCCCCTGGGCCGGGGTGAGGCCCGGATGCAAGGGGAGTCTCGAGGGTCTGCCTCAGCTCTGCCAGGGCTCCGAGGGGGCCATCGGTTTGGTCCCTCAGCCGAAGCCGCTGTACGACTACTCCGGCGGCTTGGCTCAGCTCGGCTGCCATCAGGCCGTTCCCCGGGGCAAAGGAGGGCCCAACTTAGGGGGCGCCAGCTGATCCCGTTCCCGGCGGAGGTCAAGGCTGATCTCTCCCGGGTGGATCAGCCAGGCCATCTCACTGCTGTGGCTGAGGCTGTGCACGAGGGGGGAGTGCTGCTCCAGGGCCTGGAGTCGCACCCCATCCCAGAGCCTCAGACCACCGTGGTACGGGTGATAGCCCCGACTTTGCCGTTGACGCAGTCCGCAATGGAGGGCTGGATCAAAGCCTGCGGCACTGCTCAGTCGCTGGGCGCTGGCCAGCAGAGCCAGTCTTTGGCCGTTGTCGAGGCCAGTCACCTCGGTGGCCTTCAGCAGGCGACGATCGAGCAGACGGCCGCAGAGTTCTGCCAGCGGAGGCGGTCCCTCCTCCCGCCAACGCATCAGGTGGTACCCCGTGCGCTGGTCATCGTTGGCCAGGAAGGCCTCGATCCCCAGGTTGTCCTGGCCCCAGAGCCACTCCGCCATCACCGCATCGGCCTGGATGCCGTCTGGCCCGAGGCGGCGAACCAGTTTGATCACCTGGCTGAGCAGCCAGTTGCACACCACATTGAGGCGGTGGTTGTAAACGCTGCGGTACATCAGGTTCCGCACCACCAGATAGTGCTCAACCGCCATCAGCCCCTTGGGGTGGATCGCCAGGGACTGATCGGGGGTGAGGGTGAAGGCGCCCAGGATGCGTTCGAGGTCGATCCGCCCATAGCTCATGCCGGTGCTGTAGGCATCCCGCATCAGGTAATCGAGCCGATCGCAGTCGAGCTGGCTGCTCACCAGGGCCTTGATCGCGGGGCACCGGGCCCTGCCCTTGGCGAGCAGATCGGCCACGTCCTCGGCCAGGCCGGGCCGGTGGGCCTCCAGGCGATCGCAGAGTTGGGGATGTTCCCGGATCAGCCGTGCCGACCAGGCCTCGTGGTGGAGCCCGAACATCTCTTCGCCGGAATGGCTGAGGGGGGCATGGCCGATGTCATGCAGAAGGGCCGAGGCGAGCAGCAGATCCCGATGTTCCTGCAGCTGCGGCTGGTGGCGCACCAGGCCGTTCAGGGCCAGTCGGGCCAGCTGCAGCACCCCAAGGGAATGGGTGAAGCGACTCGATTCCGCTCCGTGAAAGGTCAGAAAGGCAGGACCAAGCTGTCGAATCCGCCGTAGCCGCTGGAAGGGGGCGCTGTCGATCAGATCCATCGCCATGGCCTCCACCGGATCGTCCCGATCGAGGCGGATCGCGCCGTGGAGCGGATCGTGGTAGGTGCGGCTGCTCATCGGTCTGCTGCCGTCGCATCGAGGGTGGTCAGGGCCGCTTCCAGCCACGGGTCCTGTTCGCCCCCCGGTGCCAGGGGTTCCGGTTGGGGCAGCACCTGATTGGGCTCGATCCCGAGGTGCTGGATGTCGCGGCCGGCAGGGGTGCGATAGCGGGCCACCGTCACGGCCAATCCACTGCCATTCCCCAGGGGGATGAGCGTCTGGATCAGACCCTTGCCAAAGGTCCGGCTGCCCAGCAGGGGCGAGCGGCCGTTGTCCTGCAGGGCTCCCGCCAGGATCTCGCTGGCGCTGGCAGTACCGCCATTCACCAGGGTCACCAGCGGACCTGCATAGAGCAGGCCGGCGCTGGCCTGCTCCAGGGAGGCGAATCCCTCCCGATTCACCGTTTCCACGATCGGCTCCCGATCCAGGAGGCCATTGGCCACGGCCAGCCCAGCGGCCACCAATCCGCCCGAGTTGTTGCGCAGATCCAGTACGAGCCCCTCAATACCGTCCTGGTCAAGGTCTTGGAGGGCGTTCTGCACCAGGTCCGGCACCGGCTCGCTGAACTGGGTGATCCTCAGGACCCCGTAGGGGTGCTGATGGTGTGTCACCCGTTGGTACCTCACGGGGCGCAGGTCAATGGTGCGTCGTTCCAGGTCGACGTCGTGGTCGCGACCATCCGCACCTCGCCAGGTCAACAGAACCCGGCTGGCGGCAGGGCCCCGCAGATGGGCGGCGGTGGCCTCCAGCCCCAGCTCGCTCACCATCCGGCCATCCACGCGCAGCAGTTCGGCACCGCCAGGGATCTTCGCCTCGCTGGCAGGAGAGTCGTCGAGGGGGGCAATGACCAGGATGCGTTCATCGCCTTCCCGCTGGCCGAGTTGCAGGCCGACCCCGCTCACCGTTCCCTGGGTGTTCGATTGCAGGGTGGTGAAGTCTGCGGGACGCAGCAGCCGGGTGTAAGGGTCCCCTAGGGGCTCGATCATGGTCTCGATGGCGGCATAGGCATCTCCGCTCGACTGAATCGGCCGTTCAAGGGCCTTCTGGCGGAGGCGTTTCCAGTGCACGGTTTCAAAGCGCCCGGGATCGACGTAGCTCTGATTCACCAGACGCCAGGCCTCCACCACCAGTTGCTGGGCATCGTTGAGGGCCCATGCCCCTGCCGGGAGCTGGAGCAGGACGGTCAGCAGCACCAACACAGCCAGCCTCCGATGACCCCGACCAGGCCGGGCGCTTGTTTCAGAGGGTTGAGTCAGGGGGGGCACGGCAGGGCTGGCGCTCGCAGGGTGAGCGATACGGTCGGTAGACTCTCGCAACCCAAGCCCACAGCTGCATGGCGAACTCCTCTCCTGCCGCAAAGTCGTCCCCGGTCTACGACTGGTTCCAGGAGCGTCTGGAGATCCAGGACATCGCCGACGACATTGCGTCGAAGTATGTCCCCCCCCACGTCAACATTTTTTATTGCCTGGGCGGGATCACGCTGGTCTGCTTCCTGATCCAGTTCGCGACCGGGTTCGCGATGACTTTTTATTACAAGCCCACGGTGGCTGAGGCCTACGCCTCTGTTCAGCACCTGATGGCGGATGTGAGCTTCGGATGGCTGATCCGCTCCGTCCATCGCTGGAGCGCCAGCATGATGGTGCTGATGCTGATCCTGCACGTCTTCCGGGTCTATCTCACGGGTGGCTTCAAGCGCCCGAGGGAGCTCACCTGGGTCACCGGCGTCACCATGGCTGTGATCACCGTCTCCTTCGGGGTCACCGGCTATTCCCTCCCCTGGGACCAGGTCGGTTATTGGGCCGTGAAGATCGTTAGCGGTGTTCCTGCTGCCGTTCCCGTGGTCGGCAACTTCATGGTTGAGCTTCTCCGAGGTGGGGAAAGTGTTGGGCAGGCCACGCTGACCCGCTTTTACAGCCTTCACACCTTTGTGATGCCCTGGCTGCTGGCGGTGTTCATGCTCATGCACTTCCTGATGATCCGCAAGCAGGGCATTTCCGGTCCCCTCTGAATCCTTTCTTTCAGCTTTCCATCGATCACAGATTCGTTTCCCTCACCCAGCAACGGTGCCATGCACATCCTCAAGAAGCCTGATCTGAGCGACCCCAAGCTGCGGGCGAAGCTCGCCAAGGGCATGGGTCACAACTACTACGGAGAGCCGGCCTGGCCGAATGATCTCCTCTACATCTTCCCTGTGGTGATTCTGGGCACCCTTGCCTGCCTGGTTGGTCTGGCTGTCCTCGATCCAGCCATGCTCATGGACAGGGCTGATCCTTTCGCCACTCCGCTTGAGATCCTTCCTGAGTGGTACCTCTACCCCGTATTCCAGATCCTTCGGGTCGTCCCCAACAAGCTTCTCGGAATCGCTCTTCAGACCATGATCCCCTTGGGTCTGATGTTGATTCCTTTCATTGAAAGCTTCAACAAGTTTCAGAACCCCTTCCGCCGTCCAGTGGCCATGGGAGCGTTCCTGTTTGGTACCGTGTTCACGATTTACCTCGGAATCGGCGCTGCTCTTCCGATCGACAAGTCCCTCACCTTGGGCCTGTTCTGATCGTCATGACAATCCCTGGGCTTGACCCAAGGACCATGATCCTTTCCAACGGCCGCAGCGTGAGCTGCGGCTTTTTTGTTGTCGATTCGTTTGCCCCTGGCGACCTGCCAACCCTTCCGGACAGATCGGACAGCTGTTGAGGGGGCGCGTCGGCCTGCCTGCCATGGAAACCAGGTTTCCGGCCGCCCTGACTGGAGCGCCGGAGGCCATGGAGCTTCAGCAACCCGAGCAAGCCATTCCATGCAAAGACTTGTAACGATTGCGGAGCTGGATTGGGGTCCCCGGGATCCCCTGATTCTGATGGTGGACGCTCTCCCAAGGGCTCCAGGGCCGCTGGGGCCCTGCTGCTCTGGGGATGGGCCCCAGGCTGATCCCTTCGGAAGTCCTGAGCGGTCCATGGGGGATCCCTGCGTTCCCTTGCCAAGCAAGCCCAGGCACCGCCCTGGAGCAAAGGAGTGGATGGGGGAGGAAGGAGTCTCTATGGGTTGCTTGCGGGAAGGACTGAGCGAAGAGTGTGCTAGGTTATTGGACTGCTCATGAGCGAGAGCTTGAGAGCACCTGAAGGACTGAGGGCAGAGGCGGGAGCGATCCTGCTGGTGCAGTAGGTTCAGAGGGAGCAGAACCTGGAAGCAGGGACTGCTGATCATCCGAGACCGGAATGTGATTGCCCTG
>JBEINY010000136.1:0-2349 GCA_040377855.1 Prochloraceae cyanobacterium | reverse complement strand
CGGCGCCAGCAGGGACGCCAGTCGGTCACCACGGTCGAGGACAGCAGCAACGACGGCAGCATCCGTTTCGGCGACTGCCTGCTGGATCGCCGCCGCCGCAAGCTTTATCGCCAGGGGGAAGATCTCAGAATCAGCAGCGGTTAATTTGATCTGCTGGATGTGTTGGTGCAGAACCCACAACGCCCCTTTTCCAGGGATCGTCTGATTGAACTGACCCGCGGGCCCCTGAGTGACATCGACCCGCGCAGCATGGACGTCCAGGTCTCCCGGTTGCGCAAGCTGATCGAGCGGGATCCGCGCCGCCCGATCCATCTGCAGACCGTCTGGGGCTACGGCTATGTGTTTGTGCCGGAAGGAAACCCATGAGCTGGCCTCCCCCGGGGATGACGGCGCGGCCCAGCCCGATGCTGGTGCGCCTGATCGGGCTGTTTCTGCTCTGCTGGTTGGCCAGTTTTGTGCTGGTTCGAACGCTGCTCACCAGCCGCACCGATCGCAACCAGGTGGAGCAGATGGCCGGGATCCTCGCCCACAACATCGCCCTGACGGAGCTGGCGCTGGAGCACTACCCGCCGGAGGCCGTGTCCCAGCTCAATGGCTTCCAGCTGCTGGTAGCCAACAGCCCCGGAGCGCAGGCGCCTTCGTCGAATGGGAAAGCCGGGCCCGTTAGCGGCGATGGCAATCCGGTGGAACCCAGCGACGACCAGCGCCTCGGCGGCCAACTGAGACGCCTGTCAGAGGAACTCTGCACCCGACTCCACCATTGCCCGACCCTGGTTCCGAACCCTGGTCAGCGGCGTGGGGTCTGGATCCGAATCCGCTCGACCCTGGAACCCGTCTGGCTGTTTTCCCCCCTGCCAGCCCAGGGACTATTCAGCCCGGATCCGCTGGTGATCAGCCTGTCGTTGCTGGGCGGCAGTGTGCTGGCCGGTGGTCTGTTTCTGCTGCTGGAGGTGCAGCGACCCTTGAGACAACTGAGTGGCGCCATCGGCCGAGTGGGCACGACGGCCTCGGAGACCACGGTGCCCGTGACCGGCTCCAGTGAGGTTCGTCACCTGGCCAGACGCTTCAACGCCATGCTTGCCCGGCTGCAGACCAATGAACGGGAGAGGCGAACGATGCTGGCCGGCATCACCCACGATCTGAACAGCCCGATCACCCGCCTCGCCGTGAGGCTGAACCTGGCCACGGAGTCTCTGGTGGACAACGGCGATGGCCCAGCGGCTGGGGTCAGGCTGCAACGGAAGGAACTGGAGCGGATGACCGCCGATCTGGACGCCATCCAACAGATCACCAAGCAGTTTCTGCAGTTCGCCAGCTGTGGTGAGGTGGAGGCCTTCACATCGCTGCGGCTGGATGCCTTGCTGCTGGAAAGCTGCCGCCCCTACGACGATCAGGGTTTGGTGCTCGATCTGCTGCCGCTGCAGGCGAGGGTGCAGCCGACGGCAATCATCCGTTCGGTGCTGAATCTGCTCGACAACGCCTATGGCTACGGCCAGGCTCCCGTGCGCCTGGAATTGCGCCAGAGCGATGCGCTGCACTTTCAAATCCGGGTGCATGATGCGGGAAGCGGCCTGACTGCGCAGAGCTTTCAGCAGGCCAAGGAGCCGTTTCAACGCATCGATCCATCGCGAGGCGGCAAGGGTCACTGCGGGCTGGGCCTGGCCATCGCCGAACGGGTGGCGCGGGCCCATGGGGGCAGCCTGACGATGGAAGCGACCCAGCCCCCAGGCTCGAGTGGCTTCACGATCTGCCTCAACGGACGCCTGAATCCCGAGACCACAACCCTTGATGGCCGGGGCGCCGCCCGGGATGGCTGGGGGGAGGGGCCATGGGCTTGATGGGGCCCGGCAGAACCACGCACCATGGGCATGCCGGCACCGCCCTACTGATCGGCTGCCTGATCGTGCTCGCCCACGGCCAGGCGTCCCCTGCCGCCCCTGGAGGCGGCGGCGATCTGCAGCGGGCCTTCCAGGAACTGAAGCAACTGGAACGGGAGAAGCTGGACGAGGAATTGCAGCTGATTCAGCTCTCGAGGCGCTGCATCGAGAGCGCCCAGAACCTGCGCAGCCTCCATGACTGCCATCGCCGTGAACGGGAGGCCGAGTGGGAACAACGGGAACGCTTCCACCGCCGGATCGACATGGTTCGGGCCCGCTACGGCATCGGCCCCCAGCGACGGGGCGACGGCCCACCTCGCAGGGATGGCCCCCCGCCCCCTTTCTGATGGCCACGCTGCAGAAGTGTCGAGACGACATCAGCCTGCAACCATCAAATCGATGTAGCCCAAGCAACAAATTAGACGATGGTTTCACCAGCACCAACAAAGTATCGATCAACACATTGCCGGCG
>JBEINY010000014.1:0-33715 GCA_040377855.1 Prochloraceae cyanobacterium | reverse complement strand
GCCAACGCCGAAGCGGTGCTGGTGCTGCCGGTGGGGCCCCTGGTGGAAGGGGTGCTGATCCGCCGCTACAAGCGCTTTCTAGCCGATGTGGCCCTGGCGGATGGGGAGGTGGTGACGGTGCATTGCCCGAACACCGGACCGATGACCGGGGTGCTGCATCCCGGGGGGCGGGTGCGCCTGCGCCATGCCCCCTCCCCGACTCGGAAACTGGCCTGGACCTGGGAACAGGCCGAAACAACGGGCAGCGATGGCCAGCCCATCTGGGTGGGGGTGAACACGGCTCTACCGAATCGCCTGGTGCGGGCCACGATCGAGGCCGGCCTGCTGGAACCCTGGCTGGGACCGATTGGCTCGATCCGGGCGGAGGTGCCCTACGGAGTGGCCCGCCGCAGCCGGATCGACCTGTTGCTCACCCCGGCGGCCGAAGCGCCGGACCCCCGTCCGATCTATGTGGAGGTGAAGAACACGACCTGGACCCTGGGTGATCTAGCCCTGTTCCCAGACACGGTCACCGAACGGGGACAGAAGCACCTGGAGGAACTGACGGCCCTGCTGCCCGACGCTCGAGCGGTGCTGCTCCCCTGCCTGAGCCGCCACGACGTCCGTCGCTTCGCGCCGGGTGACAGCGCCGATCCCTGCTACGGCAGCCTGTTCAGGACGGCCCTGGCGGCTGGGGTGGAGGTGTTGCCCTGCCGCTATCGCTTCGAAGACGACGGCGTGCACTGGGGAGGTGTGGCGAGCGTGGAACCCCATGGGCCCTCGACGACACCGGAGGCCCCATAGAGTCAGGGGCACCCTGACGCCGTGCTGTGGATACCCGGGCCTTCAAGCGTTCCCTGCACCATTCGGAGCGCTACAACCGCCGCGGCTTCGGACGGGCCGACGAAGTGGCCGGCAGCCTGGAGGAGGCCTACCAGAGTGATCTGGTGGCCAGCATCCGGGAAAACGGTTACGAGCTGCGCCATGGTCGCCTCACCGTGCGACTGGCCGAGGCCTTCGGCTTCTGCTGGGGGGTGGAGAGGGCCGTGGCCATGGCCTACGAGACCCGCCGTCATTACCCCACCGAGCGGATCTGGATCACCAACGAAATCATCCACAACCCATCGGTGAATGATCACCTCCGGAAGATGGATGTGCTGTTCATCCAGGTGGATGGAGGGGTGAAGGATTTCTCCGACGTCGGCCAGGGGGATGTGGTGATCCTGCCGGCCTTCGGAGCCACGGTGCAGGAGATGCAGCTGCTCAACGAGCGGGGTTGCCACATCGTGGACACCACCTGCCCGTGGGTCTCGAAGGTCTGGAACACGGTTGAGAAGCACAAGAAGCATGCCTTCACCTCGATCATCCACGGCAAGGTGAAGCACGAGGAGACCCTGGCCACCTCCTCCTTTGCCGGCACCTACCTGGTGGTGCTCGATCTGGTGGAAGCCCAGATGGTCTCGGATTACATCCTGGGCCGCGGCGATCGCCAGGTCTTCATGGAGCGCTTTGCCATGGCCTGCTCCCCTGGCTTCGACCCCGACCGCGACCTGATTCAGGTGGGTGTGGCGAACCAGACGACGATGCTCAAAAGCGAGACAGAGGAAATCGGCCGCCTGTTCGAGCGCACGATGCTGGAGCGCTATGGCCCCCAGGAGCTCAATGAGCACTTCCTGGCCTTCAACACCATCTGCGATGCCACCCAGGAACGACAGGACGCCATGTTCGCCCTGGTGGATGAACCCCTTGATCTGCTGGTGGTGATCGGTGGCTACAACTCCTCCAACACCACCCATCTCCAGGAGATTGCGGTGAGCCGGGGCATCCGCTCCTTCCACATCGACACCCCGGAGCGCATCGACAGCAGCAATGCCATCGAACACAAACCCCTCGGTGGAGAGCTGACCACCTCGGCCCCCTTCCTCCCGGACGGTCCCCTCCGGGTGGGGATCACCTCGGGGGCTTCGACCCCCGACCGCGTGGTCGAGGACGTGATCCAGCGGCTGATCGCCCTGAGCGACCACTGAACGGGCGGGGGGCCAGGCCGCTGTCACATCCGCTGCCGATCGAGGCCCTCCGGCGCTTTACATTGAGTCATGTCACGTCCGGTGCGGGCGCCAGGGAGTTCCGAGTCCGTTGACCAGCACTGTGACCGGTTCAATGATCGGGGCCTTCGGCCCGCCAACCGCCCCGGGGGTTCTGCAGGCCGCCCGGGACGGGCAGGTGTCTGGAGAGTCCCAGGTCGATGCGGATGGGGAAGGGCTCAGCGGCCCCAGACCCCTGCTCCGGAACAATCCTGACGACCGGGTGCGCTGCTACGGCAGCACCTTCGCCGACCTGATGGAAATGCGGTCGTCCGCCACCGTCGTGGCCGCCTACCTCGATCGGCATGAGGGCTGGTTCCGGCGCTGTGCCGCCCCGATGAAGGTGGAGGCCCTGGGCCACTCCGGCTACAACCTCACCCTGGGACGCTACGGAAACTTCGGCTTCGAGGTGGAGCCCACGATCGCCCTGGAATTGCTGCCCCAGAGCGAAGGGATCTACAGGATCGTCACGGTGCCGCAGGCACCGATCGCCGGCGACCTCAGCGATCTCTACGACGTTGAGTTCAATGCCTCGCTGCGGCTAGAGGAGGGCGCGATGTCGACGCTGGTGCGCTGGGAACTCGACCTCAAGGTCTGGATTCGCTTACCCGGGATGATCACCATCCTTCCCGAGGGCCTGGTGCAGACGAGCGGCGATCACCTGCTGCGGCAGATTGTGCGACAGATTTCCCGCAAGCTGACCTGGAAGGTGCAGGAAGACTTTCATGCCTCCCAGGGACTGACCTGTCCCCCGAGGCGGCGGGCCCAGTTCTGAAACCTTCCCGGCTCCCAGAACAATCTGGGTTCTGAAATGCGCCCCGCTGGTTGCACCAACGCTCGCCCCAGGCCCCTCGGGCCGCCCCTGCCAGGCGTGGCAGCCAGGCCGCCTGGGAGGCGGAAGGTCAGCGATTGATCCAGATCTTGTTGAGGATCTGGAAACCGGTCAGGGTCTGCCAGAGAAACAGCGTCATCACCGCCATGTTCAGGCCGACGTGGACCTTGCGGGCAATCAGGTTGCCCTGCTGCATGAACGGCGACAGGGAGGCGGCAATCGCGAACATGCCGGTCATCGCCAGGCCCACCAGCAGGTGGGGCCCAAAGAACAACTTGCCGTTATTCAGGTAGGTGACGGCCATGCCACCGATCGTTCCCAGCACCATCACCGCCAGCAGGATGCTGCCGATCTGATAGTGCCGACGGGCGAACTGCCCCTTGATCAGCTGCTTGCGGGTCTCGGCGTCGGCCGTGCGGGTCTTCTTGGCCTTGATGCCCAGCACCATGGCGTAGGCACTGGCGGCGAGCAGTCCCGCCATCAGCAACGGATGGAGGAAGTTGAGGTTGAAGGCGAGGGCGTCGGGCATGGGGCGGAGAGCCACCGATCGATGCCTGCGAAGCTACTTCCTGCCCGACACCACCTGAAGCTCCCCAGGGCCTGAGGCCCGCTTCAATGAAGGAAGTGGCGCCGACCAGTGGTCACCATCGCCAGCCCGAGTTCGTCGCAGGCGGCGATCGAATCGGCATCGCGGACACTTCCTCCGGGCTGGATCAGGGCCCGGATGCCATGGCTGGCGGCCAGCCTGACGGTGTCGTCAAAGGGGAAGAAGCCATCCGAGGCCAGAACCGCCCCCTTGGCCCCCTCAGCGGCAGCCTCCAGGGCCAGTCGGGCGGAGCCGACCCGATTCATCTGGCCTGCACCGATGCCGAGGCTCTGGCCGGCACGGGCCACCACAATCGCGTTGGAGCGCACATGGCGCACAAGCCGCCAGGCGAAACCGAGGTCCTCCAGCTCCTCCGCGCTGGGCTGACGCTGGCTAACCACTTGCCAGGCACTGGGATCACTGGGCTGATCATCAGCCTCCTGCACCAGAACCCCTCCGAGCAGGGTGCGGAGCTGCCGCCGATCGGCCCGGTCGATCGCCGCGGCCGGCAACTCCAGCAGCCGCAGGTTGCTGCGACCGGCCAGCCGTTCGAGGGCCTCCTGGGTAAAGCAGGGCGCCACGACGCATTCCAGGAACAGGCTGGCGAGATGCTCCGCCGCGGGCCCATCCACTGGCCCATTGATCGCGACGATGCCGCCGAAGGCCGACACGCGATCCGCATCCAGGGCCCGCAGAAGGGCATCGGCGCTGCCGCTGCCGGTAGCCACCCCACAGGGATTGGTGTGCTTGACGACCACGGCCGCCGGCTGGCCCAAGGGTGTTGCGTTGCCGTAGCCGAACTCGCGCACCGTGGCGAGGGCGGCCTCCAGGTCGATCAGGTTGTTGTAGCTGAGCTCCTTGCCCTGGATCTGACGGGCCCCTCCCCAGCCGACTCCAGGCATGGTGTGCCACTGGGCCTGCTGGTGGGGGTTTTCGCCGTAGCGCAGGGTCTGCTGCAACGGCACCGACAGGGTGAGGGCTGGGGCCCCGGCAGACGCGAGCTGCGTGGCCAACCAACCGCTGATCGCCGCGTCGTAGGCGGCCGTGTGGCGGAAGGCCGCCAGGGCGAGCTGCTGGCGCAGGGCCCCATCCACCGCACCGGCCCCAAGGGCGGCGATGAAGGCTTCGTATTGATCGGGGCTGGTCAGGACCGCGACGTCGGCGTGGTTCTTGGCGGCGGCCCGCACCATGGCCGGACCGCCGATGTCGATCGTCTCGATCGCCTGCTCCCAGCTCACCCCCGGATCGGCCACGGTGGCCTCAAAGGGGTAGAGATTCACCACCACCACATCAATCGTGGGAATGCCCTGGGCCTCCAGATCGGCACGATGGGCTGGATCGGAGCGGCGGGCCAGGATGCCGCCATGAACGCGGGGGTGGAGGGTCTTGACCCGACCTCCCAGAATTTCCGGGGCGCCGGTGTGATCCGCCACCTTGGTGACAGGCAACCCCTCGGCCGCCAGGGCCGCTGCCGTTCCACCACTCGACAGCAACTGGTAGCCCTGCCGCAGCAGGGCCTCGGCCAATGGCACCAGGCCCTGCTTGTTCGACACACTCAGGAGAGCCGTGGCTGCCATGGCGGATTCAAGGTCTGGGGTCCAACCTACGCAGCAGCCCCCGACGCTTCCTCCCCATGGCCTCGACGCCGGCATCCCCCGATCCCACCGACGACACCCCCATCGATTCCCAGTCGCTGCAACGGGGGCCGACGGACGCGGAACGGCGCCTTGTGCTCCTGCACGGCTGGGGTGCCGATGCCGACGACCTTCTCGACCTGGGCGATCTGCTGGTGAGCGGCGCTCCCCCCACCCAGGTGGTGGCCTTACGGGCGCCCCAGCCCCACCCCGGTGGCTTTGGCCGCCAGTGGTACGACCTGCAGACCCCCGGCTGGCCCGATCTGCCCGAAGCGCGCACAGCCCTGCGGGAGCGCCTGCTGGCCCTGGGCAGGAGCGTGCCCCTGGAGCGCACGGTGGTGCTCGGCTTCTCCCAGGGAGCGGCGATGGCCGTGGATGTGGCCGGCGAGCTGCCCCTGGCGGGTCTGGTGTCCTGCAGCGGTTATCCCCACGAGGGCAGCAGCGTCGGGATCACCGCCGCTGCATCGCCACGCCAGGTGGCCACGGTGCTGCTGCTCACCCATGGCCAGAGCGATCCGATCGTGCGCCACGAAGCCAGCGAGGAGCTGCTGCGGAATTGGCGCCAGGGCGGCGGTGAAGCGGAACTGCACAGCTTCGCGGGCGGGCACACCATCGATGAGCGTGTGCTCCCAGCCGTGCGGAGTTTCGTCATCAGCCGCCTGGCTGGCTGAGAACCGCCAGGCGCTCAACCGGGGCCAGGCGATGGGTTCAGGGATTCGATCACCCAGGCTCGATAGGCCGGCGACACTGCCACCATCGGCACCGCCGCCACCATCGGCAGCCCATAGGGATGCTCCAGCAGCAGCAGGCGCTCCAGGGCTGGATAGGCCGCCACCGTGGTCTTGAACAGCAGGCGACGTTCCGGCTCCTGCACCAATGCTCCGTCCCAGACGTAGTGACTCTCGATCGCCTCCACCTGCACACAAGCGGCCAGCCGAGCCTGCAGAACCAACCGGGCCAGGCGCCCAGCCGATTCCCCATCGGCCACGGTGGTGGACACCACCAGCAGGTTCTGGGGATCGCCCAACCCATCGACTGTCGATTCCATGGGGGACAAACCGTGGCGATTGGCGATCACGCTCGCAGACCAGCTGCCCATTCCCGAGACGAGGGGCGGGACGAACTGGGGACGAACGGCAAAGGGATCGCGGAGCGCAGGCACCCCTCCCCCCAGGAAGCCCAAACAATCAAAAGCCGACCCCAGTGAGGTCGGCGATGAATCCCCTGGTCCAAAGGTGATGGACCTTGAAGAGGCCCTGATTGCAGAACTGGGGGGCCCTCAGGGTCCCCCGGGGAGCAGGGCCATCGATGCGGGGACAGGGATCAACGAACCCTGACCCTGCTGGAGATACGGAATCAGACGAAAGCGTATTCGTACTCTTCCATTTCCTCCCAGTCGTCGGCGGCGAGAGCTTCGAGGCCCTCGAACAGCACATCCTCACCAATGCGATCAACAATCAGACGCAGGGAAGGGAAGAGGAAATGGTTCTCTTCGGCGTACTGGGCACTGAACAGACCTTTCTCACCCCAGAAGAAGCGATCAGTGGTGTGCTCATTGCGTCGCACATTCAGGATGGCCGGTGGCACAAGGGCACCATCGGCGATGTAACGACGAGCCGCCGTGACGGGCTTGTGGGCACCGGTCTCGAGGTTGTAGGTGGGCACATGGGCCAGAACTCGCTGACCAGCGAGCCGGCGGCGACTGATCCGCTTGCGCTTCTTCGACATAGGACCACTCCCGAGGGGGAGGCTGAGGGATGGGGTGTTCAAGGGCTGGTGAGCGGTCCGTACCGCCGCACCCAGGTCGCCTTCCCAAAAGGGGAAAGCCTGCAACGCCCAAACGTCTGACAAGCGGGGGAGGATCGGGTAGCGAGGCCGTCGGCTGGCTTCAGGGGAAGCAACAGACGAACACAACACCACCAGGCCGTCGAGCGCCGGTGACGGAGCCCGCCGATGGCGGAACTCCACAGAAGAGGAACGGAACTTCCCCTGCTGTAGCCTCGTCTGCGAAATAACGCAAGCGTGGCTGTCCCGACGCTGACCTGCCGTCCGCACCCGGACTGAGAGGTATTGGTCGATACGCTCATCTTAAGACTTTTTCCCGGATTTCCAACAGGGGGTTCCAGAAAAATGTCTCCCCAGCCCGGCTGAATCGCTGAGATGCAGGTCTCCAACAGCTTTCTCAGCCTTCTGCACGCCCAGCTCCACCAGTTCGCCGACTGCCCTGAGCTCCGCTCCCTGGCCGTTTACCTGGCCTCCCCCGGACCGGAAGGGCGCCCCCATCTGATACCTCTGGGCCAGTGGCCCGCCCAAAAGGCCTCCCTGCCAGCGATCGATCAGGCAATCGAGGGCTATCGGCCCGATGAACGTCAACGCTGGCTGCCGCTGCGCCAGGGCGAGCTGCTGCTCGGAGCCCTGCGGGTGGAAAGCGAAACGCTCCCCTGGTCGCCCCCCCTTCACGATCGGCTCCAGGCTGCGGCCCGCTGCCTCACCGAAGCGCTCTGCCTCGAGATGGAGCAGCAGCGCCTCAGCAACCGCCTGATCAACCAGGACGAACAGCTGCGCCTGCTGGTGCACCAGTTGCGCAACCCCCTGACGGCCCTGCGGACGTTCGGCCAACTGCTGCTGCGTCGGCTCGAACCCGACAGCCGCCATCGCCCGCTGGTGGAAAGCCTGCTGGCCGAACAGACCCAGATGAACCGATACATCGACGCCATCGGTTCCCTGGCCACGGACCACGGGAGCGGCTCCCAATTGGAAGCCGCCCGCAGCAGCCCGCTGCTGCTGCCGCCCTCCCTCAACAACCACCATCCCGAATCCCTGGAAGCCCTGCTGCGTCCCCTGCTGGATCGAGCCGCCGCCACCGCCGCCCTGCAGGGACGGGCCTGGCAGGCCCCTGATCGCCTGCCCGCCTGGTGGGGGGATGGCGGCAGTGTGGCTGAAATCCTGGCCAACCTGCTCGAAAACGCCTTCCGCTACAGCCGCCCGGGAGCACCTGTAGGCCTCTGGATCAGCCCCCAGGAGCCCCCTGGAGCCGGTGAAGAGCGGTCCGGTCCAGGGCTCTGCCTCTGGGATGGGGGCGACGGCATTGATTCCCAGGAACGGGAGGCGATCTTCGAGCCGGGTCGCCGCGGCCGCAGCAGCCGATTGCTGCCAGGCACTGGCCTCGGCCTGGCCCTGGCGCGGGACCTGGCCCGTTCCCTTGGAGGCAACCTGGAACTCGTGATCCCGCCCCGGCGGTTATCCCCCGAATTGCCGGACAGCGGCAACGCCTTCTGCCTGCGACTTCCCGTCAGCGCAGCTGCGCCCTGATCAATCCGATCACCAGCAGGCTCAGCGCCTCACTCCACTCCACGCAGGCTCCATAGCTATCACCGCTGTGCCCTCCCAGCCGACGCCCCAACCAGAGGGGCACCGCCAGCACCGGCAGAACCGCCAGCAACACCACCACAAGCCAACCCGATGGGGCCGCCAGCACCAGCAACGGCACGAGGGCCAGCAGGGCTGGTCGTGCCTCGCGGCCCAGACCTCTCCAATGCTCCCGGTGGAAGGCCGCCGTGCCGCCATCGGGCCGGAGGTACGGGAACCAGGCCATCGCCAGCAGAGGGGAGCAACGGCTCCAGAACCCCGACCAGACCAGCGCCAATGGCGCCTGGGCCCCAAGGCAGAGCAGGGCCGCTGCCCGTGTCAACAGCAGAAGCACCAGGGCCTGCACACCACTGGCGCCGACGCGGCTGTCCTCCATCGCCTCCAGGCAGCGATCGCCGGCCCCCAGTCCGTCGGCCGTGTCCATGGCGCCATCGAGATGGAGGCCGCCGCTGAGCACCATCCCGAAGGCCAGCACAAGGGCCACCTGGGCCGCCAGGGGAACCCGGCCCTGCAACAGCATCCAGAGCAGGGCCTGCAGCAACCCCAGCACGAGGCCGATCCAGGGGGCGAAGCGGGCAATCCGTTCAAAACGGGGCCGCAGCCACGGCCAGCCCGGCAGAACGCTGTAGAAGACCCAGGCCCCGGCCAAGTCCCGCAGCCAAAGGGGAGCAGGCAGGCGCCGCCGGGTTGGAGATGGTGCGGCTGGGGACAAAGGGGCTCCGGTGGCGCTGCACCTGAGCTGCATCCTGATCCCCCGGGGGGCCGCGTAGCGTCAACGGATGCCCACCCCTGAGACGGCTCCGGAGGCCGCGGCCTCCGGAACAACTCCTTTCTCCTTTTCGATCACGCATCGTTGCGGTTGCACCGCTGCCCGCTGCGGCACCTTCCACACCCCCCATGGACCGGTGCACACACCACGGTTCATGCCGGTGGGCACCCTGGCCAGCGTCAAGGGGGTGAGCCCGGCCCAGCTGGCAGAGACCGGTGCCGAAATGGTGCTGGCCAACACGTATCACCTGCACCTGCAGCCAGGCGAAGCGGTGGTGCAGGAAGCCGGCGGGCTGCATCACTTCATGGGCTGGCAGGGGCCCCTGCTCACCGATTCCGGGGGGTTTCAGGTGTTCAGCCTCGGGGCCATCAACACGATCAATGACGATGGCGTCACCTTCCGTTCACCCCGGGACGGGGCCCGGATCACCCTCACCCCGGAGCGGTCGATGGCGATCCAGATGGCGCTCGGAGCCGATGTAGTGATGGCCTTCGACCAGTGCCCCCCCTATCCGGCCAGTGAGGCGGATGTGGCCGCCGCCTGCCGGCGAACCCATGCCTGGCTTGAGCGCTGCGTCACCGCCCACCAGCGGCGCGACCAGGCCCTGTTCGGGATCGTGCAGGGGGGCTGCTTCCCCCGGTTGCGGCAGGAATCAGCCCGGTGCGTGGCCAGCCTCAACCTGCCGGGGATCGCCGTGGGCGGCGTCAGTGTCGGCGAACCGGTGGAGGAGATGCATCGGATCGTGCGGGAGGTCGGGCCACTGTTGCCCGATGGCGTGCCGCACTACCTGATGGGCGTGGGGAGCCTGCGGGAAATGGCGGTGGCAGTGGCCAACGGGTTCGACCTTTTCGACTGCGTGCTGCCGACGCGCCTCGGCCGCCACGGAACCGCCCTGGTGGGTGGAGAGCGCTGGAACCTGCGCAATGCCCGCTTCCGCCATGACCACACCCCCCTGGATGCCAGCTGCCCCTGTCCGGCCTGCCAGGGCCACAGCCGGGCCTATCTCCACCATCTCGTTCGCTGCGAAGAGATGCTGGGCCGCACCCTGCTCAGCCTCCACAACCTCACCCAGCTGATCCGCTTCACCACCGCCATGGGGCAGGCGATTCGCGACGGTTCCTTTTCAGAGGATTTCGCTCCATGGGAGCCCGACTCCCCGGCCTCTCACACGTGGTAGCGTCCGTCAACCACTGTTCGACCCGACCAGGGATGGCCCTTTCAGCGCTGCTGGCTACCTCCGCCTTCCACACGATGGCCCAGCTGCCCGAGGCCTACCAGGCCTTCGGCCCCTTGGTGGACATCCTGCCGATCATCCCCCTCTTCTTCCTGCTGCTGGCCTTTGTTTGGCAGGCATCGGTCGGTTTCCGCTGAACCCGCGGCAACGTTCCTGCCCACCCCACAGTCGCCGTCCCCCGATCTGGCAGCCAGGCTGGAGATCCAGCCAGAGACAGGACGTCACCGAGCCTTGGACAGGTTGCGCTGCTGTGACAACCTCCCGCAGCAAGCATCTCGGGCGTTGAAGCAACGGCTGCCCCAGGGATCCCCGGGCGTCGTCAGGCCTTCGCCACAGGCCCCGTCACAGGCCGTCGTCACAGGCACCGTCACAGCCCTTCGTCAACCGCACCCCTGGTTGTCAAAGAGTTTCCCTTTCGTCTGGGACTGGCTCGAGGAGAGATCGGCCTGGGCACGATCTGCTTCAAGCACAGATCTGAGGCAGGAAGAATCTGCATGAAGCAGGCTCTCCCCTGATCGCAGCCTGATCCTCAGGCACGCCGCTCCCGCAGCACCGCCCAGGCGAAGGCGGGCAGGGCCAGCATCCGCTGCCAGCGGGCCGGTTCCTGCAGCAGCCGGTAAAGCCACTCGATCTGCAACCGCCCCATCCAGGCCGGGGCCCGTTGCTTGGTGCCCGACCAGACGTCGAAGCTGCCACCAACCCCCATCCAGAGCCCCATCTGACCCTGG
The DNA here is from genome assembly GCA_040377855.1 of Prochloraceae cyanobacterium. GTDB lineage: Bacteria > Cyanobacteriota > Cyanobacteriia > PCC-6307 > Cyanobiaceae > CAIXOZ01. The sequence goes on along the minus strand of JBEINY010000014.1, from coordinate 22,500 downwards.
CGCATGCGCAGCGACCAGGTTTCCTGCCGTGGCACCCCCAGGGCCACCAGCACCAGATCGGGCCGCAGCGACAGCAGGGTCTGCTCAATGGAAGTCCAGGCGCCGGGCTCCTGGTAGCCATGCACCGCCAACGCTGGCTTCAGGGACGGATAGCGCTGCTGCAGGCGCTCAAGCAGACGATCCATCACCAGGGGTGAGGCGCCGACCAGGGCCACCCGCCAACCAGCCCGCTCGGCATGGGAGAGCAGGTCAGCAGCCAATTCGATGCCAGGGCTGCGGCGCACCCGCACCCCCTGGCGCCCCAGGGCCCAGACCACTCCCGCCCCATCGGGGATCACCAGCTCGGCCCTGGCGATCACGGCGCCAAGCTCGGGCTGCTCCCGGGCCACCATCGTCATCTCGGCATTGAGGGTGACGATCTGGCCGCCCCCGCGAGCATGCAGCTCGAGGGCCGCGGTCAGGGCATCCGGGCAGGCATCGGCGGGGATGCCCAGCACCGCCAGCCGTTGACAGCCAGACCCGGCCCCAGGTGCTCCCGGATCGGTTGCCATCGATGCCATCGCGGGGTCGTGTGGGGAAGGAGAATCTATGGCTGAACCCTTCGGTCGCTGTTCGGGCTGACCGTCCGCCCCCTTGAGGATGCCGATCGCCAGCTCTCCCCTGCCCATCAACCCCCTGGACTCCCAACCGGATCACCCCCTGGAGCACACGCCTTCCGAGGCCTGGGCTCTCCTCCAGGAGCTCGACCGGCAGATCGAGCGGGTGGTGCTCTCGCGCCAGCACCCGATCAGCGGCCTGCTGCCTGCCAGCACCGCCAACACCGTCCACGGCAACTACGGCGACGCCTGGGTCCGCGACTGCGTCTACTCGATCCAGTGCGTCTGGGGCCTGGCACTGGCGCACCGGCGCCTGCGGGGGGACTGCACCCGGGTCTACGAGCTCGAACAACGGGTGCGGCAGCTGATGCGGGGCCTGTTGACCGCGATGATGCGCCAGGCGGGCAAGGTGGAGCGGTTCAAGGAGAGCCTGCACCGGCTCGACGCGATCCACGCCAAGTTCGACACCGCCACCGGCCATCCGGTGGTGCCCGATGACGGCTGGGGGCACCTGCAGCTCGACGCCACCGCCGTCTTTCTGCTGCAGGTGGCGCAGCTCACCCGCTCCGGGCTGGTGATCATCCAGAGCCGCCACGAGCAGGACTTTGTCCAGAATCTGATCTATTACGTGGCCCGGGCGTACCGGGTGGCCGACTACGGCATCTGGGAGCGGGGCGACAAGGGCAACCATGGGCTGCCGGAACGGAACGCCAGCTCGATCGGTCTGGTGAAGGCCGCCCTGGAGGCCCTGGATGGCCTGGATCTCTACGGCCCCCACGGGGATGGCAGCGGCACCCTGCAGGTGCCCCACGACGCGATCGTTCGACTCCGTCGAGCGTTGCAGGGACTGCTGCCCTGGGAATCGGCCAGCAAGGAGGCCGACAGTGCCTGCCTGTCGGTGATCGGCTACCCCGCCTGGGCCGTGGAAGATCCCCAGCTGGTCGGCCGCACCCGGGCCAAGATCCGCAAGGATCTTGGCGGTGCCTACGGCTACAGGCGTTTCCGCCGGGATGGCCACCAGACCGTGGTCGAGGACCACACCCGCCTCCATTACCAGCAGGAGGAACTCGCCGAATTCGAGGGCATCGAATGCGAGTGGCCCCTGTTCCTTGCCTACGAACTGGTGACCGCCGCCATGGAGGAACGCTGGGATGAGGCCTGGGCGTGGCGCAGCCACCTGACCAGCCTGGCGGTGGAGCAGGACGGCATCGGCCTGCTGCCGGAGCTCTACCTGGTACCCGAGGAGGCCGTGGCCGCCGAACGGCTGCAACCCGGCACCCAGGAGCGCATCGCCAACCCCAACGTGCCCCTGCTCTGGACCCAGAGCCTCACCTGGCTGGGGGATCTGCTGCTCAATGGTCTGGTGCGGCCGGAGGACCTCGATCCCTGCGCCCGGCGCCAGCCGGCCCCCCTCGGCGCCGAGGAGGTGCTGGTGGCCCTGATCCCCCGCAGCGAGGCCGTGGCCGAGGCCCTGATCGCGGCCGGACTGCCGCTGGATCCCCCCAACGGCCCCCAGGCCGTACGGGTTGCGGGATCCAAGGAACTGGCCCAGCGCATGGCGGCCGTCGGCGCCAATCAACGGCTGGGCCTGAGCGGCCACCCGCCGGTGCGGATGGAAACGATGGCCACAGCCCGCGTCTACCGCCATGGCGGCGAAGCGATCGCCGTGCTGCCGGCCGTGCTGGAGGAAGGCACCTTCTACCTGGCCGACGACCCCCAGCTGCTGGTGGACACGGTGATCTGCGAAGTGACGTTGCTGCAGCGCCATTGGCGAGGACCGGGCCTGCCGCTGCTGCTGATTCCCGTCGAGGAAGGGGCCTTCCAGAAGGACCCCGCAGCGTTCCTGACCCTGGGCCAGACCCTGGCCTCCGGACTGCTGGAGGGGCTGCCGGTGCAGCTGGCGCCGCTGTCGTCACTGCTGGAGCAGGCCAGCTGGCTCGATCTGCCGGAGCAGGCCGTAGCCGCCCCGAGCACTCCGGAACACCGGAAGCTGCCGCTGCGGGCCAGCACCAGCCGCCAGCCCCTCACCGGCGTCGAGGAGCTGGAACTGGAGGACTTCTCGATCGGAGCCCTGGCCGACCGCCTCTGGCAGAGCACCTCCCTCCAGGAGCAGGGCGAGGTGCTGGAACAGCTGGTGCTCCGCCTCGGACCGACGGCCATCCTCCAGGGACCGATCAGCACGGGCCCCCTGCGGCTGCAAACCCTGGTGGAGGAGGTTTACCGCCGCAGCCTGTCGGTGGGCGACTGGAACGTGGTGCGGCGTTGCGCCGGCGTGATGGGCCTCGTGCACCCCCAGCTGGAGGATGCCCTCACCGATCTGCTGCTGCGACGCCAGCAGGTGGTGGTGGGTCGCAACTACACCCGCGACTCCCTGATCAGCGAACCCCAGGGGAGCCTGGCGATCGCTTCGATGATCCGCCGATTCAGCGGTGAAGATGGCCGCGAATGGATGCTCCAGCAGGAACTGCTCCTGGCCCTCGACACCCTGTCGCGCCGGGAACCGTCCCTGCTGACGGCCAGCTACACCCTCCAGCTCGGCCAGCTGCTGCTGCTGCTCACCGGGGAACTGGCCAGCGAGGAGGATCTCTCCGCCATCGATGCGTTCGAGAGCCTCTGCAGCCTGCCGCCCCACGCGATCTACCGTCGCCTGCGGGCCGTGCTGGCCGACACCTCCCACGCCCGGGAAGCCCTGAAACGCAAGGAGCAGCTCCATCTGCGGGGCCGGGTGCGCTGGGAGGTCCCCGACCCCCTCGATGAACTGCCCCGGGGCAACTGCTGGCTGCAGCACCGGCAGCGGCTCGGGGCCCTGCGCCGGGTGCCGGAAGACTTCTATGAAGGCATCTGGGATCTGCTGCACCACTGCGAGGGCCTGGTGATCGGCGACAAGCTCGAACGGCGCAACCGGCTCGAGAGTGCCCTGCTGCTGAGCGCCAACACCCCCGGCGAACGGAATTTCGCGACGGTGGTCGAACACCTGCTCAGCAAGATCGAGGCACCCGAATACCGCCAGCTCTGCTCCGAGACCCTGATCTCCCTGATGGCGTTCGCGGCCGCCAACCCCGATGTGCAGGTGGCTGACGACCTCGCCCTCGATGTGGTGATCGGTCACGCGGTGCGCGTGGGCTGGCAGCAGGAACACCCGGACGTACCGGCGGAGGAGTATCCGGAGCACAAGGCGGAAGCCTGGGATCGGTTCTACCGCTCCTCACCAGCCACCTGCCGGCGCTGGCAGATGCTCGCCCTCAAGGAACTGACCACGGCCGCCGACCCCCCAGCGCCCACACCGGTCTGAGGGGGACGGGACCCCTCGCGCACGCCGCTCAGATCGGCGAGTCGAGGGTCATGCAGAGGCTGGGCTGCTCAACGCATCGCTCGATCAGATCAGCAAGCAACAGGGCACGGGATGCCTGGAGCCCATCCACGGCGGGAATCTCCCGTCCGCGCACGCACTGGAGGAAGTGCTCCAGCTCGGCGGACAGGGGCTCCATGGCCGTGGTGCTCACCTCCTCGATGAAGCCGTCATTCCGATAAAGCAGGTCGCCGTGGTCGGCGGTGACGGAGTGGTGGGAACGGCGATGGATGCGCAGGGTGCGGTTCAGAAAATCGGTGTCGACATAGCTGCTCCGGCAATGGGCACTGAGGCTGCGGATCTTGCGGTGCGCCATCTTGCTGGCCGTGAGGCTGGCCACGACCCCATTGGTGAAGCCGAGGGTCGCATTGACGTAATCGATCGGGCCATCGGCGCTGCGGCCCCCTGCAGCCGCCAACCTCGCCACCGGAGCACCCGCGAGCTCGAGCACCAGGTCGATGTCGTGGATCATCAGATCCAACACCACCGACACATCATTGGCCCGGTCGGCGTTGGGACTATGGCGGCGGGCCTCGAGCACCACCACCTCCTCGTTGGCGACCACCTTGACCAGCTCCCGGAAGGCTGGATTGAAGCGCTCGATATGACCGACCTGCAGAAGGCAGCCTGCGGTCTCCGCGGCCTGAATCAGATCGGCGGCCTCCTCCTGGCTGGCGGCGATCGGTTTCTCAATCAGCACGTGAAGTCCGGCCTGCAGACAGGCGAGGCCGACCCGGTGGTGCAGCAGGGTGGGAACCGCGATCACCACCGCCTCAACCTCGGGAAGCATCTCCTCATAGGTGGGGTACCAGGCACAGCTGAACTGATCAACGGCCAATCGGCCCCGTTCGGCATCGGGGTCGGCGACGCCCACCAGCACGGCATCGCGCAGCAGGCTGAGCACCCTGGCGTGGTGCCACCCCATGTTGCCGATGCCGATGACACCCACCTTCACCGGTGTCATGGGCTCGGTCATTGCATCTCCTGCCGCGAAACGCGTCACCTGTGCAGAGATTATCGGCGACGGCCTTCACCCGGCGTTGTCGCTGTTGCGCCGGGAGATCTGGACACGGTCGATTCGAGGACCGTCCATGGCGGTGATTTCGTATTGAAAGCCCTTCCAGCTCAGCCCCTCTCCCGGCGCCGGGATGTGCTGCAGCCGCTCCAGCAGGAAACCGGCCAGGGTGTGATGCCCTTCCGCCTCGGGCAGCCGCAGGGGCAGCTGGCGGTTGAGCTCAAAGATCTCCAGATCACCCGCCGCCAGCCAGATGTCGGGACAGAGCTGCTGGAGGTCGTTGTCGGCTTCGCTGGGATCCTCCTCCTCACCCACGATCTCGCTGGTGAGGTCGGCCACGGTGACCAGGCCCTCGGTGCCGCCGTGTTCATCGACCACCACCAGCAGCGGCTGACCGCCCCGGATCACCGGCAGCAGTTCCGCCAAGGAGGCCGTCTCCTGAACCTTCACCACCGGCGTGATGAAATCCACCAGGGGGGTGTCGCCCTGCAGGCGCCCGCGGGCGATCGGCTCCGCCAGGCGCCTCAGATCGAGCAGGCCACGCACGTCATCGAGGGAACTGCCGATCACCGGGAAGCGGGCGTGCTTGGTGCCGTGCACGGCCTCCATCAGATCAGCAAAACGCACATCGAGCGGCAGGGTGACCATGCCGGAGCGGGGCACCATCACCTCACGCACCTGGGTGTCCCGCAGGGAGAACACCCCCTCAAGGATGCTGCGCTCATCGGGCAGCAGCCCGGTGACGCTGCCGGTTTCGATCAGGGTTTCGAGCTCGCCGGCCGAGAGGGCCGGCACCAGTTGATCCCAGTTGCGCGGCAGCCCGAGCAGACGCAGCAGCAGATTGCCGAGCTGTTCGAGCACCGCCAGCACCGGGGAGAGGCTGCGGTTCACCGATTCGAGCAGGGGGGCCAGCTGCAGGGCCGAACTCTCCGGGCGGTGCAGCACCCAGGCCTTGGGCAGAAGCCCTCCCACCACGGTGGCCAGAACCGCCAGCAGCGCGAAGACCAGCACATCAACCCAGGGGTGCTCATGCTTGGCGTCGAGCCGTACGGCCAGGCCCCGGCCGGCCCAGCCAAGGGCGAGCAAAGCCAGGGCCGTGCCGAGCTGGGTGGCGAGCAGGGCGCGACGCAGTCGCCTCTGCAGGCGCACCACGGAGCGGGCACCCGGAACCCCATTGGCCTCCAGCTGGCTGACCCGACTGGGCCGCAGCTGGATCAGGGAGAACTCACCCGCTGCGAAGAAGGCCAGCAGCAGTACGAGAAGAACCGCCAGGACCAGCAAGGGCCAGGCGGAGGCAAGAAAGGGCATGGGTGCAGAGGGTTGCTCGCGAGCCTTGCACTCGCCTCCCCGGAATTATGAAGTCAACTGAGATCGCGGCCGAGCAGCAGATCCCGCGCCCCATTCACCAGTTGCATGGTGTCGTGCTCACCACCGCGGTCGGGGTGGTGCTGGCTGGCGCAGCGCTTCCAGGCCTGATTCACCAGGGCCGCCGTCAGGCGACCTGAGAGCGGCAGGTGCAAGCGCTGCCTCGCCACGATCGCCTCGACTGACGGGTGCTTGCCAAGGGGACCCCAATCGCCCTTGCTCAAGGCTGGGGTGCGCCTGTTGGCGCCCTTGCGCCTGGAGACCTTGGCAGCACGACCTCCACCGAATCCCTTGCGATCCCTGGCCTGATCGGGCTCACTGTCCTGGGGCTGAACGTCCTGACTCATGACGAGCAGGCTGCTCGTTCGCTCGCGGGTGGCTTCGGACATGGCGGATCTCGTTGGTACCAGCTTGATGCAGCACCCTGGTTCAGGCCTGCGGGTTCCCTGCCTCGCCGGAGCGGATCGATGGTCAGGAAGGCCCTCCACGGGGGCTCGGCCAGGGCGATCAACGCCCGCCGCGGGATCGAGCAGGTGTTTGGCTGGATCAACCAGTGGGCCAGGCTGCCGTTGGGCAGTTCCAGCCGCTGGGCCACAGCCGTGCAGCTGAGGCCTTCTGCGAGGCAGATCTCAACAGCCTCCTGTTTCGGCTGTGACGTCAACCGGCGCCGTGTCTTGGTCGGATTGGCCTCGGATTGATCATGGATGGACCGCCTGAGGGTCATGGCGTGACTCCTATCGCCCTGTCCACGAAACAAGGGCAACCCCACTTCGTCTACATCCGCGGGTCGTACGCCTTCTCACCACGCGGATCCTTCCGGCGGTAGCAGGCGTGGATCTCGCCGAGATCCAGCTCAGCTGCCAGATCCAGAAGGAAGAACACCAGGTGGTTCTGAGGCAGCCAGTCCACCGGTGAGGGAGGCAGCAGCAGTGGCTGCTCGGGGTCCCAGGGCCGAAAGGCCTTGCTCATACCCCTTTGTCTCGCCCAGATCGCTTGCGGAAAAAGCGATTTGGGCAGATTCAGAGGCGTCTGTGGAGAGGATGGACGCGATCTACGCGCGACACGCTCCTAGCTGGTTTGAGGTGGTCTGTCTTGTCAGCAGAGCCCCCCATCGTTAACCGCTGAGGCGGGGAACCGCCCCTGAAATGAGGGGTGTCAGCGTGCCTGCAGAGACTGCTGGGATGCAGAGGGCAGCCTGGCTCGCTTCCTGTGGAGGTAGTGCTACAGAAGATCCTGTAGCTCCCTGGGAGGCAGAACTCCCCATGAGGTTTACATTGGGTCAAAAAACCTGTTCTTCCCGCTCAAGGTTAACGACGTCAGGGGCCAGAACTGTCCAACAAAAGGCACCCATATCTGACATTGACCTTCCACCGGTCCTGCCAAGGTTGGAGCACGAACAAACACATTGAAGCGGTGGTCGGTCTGCCGGCTTGGGCACGACAGCCTGGACCCGAGTCAGAACGGCCACCCTTTGCCATCGAAGGACAACGGCGTCACTGGCCCACGAACTGCAGAGGAGAAACTTGCAAAAGCAAGCTACAGATGTATGCTTATCCATCGTTTGCCTCAACCCGGTGACAATCGAGGAGTGGCATAAAGCTCTTGGCGACGTCATATCCGACAAACTCAGCCTCAGCCTGGACATCCAGATCGCCACAGAAGCAAGAGACTTGCTCACGATTGACATTGAAATCCCGGCAGCCAACCATCTTGTTAAAACAGTTATCTTGAAAATATCAACGTCTTTAATTGGATGTTCTGGTTTTTTTGAGCGCAACAGGCTGCGACTCTGCCTCAAGCGATGGCTGCCAGCATGTTTGCAGGTGCAGGCGATGACTGGCCGCTCAATTGGCTGGCGACTTTCCGCTGCTGACCGAGGTGACGAGGGGGCACTGTCAATGGATGGAGAAGAGAGGGAACTCCTTATTCCGGACCTCTATGCTTTTGACGCGAAAGAACAAATACTCGAAACAGACAACGCCTATGATTTCGATGCCTTTAGCCATGAATGGTCAAATCGCAAGTCGTCAATCTCTTGGCGGGGATCAAGTACGGGGGTCAAGGATCAATATCCAATCGCAACCATTGATGCATTAAGGAAGAACGACAGGGTCAAGGCATGCGCTATGTTTAAAGGCAGGCCGGGCTTCGACTTGGCGATCTCTCGCATTGTTCAGATTGACGAGGGGATCAGAAAAGAAGCCGAAACGTGGATGACAGCGAGAGGGCGTCTCGCCAGTGTGGTACCGGAGGAAGAATTTTCATGCTATCGCCATTATGTCGATCTACCGGGAAACGGACTGGCATGGGGAACAATCCACAAGTATGTACAAGGGATTCTCGTTTTTCGACCAAACAGTAATCGACATCTGTCCTACTACAGTCTCATGAAGCCGTGGAAGCATTACATTCCTGTTCGCGAGGATCTTGAGGACTTAGCAAACAGGCTTGAGTGGGCAAATGACAACAAATTGGATGCCGCAATGATAGCATGGAGGGGCAAACTGGCTGCAATTAGCTACCTTAGGCGTATCGATCTGATCCTTATCTATCAGCTTCTTTCGGAGGCGGTCTTATCGGTGTAATCCCGTTGATTTGAGGAGGCTATGAGGGGACTCCTGAAAAAGCCAGATTGACTGCGGCGCAGCTTGTTTCAGCGATCGTGACCCGATAAACTGGCCTCGGCCAGGACAATCGACGATTGCTACAACTGCTGCACGCTGCAGATGTATCGGAAACACCATAACGGCCAGCTCTCGATCGGGGATTTCCATGTGCCTTTTGGTGGCACCTTGGATCCGGAAAACCGCTGGGTGCTCTTCTCTTCTCTGATGCCATGGGAAGAGCTGGAAGAAACATATGCTCCTCAGTTCAGCCCCACCACTGGATTCCCTGCAAAGCCTGTGCCCCCTCTGCCAGGAAAGATGACGCCTCTCTATCCCGACCACTTCAATCACCAGGGGGCCTGATGGAAGAGATCGATGCGTCGTTACAGCGAGGCCTTTAAAGCTGATGTGCGCCGGCGGATGGGGCCTCCCCATCGTCAGAGCGTGGCCGAGATCTCCCAGGAGCTGGGGATCCACGTGATCACCCTCTACAAGTGGCGCAAGGCCTGGCGAGACACAGGCGAGGTGGTCCCAGCCAGCCAGAAGGATCCCGAGGGTTGGGGCCCTGCCGACAAGTTCACGGTGGTGCTGGAAACCGCCGGTCTCAACGCCACGGAACTGTCCAATAAAAGGCACCCACCTCAGAGGTAGGGGTCCCGGCCGGCCATGAGGGGTGCCTAAAAGCGTTCCCAACCGGAACTTTGGCTGTTACTCAGCTTTGGCCAAAAACCCTTCCTGCAACTGGGCCTTGGGCGATGGGGGTCGCGGGGATCGAACCCGCCTTAGGCGAATTATGAGTTCGCTGCATTCACCAGATTGCTAGACCCCCGGGGGTCGCTCAGGCGCGAGCGCTGGCATCCTGACTCACCACAGCCCCCGCTGCGGCCCGGTGCTGGCGCCAGATCCCGTCTGGGCTATGGAACATCAGCCTGGGCCGACGGTCCATAGCCATTGGGAAGATCGGCGGTGCGCCAGGGGATCGGGGTCGACTGGCGGTCCTGAAGAGCCCGGGTGACGGCCTCCACCGCACTGCCATCCCAGACGATCGTCTGCTCGGGGAAGCCGAAGCCCATCACCCGGGTGCCATCACCACCACCCATGGCAATGCCAAGGAGATCGGTGAGTTGGTGGGTGGCATCAATGCCGCGCGCGTAGGGGGCGGTATAGGCATAAAAGCGCTTCTCGATCAGATCGGCACTGCTCTGCACCGCCCCGCAGCGGGTGACCTCCACCGGCTGGGCCAGGCCACCCCCGGGCCTCGGGGTCAGGGGCGCTTCATAGGTGGTGGTGCACACCACCGGCTCCGCCCGCAGGGGCTGGAGTGGCAGCAGCAGGCCCAGGGCCGCGCCGCCCAACAGCAGGGCCGGCCAACCGGCACGGCGGAGGCAGGGGACGACCATCACCGAAGAGCGCCAAGGTGCACGCAAACTAGGCAACAACCAGTCCCTTGGCGAGCATGCATCCCCTGCCCACCTCGGCCGCCGACCAGCGAGCCCTGCTGCTGCCACTCCTGGCGGAGCGGGCCTATCGGCTCGGATCCTTCACCCTGGCCTCGGGCCGCAGCAGCGACCATTACGTCAACTGCAAGCCGGTGAGCCTCAGCGGCCCCGGCCTGGCCCTCCTCGGCTCCCTGATGCTGGAGCAGGTAGAGGCTGACGCGGTGGCCGTGGCGGGTCTGACCCTGGGCGCCGATCCCCTGGTCAGTGCGGTGGCCCTCAGGGCCGCCCTCGCGGGTCGCCCCCTCGATGCCCTGATCGTGCGCAAGGAAGCGAAGGGCCACGGCACCGGTGCCTGGCTCGAAGGCCCCCTACCCGAACCCGGTCAGGTGATCACCGTGCTCGAGGACGTGGTCACCAGCGGGGGTTCCTCCCTCAAGGCCGTGACCCAGCTGAGAGAGGCCGGCTACCGGGTGCAGCGGGTGGTGACGATCGTTGATCGCCAGGAGGGGGGAGAGGAGGCCCTTGGGGCCGCCGGTCTGGAGCTGCGCAGCCTGTTTCTGCTCGACACGATCGCCGCAGCCGCCGCTGGGAAGGCTTGACCATGCAAAGCCCCGCCCCGGAAGCCACCAGCCCCGGCCGACCCTGGCCCATCCCGGCCCCCCTGGGGACCTTCCGGCTGGAGCAGCCCGCCACCCTGCTGCGCCTCGAGGGCCCCGACAGCCTGCGCTTCCTGCATGGCCAGAGCAGCCAGGACCTGCAACGGGCCGAGCCCGGTCAGTGGCTGCGCAGCTGCTGCCTCACCCCCACCGCCCGGGTGACCGCCCTCATTGAGGTGCTGGTCGACCGCAACGGGGCCTGGCTGGTGATCACCGCAGGCGATGCCGCCGCCCTGCGAACCCAGCTGGATCGGGTGCTGTTTCCAGCCGATCAGGTGCAGCTGGGGGATCTGGAGCCGGTGCGGCTGATCGAATCGCTGCCGGTGGAGCCCATGCGGCCTGAACCCCGCTGGTCCAGCCTTGGGGACGAACCCACCCGGGGCTTTTGGCTCGGAGACAACCAGCTGCTGCTGCGCGGCGAGGAACCCCTGCCACCGGATCTGGCCCAGCAACCCGCCCTCAAACCCATGGACGCCGAAGAGTGGCGGATCAGCCAGGGCCGCCCGGCCCACCCCGGGGAGCTCAATGGCGAGACCAATCCGTTCGAGCTTGGGCTGTCACCGCGGGTGAGCCTCAGCAAGGGGTGCTATGTGGGCCAGGAAACCCTGGCCCGGCTGGCCACCTACGACGGCGTCAAACAGCAACTGCGTCGCTGGCACTGGCAGGGCCCGGCAGGGGATGCGGCTGATCAGCTCGAGGCGCTGCAGGCCGGGCAACCCCTGATCACCCCAGGGGGGGAGAAGGCCGGCCGGATCACCAGCACGCTTCGCCTGGCGACCAACTCCTCCACCGCCGCTTCTGGGACGGTGGTGGTGATCGGCCTGGCCTTGGTGCGTCGCGCGGCCCTGGACGAGCCCCTGTTGAGGGCCTGCGGCAAGGAGGACGCCAGCGGCGCCAGCGGTCCGGAGCTGGAGCTGTCGCGGCCGGAAGGCTTCAGGGCTCCGCCGGTGGGGGCTGGGCGAGCCGGCTGAGTGGAGGCCCTGACGCGCCGGAGCCCAGCAGCCACGACACCACCGCCCAGGTGGCCAGGTTGTCGTCGCGGTTGTACCGGAAGATGCGCCGAAGACTGTCGTGGCGGGCGGGGCTCGTACGGCTCGGATCGCCGAGGCGCCACTGACGCCACCAGAGCAGGGCCCGGGCCCCATCCACCCCGGTCTGGCTCCAGCGGAAGCCGATCCCCTGGGCCACCGCCTTGAGGCCGTAGCTGTTCACCGGCAGCAGCCAGTGCTGCCGCAATCGCTGGTGCACGTCCAGGCAGCGGGCCCGCAAGCGGGCCTGCTCGGCCTGGGAGGCCCCCTGGCGCTGGGCCATCCGCACCAGGGTCAACACCTCGGTTTCGCCGTAATGCAGGAGGGGCCAGTCGGGATAGCGCTGCAACAGGGCGGAGAGGCGCCGCCAGAGGCGGGCCTCCCCGTGCTCGTAACGGGCCAGCAACGGCAGATAGCGGGCAGCCGCAGCCTCCGGCCACGACCCATCGATGCTGCGCTGAAGCAGCACGAAGCCATGGAGGAAATCGTCGCGGGCATCGGGATCCGACTCGATGTCATAAAGGAGCACCCCGGGGGCCCGCTCGAGCTCCGGCAGCACCGGGCCAACCCGCAGGCGCACGGGGATGCCGCTGACCTGCACCCGGGCCTGGGCCACCAGCGCCAGGGCAGCTTCGCGGTGCTGCTCACCATGGGTCTCGAGCTGATCCGCCAACCCCTCGGGATCCGCGGCGGCCAGGTCAGCGACGGTGGCCAAGCCGAGGCCAAGCAGGAGATCACGGCGCTTGCCACCGACACCGCTGACCTCGCTCAGATGACCGATGGCGGTGGCCTCCTGATCACAAAGTCCACGCCAACTGCAGAGCACGCACTTCTTGCGGTCGTTGACCAGATCGGGCGGATCCGAACGCTCCAGATCGGCCTGCAGGCGCAGCAGGCTCTCCTGAAGCTGAGACTGCAGGCTGGGGGCCAGGGCCAGGGTCTCCCGCTCCAGGGACGACCCCGCACCCGCCACCACCAGGGCGGTCGGCACCGGCGCCTGCTGGCTGGTTTCCAGGAGCCGGCCCCAGAGGGTGAGCTGCAGCCGCTGATCCCGCGTCAAGCGCCGTCCGAGACGGGCAAGCACCGGCTGGTAGCGATGGTTGCCCCAGCGGCTGGTGCCCTCCTGACGCAGCAACAGGGGTGGATGGGCCTCCACCCGCAGGCCGCCGGCCAGGGTATCGGCGAGGCGCAACCCGACCACCCCCTCGGCAGCAGCCCCACAGGCGACCTCCCCGTGGCCCGGCCGGGTGGGGAGCAGGGTCTGGAAGCTGCGGAGCTGGTCCTGGAGCTGCAGGGCCCGGTGGGCGGTCCAGCGGCGCAGGGAAGGGTCACCATGGCGGTCGAGCCAGGCTCGGCGGCGACAGCGCAGCCAGCTGCGCAGCAACCGATCCGTGAGGGCTTGCATGGCCGGCGGCCCGAAGCATCAATCGACGCTAAAGCGCGGCAGCCGGGACCGTTGACCTGCTAACACCGGCTCAGTGCAGCGTTCCGCCATGGCCTCCGCCCCCCTGCCCCTGGAAGGGAGCCCGATCCAGTTCGGCACCGATGGCTGGCGGGGCATTCTCGGGGTCGACATCACGGTGGAGCGGCTGCTGCCCGTCGCTGCCGCCGCCGCCCGCGAACTGGCCAGTTCCGCCCCCGAGGGTCTCCACAGCCGGGAGGTGGTCATCGGCTACGACCGCCGCTTCCTAGCCCCGGAGCTGGCGGAAGCGATCTGCAGCGCCGTGCGCGGCGCCGATCTGGTGCCTGTGCTGGCCGATGCCCCAATCCCGACACCGGCCGCCAGCTGGGCCGTGGTTGAACGGCAGGCCCTCGGCGCCCTGGTGATCACCGCCAGCCACAACCCTCCCGAATGGCTGGGCCTGAAGATCAAGGGTCCCTTCGGGGGCTCGGTGGAGGGGGATGTCACCCAGCGGGTGGAGCGCCGCCTCAGGGCCGGGGGGATCACGGTGCCGATCCAAGGCAGCAGCCTGCGCTTTGACGCCATGGGCACCTACCTGGCCGGCCTCAAGGCGAAGGTGGACACGGCCGCCCTCAGCGCCGGCCTGCAACGGCTCGGTTTGCAGGTGATCGTCGATCCGATGCATGGATCGGCCGCCGGCGGCCTGCCCCGCCTGCTCGAGGACGCTGCCGCCAGCGACCACCTGCGGGAGATCAGGGCGGCACGGGATCCGCTCTTCGGGGGGCATCCGCCCGAGCCCCTGGCGCCCTACCTGCAGCAGCTGATCGCCGAGGTGAAAGCGTCCACCCTGGCGGGCCGGCCGGCGGTAGGGATCGTCTTCGACGGTGACGGCGACCGCATCGCCGCCGTCGATGAGCGTGGACGCTTCTGCAGCACCCAGCTGCTGATGCCCCTGTTCACCGAACACCTGGCACGGGCCAAGGGGCTGCGGGGGGCGGTCGTCAAAACCGTGAGCGGCTCCGATCTGATGCAGCTGGTGGCCGAAGACCTGGGGCTCACCGTGCTCGAGAAACCGGTGGGCTTCAAGTACATCGCCAGCGAGATGCTCAGCGGCGATGTGCTCGTGGGCGGCGAGGAGTCGGGCGGCGTGGGCTTCGGGATGCACCTGCCGGAGCGGGATGCGTTGTTTGCGGCCCTGCTGCTGATCGAAGCCCTGGTGGAAGGGGAGCGGCCCCTGGGCGAACGGATCGAAGCCCTGCAGGCCCGCTGCGGAGGCGCCGCCGCCTACGACCGCCTCGATTTGCGCCTGCCGGACATGGCCACCCGTCAGCGCCTGGAGGCCTTCCTGGCCGCCACCCCTCCCCAGCAGGTGGCGGGACTGCCGGTGCAGGAGGTGATCAGCACCGATGGGGTGAAGCTGCGGCTCGGGCCCAGCCACTGGCTGATGCTGCGCTTCTCCGGCACGGAACCCCTGCTGCGGCTCTACTGCGAAGCGCCCAGCGAGGCACGGGTGGCCGAGGTTCTCGACTGGGCCCGGCAGCTGGCGGAAGCGATCTGATCCCGTGGTTGCCACGCCAGCCTGACATTTCCAGACTGCTTCTTCAATGAGAACAATCCGCTGACGCCGTTTGACGCCTCCTCGATGGGGGCTAACAACGGCGTCGACCTTTATCGCATCACTGACACAACCAGGATCCCAGGATCCAATCGCGAGGAGATCGTCAGCGGCCTGCTGGCAATTCCCCAGCTCGATCCGGATCGGGCACTGCCGATGGTGTCCTGGCAGCACGGCACCATCTTCGAGCCCGCCGAGGCACCCTCCTGCAGCGTGGTCGCCCTGGCCGGCAACGGCTTCATCGTGGCCGCCGCGAGCTGTTCCTGCATGGCTGGTCGCAGGGGGGGCTGAACACGCTATGGCTGGCACGCGCGCTGCAAACTGACCCGCGCTGGACACCCACCGGGTGAGCACGGTCAGCGCTCCATCGGACCTGCCGCGTGTCTGCAGCTACTGGATGAACAACTTCGGCGGCGATCCCAACTGGGTGACACCTCAGGGGCGATCGCCCTGACCGCCGATCGGGTCGGGCGGGCCGGCGCCACCCACCGCAGTACGTTCATGGCCAGCCTGTTCGATCCCGGCCTGAACGTGCGGCGGTGGTTTGATGAGGCCCTGGATCCCTCTCCCTCCGCCTGAACCCATGCATCTGGTGATCGCCAGCGGCAATGCCGGCAAGGTGCGCGAATTCGGCGCCCTGCTCGCCGATCTGGGCCTGGCCACCCGCCAACAGCCCGAGGGGCTGGAGGTGGAGGAAACGGGCCTCACGTTTGCCGAGAACGCCAGGCTGAAGGCGGTGGCCGTTGCCCAAGCCACCGGTTGCTGGGCCCTGGCGGATGATTCGGGCCTGAGGGTGGAGGCCCTGGGCGGGGCGCCTGGGGTGCACTCAGCCCGTTACGCCGACAGCGATGAGGCCCGGATCGCCCGGCTGTTGAAGGAACTGGCCGCCAAGGGCGCGGCAACCAACCGCAGGGCCAGTTTCACGGCTTCCCTGGCCCTCGCCGACCCCCGGGGGGCCGTGCTGCTGGAGGTGGAGGGCCACTGCCCAGGCCTGATCCTGGAGGCCCCCCGCGGCCAGGGCGGCTTCGGTTACGACCCGGTGTTCCTGGTGCCGGAAGCAGGCCTCACCTTCGCTGAAATGCCCCACAGCCAGAAGGCGGCCTTGGGCCACCGCGGCCGGGCCTTCGCGGCCCTGCGCCCGCAACTGCAGGCACTGCTGGCTCAGAAGAGGCAGTAATCCAACGCCAGGCTCAGCGAGCGATCCGGTGCCGGGGCCTCCTCCGGCGTGAAGTTGCGGGCGGCCGCCATCGCGTAGGGCATCGGACGGACCGTTGCGCCGCCCCGTTGATCAATGCGCAGCAAGTTCAGCTTCGACAGGCCCAGGGCAGCGGCCGTGACCTCCGCCTGACGACGGCCTTCGGCCAGGGCCTTGCGCAGCAGCACCGTCTGGAGCTGGATCTCACTGCCGGCGGCCGCCTCAGCACTGAATCCGCGCAGGGTCACCCCCGGCAACCGGGCGGCGGTCTGGATCAAGGCGTCATAGCTGGCCTTGCTCACCACACCGCCCACCGAGGTGCTGGCGTGCTCACGGCTGGGGGTGGCTGAGGCCCCCGGGCCACCGCCGCTGCGGTAGGTGCTTGGGGCAGGAATGGTGAGCTCACCACGCACGAAGGGCCGCAGGGCCACCCGCAGGGAGGCCAGCCTCTGGTTCAGCATCCCCATGGCCTCGTCCTTGCTGGCTGCCTCCGCCTCGAGGCCGAGATCAAAGCGGAAGCGATCGAAGGCGGCGCTGCCGCGCTCCTCCACCTGAAGCTGCAGCAGGGTGCCTCCACAACGGCCAGGCCCGGCAAGGGCAGCCGAAGGCATGAGCGCCAAGCCGCCCAGCAGGGCCAGGGCCAGCGAAGGGCCCAGGGGCAGGCAATGGGTGAAGAGGGGGGGCATCGGAAGGATTCGGCGTGGTGGGCTCAGGCCGCAGACCAGCTGCCGTGCAGGCCGTAGGGGATCGCCAGCGGCAGCTCGAGAACAGCTTCCTCCCGGAGGCTGTCGGCGGTCAGGATGACCAGATCGGTGGCGCAACGGGCCCCGTTCCACACAGGGACGAGCACCCAGCCATCGTCCTCGGCGGTGGCCCCAGGGCGGGGCACCATCACCGGCTCACTCACGAACCCGCGGGGCGCCGCACTCCAAAGGCGCCGTTCACCGCTCTGGAGATCCAGCTTCTTGATCGCCTGCAGAGGATCGTTGCCGGTCTCGCGCTCGGCCACGGCCATCCAGGCGTAGCGGGCCGGCAGGCCTTCCCGCTCCGGATTCACCATGCCGAATTCGCAGCAGCGCTCGCTCAAGCGGGTGGTGGTGACGGTGCCTTCGCTCAGGTTGATGCGGCATTGCTCCAGCAGGCCCTCGGGCAGGAGCTCAAAGTCGATCGACCGGAAATCGTCATCGGGGCCGATCGAGGGGAAATCGCTGTAGTACACGCTCTCGATCACCACATCGTCCTCCTCCTCCCAGGCGTTGAGGTGGTGGAACACGAAGCCGTCGGGGGCATCGAGAATGCGGGGGGCCTGCCCGGCGAAGGCGCCACCATCGCGGGGAATCAGCCAGAACTTGCCCTGGCCGCCGGGTTGGGATTGCAAGCACTGGGCCGCCCCCTTCCGGCCGAGCACGAAGGGAAGGGGATTGAAGGAGACCGCGTTCTGCAGGAACACCGCCCAGTTGGGGGTGATCGCGAAGTCGTGCAGGAAGGCGAAGCCACCGAAGCTGTGGCTGGAATCAGACAGCAGGGTGCCGGCCTCGGGCCCTTCGCTCACGAACTCCATCAGACGGATCGTGCTGCGGGGGCCTGTCCTGACCCCGAAGGTCACCATCCTGGGGGCGCCGTGGTGACCGGGATCGAAGCGGGGATGGGCACTGAAGGCCTCACCGGCCTTGAGCAGGCCATCGAGGCGGGTCAGACCACGGGTCTCGAGGGTCTCGGGATCGAGGGCATGGGGTTCGGCCGCCTCCCAGAGGGCCAGCAACTGATCCCCCAGCCGCACCACGTGGGTGTTGGCGATGTTCTTCAGCCGCACGTCAAAGGCGTTGGCCAGGGGACCGCCCGGCTTCTGGCTGCCGAAGACACCGCGATAGAGGAAGCGATCGGCCTCCTCCTCAGCCAGCCACCCCTCGGTGCGCACAAAGCGGTTGGTGAGGGTCACCCCCTCCTCGGAAAAACGCAGGGCGGCGATCATTCCGTCGCCATCAAACGGATGGTGCAACCACTGCCCCCCACGCTCCAGGCGACCGGGCCCATTCCGGTAGAGGGTGCCCAGCAGATCAGCCGGGATCTCACCCCGGGCTGCGATCAGGGGCACGGCGGTGAGCTCGACGCCGACGTTGCGGAAGGCGGATGCCCAGTCGGCGCGGTCGTAGCCGACGGCCGGATCCATGGCGGACCCGACAGGGGACTCCGAGGGGGACGCGACTGACATGACGGCAACACGAAGGACGGGACCCAGGCCCCACCCCATCTTCCCGTAACGAAGCGTGAAGCGGCGGACACCCAAGGCCAGGGCCCTGCACCGGAGCCCCCTGCAATCGCGGCTGGTCTCTTCTGAGCAAAGCAAGACTGCAGCTTTGATGCTAAAACTCTGCGACGATCAGACACTTTTCACTGATTCGAGGCGTCAGCCGAGCACCAGTCCGCCCGGCAGGTTCCTTGGTTCGTTGCCTGGTTTCCGGCCCCGGTCAGAGCCCAGCCCGTTTCCCAACGCCGCCCGAATTCCTCAGAGCGCATGAGCCCGGACAAGTCCTTCATCAAGTACGCGATCCCGCTCCTGCAGGCCCTGCGCGACCAAGGCGGCCAACTGCGCCTGGCTGAATCGATCGAGGCCACCCGGGATCGCCTCGGCCTGACCGACTGGCAGCTCGACCAACCCGGCCTCGGCACGGAACCCTCGATCCGCACCGGCCTCACCTGGGCCAGGGCCCACCTGATCAGCTGGGGTTACCTGAACCTGGTGCAACCCGATCAGATCCGCCTCACCGCCAGTGGCCTCGCCGCCAGCGATTCCGGCGCTTTCCCGGACGCCACCGAGGCACTCTTCAACGATTCCCAGCGCCGTTTCATTGCCGGCCTGCAGGTTGCTGACACCTCCGACGCCTCCTCCCCCGTGGCTGCCATCAACCCCTCCGCTCCCCCGGCTCCGGAACCGTCAAGGGCTTCTGCTTCCGAGGCAGGCAGCGATGGCCTGCCCACCAGTCGCGACCTTGGCACGGTGCCCGGCAATGAGCTGATTCCGATTCTCGATTCGCTCAACCCCACGATCTTCGGGCGCCTGCTGGAGAAGCTCCTCAGTCGCCAGGGGTTCACCGAAGTCCGAATCACGGAACGCCTCGAGGACGGCAGCATCAGTGGGATCGGCACCCTGGCCATCAACCCCTTGGTGGGGATCAAGGGCATGCTGCACATCAAGAAAACCCAGGTGCCGATCAGCCGGGCCCTGATCCGCGAATTCAGGGGAACCCTGGTGGGCCGGGCCAGCAAGGGCATCTTCGTAACCACCGGCCGCTTCACCCCCGAGGCCCGCGAAGAAGCGGATCGGGATGGCGTCGATCCGATCGACCTCGTCGATGGCATCCAGCTCATCCGCATGCTTGAGGAGCTCGAGATCGCCGTCAAGGCCCGCACGGTCTACGACCTCGATCCCCTCTTCTTCGAGGGCTGATCCCCAGGCAGCAGGTTGGTGGGATTTCCCTCAACCTGCCGTGGCCCCGGCCTGTTCCAGAACGCCCTTGCTGCTCGGCACGGCTCCGGCCCGGCGGGCATCCACCTCGGTGGCCTGGCGCAGGGCCCGGGCAAAGGCCTTGAAACAGGCTTCCACGATGTGGTGGGAATTCACCCCATCCAGCTGACGAATGTGGAGCGTCAGCCCTGAATTGTTGACCACGGCCACGAAGAACTCCTTCACCAGCTCGGTGTCGTAGGTGCCGATCTTCTGGGCCGGGATCTGCAGACCGAAGCTCAGGTGGGGCCGGCCGCTGCAATCGAGCGCCACCTGCACCAGCGCTTCATCGAGGGGCGCCAGAAAGTGGCCGAAACGGTGGATGCCGCGACGGTCGCCGAGGGCCTGGGCCAGGGCCTGACCGACAGCGATGCCCACATCCTCATTGGTGTGGTGGTCATCGATGTGGGTGTCGCCGACGGCCTGGATCTCCAGGTCGATCAGCCCATGGCTGCTGATCTGGTGGAGCATGTGATCGAGAAAGGGCACCCCGGTGCTCACCTGACAACGACCGCTGCCATCGAGGCCCAGGGTCACCGTCACATCGGTTTCACCGGTGACGCGATGGATGCTGCCGCTGCGCATGGCGATCCCCGGCCTGGGGGCTCTTGATCGGAGATTCCGATCATGCCCGGGCACAGGAGGGAGAGGCGACCTAGAGTTAAAGCAAACTTATCGAGTGACTTCATGTCAAAAGCTCAGCTAATCGCTTTTCTGGCCAAGGCCGAGGCCAACCCCGCCATCCAGCAGCGGATCGATGCCGCCGCCGATGCGAGTGCCGTGGTGGCCATCGCCCACGAGGAAGGCTTCCTGTTCTCTGCCGCCAGCTTCACCCGTCATCAGCGGGGCTGAACGCCCCTGCCTCACATTCCTGTGATGCAATACCCGGCGTCCACGTAGATCACCTGGCCGGTGATGCCCGAGCTCAGGGGGCTGGCCAGGAAGGCGGCGGTGCTGCCCACCTCTTCCTGGGTGACGGTGCGGCGCAGGGGGGCCTTCTCCTCGACGTTGTGGATCATGTCGAGGATGCCGCCGATGGCGCTGCTGGCCAGGGTGCGGATCGGGCCGGCACTGATCGCATTGACGCGAACCTGCTTCTCCGTCCCGAGCTCGGCGGCCAGATAGCGCACCGAGGCCTCCAGGGCGGCCTTGGCCACGCCCATGACGTTGTAATTGGGGATGGCGCGCTCGGCTCCGAGGTAGCTGAGGGTGATCACGCTGGCGCCCTCGTTGAACAGGGGCTTGGCGTAGCGGCACAGGGGCGCCAGGGAGTAAGCACTCACCTCCAGGGCCCGGGCAAAGCCCTCGGGGCTGATGGCGGAATAATCCCCGATCAACTCCTCCTTGCCGGCATAGGCCAGGCAGTGCACCAGC
Source organism: Prochloraceae cyanobacterium (assembly GCA_040377855.1). Taxonomy (GTDB): domain Bacteria; phylum Cyanobacteriota; class Cyanobacteriia; order PCC-6307; family Cyanobiaceae; genus CAIXOZ01. The sequence goes on along the minus strand of JBEINY010000014.1, from coordinate 1,355 downwards.
ACATCGATCGAGCCCCACTGCTCCCGGACCCGGTTGAACACGGCCTCGATCTGGGCAGGATCCTGCACGTTCAGGGGTTCGAACAGGGTCGGAGCCAGCGGAGCGGTGAGATCCCGCACCTTGCCCTCGAAGCGGCCCTTCTCATCCGGCAGGTAGGTGACCCCCAGCTCGGCTCCGGCGGCATGCAGCTGCTGGGCGATGCCCCAGGCGATCGACTTGTTGTTGGCGATGCCGGTGACAAGGGCCTTCTTGCCGCGCAGATCGAGAAGCATGGAGAGGGGGCCGAAGGATCAGGCGGCGATTCTCCCCCATCCCTCCCCCGCAACCCCCTGGCTGGGTCGGACAGCATGGGCATCCCCCCGGCCAAGCCCCGATGGAACCGCTGCCCCTGGGCTGGCATGCCCATACCGACGATCTTCCCCGGCCAGCCGGGGGACGGGCGGCCCTGCTGGAGGTGCTCTCGAAGCAGCTCGGATCCGCCAACGGCCCAGCCAACGGATCGGTGGCGCCCCTGCGCGGCGGCCGCAGGGCAGCGCTGAAACGGCTGCAGGCCATCAACCCCGGCGCCTATGGCCCCAGCCGCAACCATCTCAATGGGGCGATCACCCGCCTGTCGGCGGACCTGCGCCATGGGGTCCTCTCCCTGGCCGAGGTGCGCGATGCCGTGGCCCAGCAGGTGCTCAGCCCCGGCGGAGGGGGTCGGCCAGCGGGGGACACCCTGATCCGCCAGCTGGGCTGGCGCGACCACTGGCAACGGCTCTGGCGCCAGCTCGGCGATGGCATCTGGCACGATCTGGAGCCCCTGAAAACCGGCCACCCCCTGGCGGCGTATCAGGAGACGCTGCCGGTGGACATCAGCGAGGGCCGCACCGGCCTGGCCTGCATCGATGCCTTCAGCCAGGAGCTGCAGGAAACCGGCTGGCTCCACAACCACGCCCGGCTCTGGCTGGCCAGTTACCTGGTGCACGGCCGTCGGGTGCGCTGGCAGGCCGGTGCCCGCTGGTTTCTCGCCCACCTGCTCGATGGTGATGCCGCCAGCAATGCCCTCAGCTGGCAGTGGGTGGCGAGCACCTTCAGTCACAAGCCCTACCTGTTCAACCGCGCCAACCTCAACGTCCATGGGGCCGGCCACCACTGCGACGGTTGCCGGGCCGCCGCGGCCTGCCCCTTTGCCGGTACCGACGAGGAGGTGAAACGGCGCTGGCTGCAGCCGCCGGACGGGGCGACACCGGAGGACGGACCAACAGGCCAACGACCAGCAGGATCCGTAGCAGCCCTGGGGGCAGAGCCGGTTGATCCTGCTGAGGGAGCAGCATCGATCGCCCTACGCCGCCCGATCGTCTGGGTCCACGACG
>JBEINY010000018.1:0-31917 GCA_040377855.1 Prochloraceae cyanobacterium | reverse complement strand
TTCTGTACCTGTGGCCTAGGTCTCATTGTTGGAGTTCCTCTTTCGGCGTTTTACATCCAGAACTACGCCTATCGGGCGGGCCTGGTGTCCTGATCATCAAGGTTGCCTTGATAGGCAACGGGATCCCTGCGAAGCAGTTCTCAGGCTGAAACGGGGCCCCTTGGGATCTCCCTCAACCCGCCACCCGGATCACCCCTGGGGCGAGCACCCGCCAGCCCCTGCTGGTTGATTCCAGCCGGCAGGCCTGAAGCACCTGAGGTTCACCGCTGGCCATGGTCTGGTAGGTGAACAGCCCTTTGATCGGTTGGAAACTCCGGAACGAGGCCAGCGTGCGTTCCGTGGGCAGAAGCCAATGCTCCGGGCCGCAGCTCACCTGCAGATAGCTGCCGCCGGCTGCCACTTCCTCCAGACAGGTGGCGTCACTCCGGCCCATCTGGATCGCATCCTCCGAGTCCTTGGTGATGTTCAGCTGCGCTGCGGCGTGGCCCCGGAGGTTGTCCCGCTGGCCGGCATTCAGGGCTGAGATCCAGTCGTCGATGGTGGGTGGTTTCGGGGCTGGTGCCGGCGGCAACGGCGCCTCTGGCACTGGAAGTGCCTGGGGCTGCTGCAGGGTCGGTGGCAGGCTGATGGCCTGCTCGATGGCCGTCTGCCATCCGGTGGTGGCCTCAGCGGTGAGGGCCACCGGGGCCTCCTGCTGCTCGACCGGTGGCCGTGGAGCTGGCTGCGCCGGGGCGTTCATCGGGCGGTTGCTCAGCTCCTGGCGCAGCTCCTTCAGCCGCTGACGGATGGCCGCCTGATCCCTGCGGCTTCGCTGGGTCTGGATGACGGCCAACGCCAGGGCCAGAACCGCCAGCGGCAGGGCCGCCAGGGCCAGGATCTCGAGCAACGAACCCGGTGGTTTCAGAAGCTCAAAGCCCCGCGGTTGCTGGTCCTGGCCCTGCGCTGCTGGTGACTCCAGGGGAGGCCCCCAGGGGGGCTCCGGCGATCTCCGTGGATCAGGCAGCGGCCGTTGCTCCGGGTTGCCTCCGGCCGTCGGCTCGCTCGGTGCAGGCCCGGGGCCGGACGTCGCGCCAGGGTTGGACTCCTGCTGCTTGCCTTGGGCCGCCGCAGGGTTGCCGCTGGATTGGACCGTCGTGGGGTTCGCCTGCAGGGGTAGGGGCAGGCTCAGCCCCAGCATCAGGGCCAGGGTGGCCTGGATCGGGAGGGAGGTGAGGGGTGGCATGGGATGGCTGCCGGATGGTTCAGGGGCAGGACAGGGCTGGGGCTGGATGCCCTAGGCCCCTCAGAGTGGCTCAGGGTCCAGGGGTTGCCGGGCAGAGGCCCGGCTCCGGACGTCACGTCAGAAGCGTTCGGCCCATTGACGGCCCAGGGTGTTGGCCAGGGCCCGCAGGCCGAGGATGAAGCCCGGCTCCGGCTCAAGCTCGGCCACCTCGCACCCTTCCCGCTCCAGGCAGAGGGAGCGGGCCTCCATCGTCACCTGCTCCCAGAGGCTGTCGAGGTCGGTGAGTTTGCGCAGGGGCAGCAGGGAGCGGATGCGCTGGTCCTGCAGGGCCTGGTCGTAGTTGGCGCAAAAGCGCTTTAACTCCTCCATCCCCTGGAGCTCATAACTGTTGATCCGGCCATCGAGGCTGCCCAGGCCGCCGCTCTGGAATGGAATCCGGTCGGTGGCGCGATACACCACCCCGTTGATCTCCACGGCGTCACCGGCAAAGAGATCGTGGTGGCTGGGATCAAAGTCCCCCTTGAGGTTGACGCCGCTGCTGATCAGGCCGCAGGCGGTTTCGTTCTTGTAATCCCCGGAGAGGGTGGTGCTGCCGCCATCGTCGGTGAAGCCCGTACTCGCCTGCTGGATGCGTTGCATCAGCTGGTCGGCTTCGCAGCCCTTCGTGAAGGCGCCGCTCTGGTCAAGCCAGTTGAGCAGTCGGCCCCCATTGCCGCCTGCATACACCGACATCGGCGCCCGACGTCTCAGCCGTTGTTCTTGATCCAGGCCCCGCAGAATCGTGCCGAGGTAGTGGTAGATCCCACCGATGCTGATCGCCAGCAGGCTGATGAACTGCTCGAGCTGGTCGTTGGATTCGCCCCGCAACACCTGCAGTCGCTCCCTGAGCAGCTCATCGGAGCCGTAGCGCATGATGTTGTCGAGCCGGCTCACGAAGTTGCGGTCCTGGCGGGCCCGGGCTTCGTCCTCGCTGATGCTGGCTGTCAGGGCTGGGGAGAAAAGCCGGCGCAGGAAGGAGGGTTTGCGTTGGAGTAGCTGGGCACAGATGCTGCGACCGGCAAACGGAATCGACACCTGATGCAGGAGGGTGTTCTCCGACCAGATGCTGATGTCGGTGGTGCCACCTCCCACGTCAAGGCAGGAGGTGTGAACCATCTGGCGACTGTGGAAGTTGCCGAAGTAGCTGGCGAAGGCCACCGCCTCCGTCTGCAGGCCACCGTTGCCCTTGTCCACCGCCAGGGTCTGGCGCAGCCCCGTGAGGCTGGTGAGGTCGGTGCAGAGATCATTCCAGATCCGCCGGTATTTGTTCACCTCATTGAGCGAGAAGGCACTGGGATAGGACACCGACCATTCCAGGGCCTGGGCCCCGGCGGCGGCGGCATTGCTGCTCACCAGCAGGGCCAGTTCCTTGAGAAAGGGCTTCTGATACTGCAGTTGCTGCCACTTGAAGCCGGTGCGTAGTTCGGCGCCACCGAATTCCGCCGGCGTCGGTACCTTCAGCCGCGCTTCATGGAACAGGTCGGGCACCTTGCCACTCACTTCCTGCCAGCCCCGCAGGCTGATCGCCGTCGCGGTGGGGGGGTTCTGATTCCGGGGCAACATGTCCTCCGGGATGAAGTACTGGCTGAGCAGGTTCTGGCGGGACTCCTTCTGGGAGAGGGTGAGCGAGAGCACCCGGGTGTCAAGGGATCGCCGCTCCGGGCCCGCCCCTTCATCGATGAAGAAATTGGTGAAGGAGGTGCCGAAGTCGATGCCCACCTTCCACTGGCCGGCCGCCCCCTTGGCCGCTGCCGGGGTGTTCACGGGTATCAGGCCCCGGTCCTGGCCCCGTTCCTTGATCCGCACCAGGTCCGGGAAGCGATCGGTGCTGAAGTACTTCACCCCCTGATCGCCATCCCGACCCGCCTGGCGGTCGTAGTCGTCGAAACCGTCGACGCTCAGCCCCGCCAGATTGTCTTCGCAGAACAGCACGTAGTGGCGCCAGCGATCGTCCGGCAGATTCGGCCAGAGGGCGATCACGGGCAGCTCCTCGCTGATCAGGTTCTGCTCCTTGATCGGATAGGTGCGGGAGATGGGATAGGTGTCTCGCTGCCCCTCCAGGCGCAGGTTGATCGTCACCTCAATCTCCTGGCCGGCGCCGGCCTGCACCAGGCGCAGGCTGCAGCTCTGCTCGAGCTCACGGCTGCTGAACAGGTTGCGCACCTTGCTCTGCAGCGGCAGCAGCGGCGTCACCGGTTCGCCATTCACGAGCGGCTGGCCCTCCAGGCGCCTGGGCAGCCAGGAGTTCTCCAGGGCTTCGGCACCCGGCAGCAGGAAGAGTTCCTCGAGGAAGAGTTCGCCGGGGGTGATCACCCCGATCTCCTGGCCATACAGCTGCCGCAGCTGCTCGGGGTCTGTGCCGATCGATTCCAGCGTCGCCGATCCCCACAGGGTGATGTCGGAGCTGCTGACGCCCAGTCGGTTTGGCATCAGCGGATCGACCAGCACCAGGCGCTGGCTTGGTGTTTCCGGCAGCGGCCGCTGCCGGCGTTGTCCCAGTTCGATCACCGCCTGGCTGGTGCTGATCCCCCCGGCGGCGGGTCGGGCCAGCAGGGCCAGGGCCGTCGGGCGTGGCGGCAGGTTGGGTACCCCTCGCCGATCCGAGAGGCGTGCGCTGCTGGTGCGGCCGCCGGTGAGCTCGTTGATGAAGCCGCCGAGCACCTCGGAGAGCTGGGACGCGGTGGTCTGGTTCTGGAGTTCGGCGGTGGCCCCCAGCACCCCCTGGCCCACGTGCTGCAGCCAGTCCGCCAAGGCCTGGCGCTGGGGCCCGCTCAGGAAGCGGGTGGGCACATCGAAGCGGCCCGCCGCCGTCCAGTTCATGCCCTGCAGGCCGCTGCGCAGGTGCACAGCAGGGCAGAGCAGGGTGACGGGGGAGGTGAACCCGATCACCTGGCCGTTCACCCGGAGCACGTAAACCGTTTCCCAGGGATTGGCCCCATCCACCAGGGTGTACAGACTCGAGCCCGGGGCCGGACTGGCGCTGTGGAGGCTGCGGGCGAACGGACCGACGGCCTCATCCCTGTGGCCGAGGAAGTCGGCCAGGGCCACCCGTTCGGCCTCCAGCTTCAGGCCGAACATCTCCCACAGCCCCACGGTGGCGAAACAGCCGAACAGTTCCCTCAGCAGGGTGTCTCGCGTCGGGTAGCGGGTGTTCACCACCGCCTGCTCGAACTGCAGCGCCCGTGACCAGGGCGAGGGCAGGGAGTTCACCTTGCTCTCGGCCACCTCGTAGACGAGGCTCCTGGCGATCGTGCCCAGGCTCTGGCGATCACGGCCCTGCCAGGTGCCGGATTCGGCGCCGCCGCTCAGGGGCGGCTCGGTCCTGGGGAACCAGGAGTGGTTGACGATGTCTTGGGCCATGGGACGGTCGCTGCGGGTCAGATGCTGAGTTGCCAGAGGGTGTCTGCCAGGCCGGCGACGCCTTTGAGCTTGATGCGGTTGCGGCTGAGGCGATCCATGCGGATCTTGATCCGCTCCACCGTGTCGGCGGAACGGGCCACGTTGGGGCGGGCCTTGCCCAGCACCACCCGGCCCAGGGCATTGATCGGCCGGCTGGTGGGGGCCAGGGTGTCGGTGGTGAAGAGCTTCTGCTCGAAGCCGGAGCCGGTGTTCCCACTGACCTGGGCCAGCCATTGCAGCAGGGCCTCGCAGTAGGCGTCGATGGCGTCGCGGGTGCTGAGCTCCTGGGAATCGCGGATGGCGGGCCGTTCGCCGCGCACGGCGGCGGCCTTGCCGCTGGTGCTGAAGAAGCGACGGGCCCAGGGCGCCCCGGACACGAACGTGGGCATCCGCACCTTCTGGGCGGCCTCGATCTCCTTGCTGAAGTTGTTGAGCCAGGCCACCGCAAAGCGAGCCCCGGCGGCCAGGCCCTTGCCCACCACCTCATGCTCCGGCAGGTCCTCCCAGTCCAGGGAGTCGCGGTTGGAGCGGCTGATGCTGAAGGCGTAGCCAGCGGGCTGGTTGCGGCTGACCGTGGTCCGGCAGGCCAGGGCGGCCAGCAGTTCCAGCACGTGGGCGGCATTCGCCTGGGTGGTGCCGCCGATGCTGAAGTCGAAGCGGGCCTTCACGTCACTCCCCAGCAGGTAGACGCTGTCGAAACAGGCTTCACCGTTGCTGCGCAGGTATTGCAGCGCGGCGTCGGTGTTCAGCTGGAAGTTGCGCACTTCCGCATGGATGCCGGTGTCGCCGTCGCCCTGGCCGTCGAAGTCGAAGTAGGGCAGCAGCAGGGAGGCGTGCACCCGCACGCTCTGCAGGTTCTGCCGCCGCAGCCAGTTCTTGAGCAGCTGCCCGAGGGTGGGCACCCCCGAGGCGCCGGTGCCCCCGAAGACGCTGCCGAACAGGTGGATCACGGGCGGATCGCCGCTGCCGGCCGCCGATTCGATCGCACTCAGCATCCTCTGCCACTCGCCCGTCTGGGCTTCCTGCTCGAGGCTGATCCGGCTCATCACCGCCGAGCCGATCGGTGGTCGGCCGCGGAAACCCACCTCCAGGTCGGCCTGCTGCTCCTCCGGGGGGAAGAGGCAGTCGAACAGGGCCGCCAGGCCGCTGGCCCGGCTGTTCAACACCGCCTTGGGGAACACCTGCTCCAGGCTGAGGGCGCCGGATGCCGTGCTCAGCGGACTCCAGTGGCCGTAGTCCTCCAGGGGGCCGCGGCAGAAGGCTTCGGTGCCGCTGCCCACGGCCCGGCGCATGGCGCCGTAGCGGGTGATCGCCGTCTGGGCGCGGGTGAGCAGGGCGCTCTGCTGGTCGGGATCCACCAGGAAGGTGCCGAGGCGCACCGGCCGGCCATCGGCGGCCTGGAGCAGGCCGCAGGCCTGCAGGTGGGTGAGGGCTTCAAGGCATTTGGCGCCGGTGCCGCCGACGCCGATCGCGAACAGATCCATCTCAGCGACCTCCTTTCAGGCTCACGGCACCGGGCACCACCAGCCGGAAGCTCCTCGGGCTTGCCAGCACCGTCGGTAGCCAGAACAGCAGGGCCACGTCGATCACGATCATGAGCAGCAGCACCACCCAGCCGGCGATCGGGATCGGGAAATAGTTGATGCCTCCACCGCCGTCGAGGGGGGAGAGGCCCCGCAGCAGCCACCAGAGCACGGCGAAGAACAGCTGACACAGCCAGCCGAAGATCACCAGGATGATCGCTGCGATCCACCACATCACCCGCATCGACCGCACCTGGGACGACTGGCTGGTGCGGGAGGTGAAGGTGATGAAATACCAGACCAGCAGGGCACTGAGGCAGCCGGCCCAGAACACCGTGAAACCTGGGCTACTGCCGTTGCGCAGAAAGGTCTGCAGGTTCATGCCCGGACCCACCAGCAGGGTGTGGAAACCGTGCTGGAACACATAGGGCTGCCCCAGGAAGATCCAGAGCACTCCGATGATCACGGCGATCAGGAGGGAGATCCATTCATTGCTGCGCATGGCTGAAAGGCGGGATCAGGTCGGGGACTGCAGGGGATGGTGGGCGAGGGGCCGCGGCTGGAGTGGGTCGCTGGAAACGGCTGGGGCCGCCCTTGGCTGGGGCCTGGCCATGGTGCTCGGCTCCTGGGTCATCGATCGTCACCGTGAGAGTCACCGTCACCGTCACCGTCACCGTCGTCGTTGGCCTGGCGGATCTGATGCACTACCAGGCCCCCCAGGACGGCCAGGGCCAGGATCCCCGCCAGCACCACAACGATCGCACCGCCCTGGCCCTGGGGGCTGCTGTCGTCGCCGCGGCTGAAGGCGACACAGAACGCGGCCGCCGGGGGCGAGCCGGGGGCACTCAGGGCCTGGCCGAGCTTGGTCATCGCCAGCACCAGGCCATCGGTCTGGTCGCGGGCCTCGGGGCTGCGCCGGTCCGTGCGGTTCCAACGCAGCCACCATTCCTCGGGCAGGGAGCCTGCGGGCACCGTCAACCGCACGGCGGCGGCGCTGACCCCGGGATCAATGCGCAGCCCGACGGTGAGGGCGGTGCCGGACACCTGCAGGGATTGCAGGCTGATGCCGCTGCTGCTGGCGCCTGGGGCTCCCACCGGGGTGATGCTCACCAGGCCCGGGGGGGCGGCCGCTCCGGCTTTGGGCACCTCGGTCGCGGAGCTGAGCAGCAGGCCGCGGTTGCCGGGCAGCAGCCTCAGCAATTGGTAGTCGGCGTTGTTGCCTGGCTCGAACAGGGTTCCGCCCACGGCCACGGGCACGCCGATGTTGACGCTGCCAGGGGGGTCCCCCTGGGCGGAGCGGGCCTGGAGCGGTTGACGGCCGGACTCTCCGAGGATCGAGATCTGCAGGTCCTGGGTGGGCACCCCCTTCAGGGAGAGGTTTTCGCGCACGGCCTCGAGCAGTTTGCGCACCCTGGCGGCCTCGCCCGTGGCCAGCAGATAGAGCGGCCGCCTGGCACGGCCCACATGGATCGTCTGGCCCTGGCTGTCGAAGATGGTGCCGTCGAAGGGCAGCTTCACCCCCAGCAACCCGATCGACGCCCCCTTGGCCCCATCGCCCCGCACGGCCGCCACCAGGTCATTGACGTCGGTGTCATTGACCTCCAGATCGCTGAGCATCAGCCGCAGCGGCAGGTCCCTCGGGCCGGCCGGCAGGGTCCAGAGGGTGTGGAGGCTGGAGCTCACCGCGCCGTAGCTCTCGCAGCCGCTGAAGAAGCAACGATCCCTGGCGGCATCGACGCCTGTCACCGGAATGGCGTTGCTGCCGCCCACCCGGTAGAGCTGCTGCGGCAGGGCCTGGGCCGTGAGGGCCAGCTTCACGGCCTGCAGCATGCTCAGCCACTCCCCAGAGCCGGCGTTCAGGAAGCCGAGCATGGAGCCGCTGCCATCAATGCCGACCAGGGCCTGGGAGGTGCCGAGCTGGGGCGGGCGGGCTGGAGTGGAAGGGGCGGTGGGGCTGCCGGTTGGCGGCAGGCAAGTGGCCAGGGGGGCGCCGCCGCAACCAGTAAGGGCCAGCAGGGCCAGCGGTGGGAGCAGCTGCCTGGTCAGGCGGTGTGCGGGATGTCGCCGTTGTGCCGGATGGGGATGGTCGCGGCCTGGATCGGGATGATCTGCAGGAGCTGCCGCATTGAACCGTGGGGGTGTCAATCCACCAAGCCGACAGAAGGCCTCAACTTTACGCAGGTTGAACGGTCCAAGCCCTCCCTTCCCCTTCAACTTGCTGTCGGCAATGGCAGGGATCCCCGGGGCACATTCTCTAGATCCATAGGCTGGATTGGGGGCCTCCTGTTGTGCGGAGGGCGTCATTCCCGTCGTTCAGTCCTGATCATCACGACCCCGAAGGATCAGCGCCACCGTGATCCCCCCCACGATCAGGACCAGCAGCAGACCACCGAGGACAACCACCAGGGTCGTGGCTCCGTTGCCATCGAGCCCGGGGGCGGGAGAGGCCGGGCTGGAGGGGGGAGCGCTCGGCCAGCCGGTGGGGGGGATGGGGGTGGCGCCGGCGGTGGTGCCACAGCGCTGCAGGTGGAGATCGAGCAGGGATCCCAGGCCGGGGATCATCAGCTGGGGCTGCCCCTGGGCATCGGTCACGATCGGCACCGTGTAGGCGATCTCCTGGCTGCCCGGCTGCAGCAGCAGCAAGCGTTGGCGGTCCTCGCGCCAGTCGAGGGGCAGGCTTGGACGGGTGCCGGGGATCAGGGCCAGCAATCCGGTGCCATCGCCCGAAAGGCTGAGCATCAGCAGTTCGCCCGAGCTGGCGCTGGCTGGGATGCACCAGTTGCCGCTCAGGCGGCTGCCCAAAAGCCCAGACCCTTCACAGCCGGCCAGGAGACCGCCCAGGGCCACCAGCGGGGCCACCCTCCGGGCCCGCGCCAGTGCGCCCACCGCCTGGTGGGGTGCGCCGCTCAATCCTCTTCGCTGGAATGGCGGATCAGGGCCACCACCGATCCCACCAGGGCGATCACCACCAGGATCGACACCAAGAGGGCCACCACCACACCGCTGGGGTTGACGGCGTCACCCTGGGGAGTGGGAGTAGGGGCCGGTACCGGCACCTGGGGCACGGGCACCGGGGCCTGGGGCGTGGTTGGCTCCGGCGCCGAGGTGTTGCCGGAGTCGGGCTGGCCCACAAAACCCTCCGCGTAGCCGCGGTTGAAGGCGTCGAGACGTTCCTGGGGCAACCCGTGGTGATCAGCACTGCCTACATCGTGATCCCCCACCGCATAAAAGGCCTTCTGGGCCTCCTGCACATCGCCTGGTTCCAGTAGTTTCTTCGCCTCGGCATAGCGGGCGAAGGCGCCCGCGAAGCGATCGGCATCCAATTCACCCTGTTTGCCATCGTGGTCTTGGCCGGTTTGCATCAGGTAGGCATGGCCAAATTCGTGGCTGACGATCGAGAGGGCGCCGAAGTCCCCATAGTGCTGATTGAGCTCGTCGCCGAGGCCCATTTCGAGGTAGACGGTGTTATCACCAGGGCAGTAGCTCGGGGAGCTGATGCCGCTTTCGGTGCTGTCGATGCAGTCCTTGCTGTAGCTCGTACCGCGGTAGAGAAACAGTCGCGGTGGCTTCACTCTTGAGCCTCCCGCCAGCCCCTGGATGAACTGCTGCAGGTGTGTCTCGATCTCCCAGGTGGTGTTGAGATCCCAGCGGGCTTGGGCTGGCAGCAACAACGTGGCGCAGCCGGCAACCCCCAGGGCCCAAGGGAGCAGGACCCGGCCCAGGCGCTGGGCCCGGCTCGCAGCTTGTCTCAGGCGGATGCGCATGTCCTCGGATTGTCGGACCGGGGCTGGCTTTGATGCGGTGATGGTAACGCCCAGGAAAGGATTGCCTCGATCCGCAGCTCTTAAGATCCGCCGATCCGGTTGCGTCGTTCATGCCCACTGTCGTTGCACCGTCCAGGGGATCGGCCCGGCATCGCCGTCCCTGGCCAGCGGCTGCCAGCCAGCCCCCGGCCTCCAGCGAAGGGGCGGTGAAGCATGTGGTCCTGATCGCTGTGGTGGTCGGGGTTCCGCTGCTTCTGGCTGTGATCGCCATCGGCACGATTCTTGTCCTGCGCTTCCGTCCGCAGGCCGGAGTTCCCCCCCAGCTGCCGCCCCCGGCCAGTGCCCCGGGGCAGACGATCACCCCGCCGGTGGCTCCCCCTACCGCGGCCCCGACCACGGATGGCTTCGATGAAACCCAGGCCAGGACGGTCCTGGGTGAATGGCTGCGGGTCAAGTCGAACGTCTTTGCACCGCCCTTTGATGAGGCCCTGCTCGATTCGGTGGTGTCGGCTGGCCCCCTCTGGCAGGACATCACCAAGCAGGGTGGTTCGATTTCCTGGCTGAAGGACAACAATCGCTATTACACCTACAACAAAATCGAGGTGGTGTCGGTGGCGAATTTCACCCCCGACCTGGAGCGTCCCTCGATCATCGCCACCATTGCGGAGGATCGCGTTCTCCATGGCCCCAATGGGAATGAACCCGGAAAATCAACCGACCGTTATCTCTACACATTCGTCAAGGAAAATGGTCGTTGGAAGATCTACGACTACAAGAAACTCTGAGCCCTGAGCCCTGAGCCCGATGCCTGTCCCGGGACGACGGCCCTGGGTCTGCACCAGCCATTCCCTGTCCGTTCCCTGCTGATGCCCCTCTTCCGTCAATTCCACGGACGCCAACCAGCACCGGCCCCCTGGCTGCTGCTCCTGCTGGGCCTGCTCCTCCCTGGCTGTGGCCAGCTGCCCTGGCAACCCCAGCCCGGTGGTCGGGGCTCCGATGGATCGGGAGGGCCCGCGGCGCCGGGGCCGGCCGCCTCCCCCCCGGCGGAGCAGGCCCCACCGCTGCTCTCCCTCGCCGACCACCCTGACCTGCGTCGTTCCGCCGCTCGCATCGCCCGTTGTGCTCGCCAGATCGGGGCGGCCACTCCCTTGATCAAGCCGGCTGATGCCAGCAATTTCGGTGATCGTCTGGTGAAGGATGCCTGGGGGCGGGAGCTGCCCCATCGGCCGCAGCTGATCGTGCTGCACGAGACCGTGTCCTCCCTGGAGAGCACCCTGGCCCACTTCCAGCGTCATCATCCGGATGACAATGACCAGGCCAGCTACCACCGCCTGGTCGATCGGGATGGCACCGTGATTCAGCTGGTGCCCGACGGCAACCGGGCCTACGGAGCGGGCCAATCGGCCTTCGGGGATTTCGCCCTGCAGTCCCGGCCGGGTCGTTCACCGTCGATCAACAATGTCGCCCTGCACCTGAGCCTGGTTTCGCCAGCGGATGGCGATGGCGACGGCGAGGCCCACAGCGGCTACAGCGACGCGCAGTACCGGGCCCTGGCGGCCCAGGTGCTGCTCTGGCAGGCCACCTATGGCCTGCCGCTGTCCAGGCTCACCACCCATGCCGCCGTCGATCGGAGTCGCACCCGTACGGATCCCCGTTCCTTCAACTGGACCCGCTTCATCGATGCCCACACCAGAGCCGCCACGACCTGCGGTTGGCCGGAGCTGACCCGCGAGCTCTGATCCGGTTTCCATCACGTCTGATCGCCCGGCGGTTAGCAGGATCCGGTCGAGATGGAAAGGGGCCGGTCTATCGTCTGTCCCGTAGTGACCACTACCTGTGGTGGCTTCCTTCCGAAGGGACACGCAGCTAGCGTGCTCGCAGTCGTCCCGATCCGATGGCCCAGCTCCACGACCTGCGCCTGAGGCTGCTGGTCCAGCAGGAGAGCGAGCGGATTGCCGGCAGCCAGGCCGATGAACTGGATCTGTCGGTGGTTCAGGCCCGGTGCCTGTGCTGGCTGGCCCTCCTGGCCGAAGCCCACGAGGACCAGGCCACCGATGCGGAGCGGCGCGGGGATATGGAGCAGGCGATGGGTTGGTTCGCCGATTCGATGCGACTCCGCGATGTGATTCACGTGGTGAGCACCATCGAAATTCCCCTGCCGGGGGCCTGCGATGAGGAGATCGACGATGGGGAGCCGGGTCCTTCGCTGGCCTGAGGCCGGCCCAGGAACCAGGAGCTGCCCTGCAGTGCCATGATGGAGGTCGTACAGCCCCGGGGAGTGCGGTGCCAGAAGAGCCCTGCCAATGCCCTGACTGCCAGCGCTTCTATCGGGAACACGACCGGTTGATTCGCGAAAATCCTTCTCTGCGGCAGCAGCAGGAACTCAGCTGGGCTGCGCTTCAGTCCTTCCGCACCCTGGCGGGTCGCGTTCTTGAGGAGTTGCAGAAGGCCCATCCGGAGCTGGAGCAGGCCCCTTCGGCCCCCGCGGCAGCCCCGGCCTCCGACACCGTGGCGGCGGGGACGGCATCCGACACCGAAAGTCTTCAACAGGCGATGGGGGATCTGGAGAACATCAACGCCCACCTGTTCTCGATCGAGGCCCTGATGGAGCGCATCTTTGATGTGCGGGTCCCCGAGGAGGTCGAGCAGAAGTTTCGTGAGGTGGCGGGGGAACTGGCCCCCGATCCGCTCAATGCCGATCGCCTGCGCCTGAACCGTCTCCTGCATCAGACGCCCGACCTGCCGGATCGAGGCTGAACGCAGCCCAGGGGGCGCCCCAGCCACCAGGCCGAGGCCCCCAGCCCCACGGCTTCAGGCCCTCGTTGCCGCCGCCTCCAGCACCTGGCGGGCGATCATGCCCTCCTCATCCGCCGGAACCCGCAGCAGTTCCGGTGGGCCCAGCCACCCCAGCCGTCGCTGCAAGGTGTGAGCGAGTTCGGGGTCATTGGCGCCGATTCCCCCGCTCAGGGCGAGCACGTCCACGCCCCCCAGGCTGGCTGCCATGGCGCCGATCCCCTGGAGCAGCCGGTGCTCGAACACCGCCAGGGCCAGCCTGGCACCGTCATGGCCCTCGGCCGCGGCGCTGCGCAGGGTGCGCCAGTCGCCGCTGAGGTTCGAGAGTCCGAGCAGCCCACTCTCCTGGTTGAGGGTCCGGTCGATCTCGTCCGGGCCCATCCCCTGATGCAGGAGGTGCAGCAGGAGTCCGGGGTCCACCGATCCTGATCGGCTGGCCATCACCAGGCCTTCCATCGGCGTGAACCCCATCGTCGTGTCGATGCAGCGGCCCCCTTTGATCGCGGCCAGGGAGCAGCCTGCCCCCAGGTGGGCGCTGATCAGTCGCGTCGGATTCGGTGCCGGCCCGCTGGTCCTAGGGGCGCCGGGTCGCTGCTCCACCACCGCGGCCACATGGGCATGGTTGAGGCCATGGAAGCCGTAGCGGTGCAGTCCCTGCTCGCGCCAGCGGGCCGGCAGGGCGTAGGTGCGGGCCGGCGCCGGCAGGGTGCTGTGGAAGGCGGTGTCGAAGCAGGCCCACTGGGGTCTGTCGATGGCCATCCGGCACCATCGGATCATGGCCAGGGCCGGCCCGTTGTGCAGCGGGGCCAGGGGGGTCAGGCTCTCCAGCTCCCGTTCCACGGCCGCATCCAGGCGGGTGGGGGCGGTGAAGATCTCGCCACCGTGGACGACGCGGTGGCCCACCAGGGCGATGCGCTCGAGCCAGGGCTGCAGCAACTCCGGCAGCCACCGCTGAGGTGGCGGCTCGATCGGCCGGCACTGATCCAGCCAGTGATGCCCATCTGCATCGATCAGGGCAACCTTGAGGCTGGAGCTGCCGGCATTGAGCACAAGCACCAGCGCAGCATCGTTCACCGGCGTCAGTCGATCTCGCAGCTGATCGTCACCGGGAAGGGGGCCGCTCCCCAGATCCTTTCGGCGTAGTCGCGGATGGCACGGTCGGAGGAGAAGAAGCCGGTGCGGGCGCTGTTCAGCAGCGACATCCGGTTCCAGCGGGGGCGATCCCGCCAGGCTTCGCTGACGGCATCCTGGGCCCGCAGATAATCCGCGAAGTCCGCGAGCACGAAGAAGGGGTCGTTGCCGGTGAGGTTCTGGAGCAGGGGGCGGAACAGTTCACTGTCGCCATTGCTGAAGTGGCCCTGCTCGATCATGCGCAGCACCTCAGCCAGTTCCGGCAGCGTGGCGATCAGCTCCCAGGGGCGGTAGCCGCCCTGGTGGAGGGCGGCGATCTCTTCGGTGCTCTTGCCGAACAGGAAGAAGTTGTCGGCACCCACCTGCTCGCGGATCTCCACATTGGCGCCATCGAGGGTGCCGATCGTGAGGGCTCCGTTCATGGCGAACTTCATGTTGCCGGTGCCGGAAGCCTCCTTGCCGGCGGTGGAGATCTGCTCAGACAGATCGGCGGCTGGATACACCTTTTCACCGAGCTTGACGTTGTAATCGGCGAGGAACACCACCCGCAGCCGTCCATCCATGTCGGGATCGGCATTCACGGTTTCGGCAATGCCATTGATGAAGCGGATGATCAGCTTGGCCATGTAATAGCCCGGGGCCGCCTTACCACCGAAGATGACGGTGCGGGGTGCCATGGTCTCGCCGAGGCCGTTCTTGATCCGCAGGTACTGGGCGATCACCTGCAGGGCATTCAGGTGCTGGCGCTTGTATTCATGGATCCTTTTCACCTGCACATCAAACAGGGAGGTGGGATCCACCAGCACACCCGTGTGGCGATGGATGTAATGGCTGAACTGCCGTTTCACCGCCAGTTTGGTCTGGCCCCAGCGCTCCAGGAAGCCCTGGTCGTCGGCGTGGGCCTCCAGCTGGCGGAGCTGGTCGAGATCCTGCACCCAGCCATCGCCGATGGTGTCGTCGAGCAGGGCCGAGAGCTTGGGATTGGCCAGGGCTACCCAGCGGCGGGGCGTGACCCCGTTGGTGACATTGGTGAACTTCTCCGGCCAGAGGGCGGCGAATTCCGGGAACAGATCCGTTTTCACCAGCTCGCTGTGGAGGGCGGCGACCCCATTGACGTGATGGCTGCCCACCACCGCCAGGTTGGCCATGCGCACCGCCTTGGTGCCCTCCTCGTCGATGATCGAGAGGCGCCGCAGGATCTGATCGTTGCCGGGATGGCGCAGCCGCAGCTGCTGCAGAAAACGACGGTTGATCTCGTAGATCAGCTCCAGATGCCGGGGCAGCAGGCTGCCGAACAGGGCGAGGCCCCAGCGCTCCAGGGCTTCCGGCAGCAGGGTGTGGTTGGTGTACGCCACCGACCGGGAGGTGATCGACCAGGCCTCTTCCCAGTCGAGGTGCTTGTCGTCGATCAGCAGCCGCATCAGTTCGGCCACGGCGATCGCCGGGTGGGTGTCGTTGAGCTGAACCGCCCAGTGATCCGGGAATTCGCTCACCGGCAGGCCCCGTTGCTCAAGACTGCGCAGCATGTCCTGAAGGGAGCAGCTCACGAAGAAGTGCTGCTGCTTCAACCGCAACCGTCGCCCCTCATCGGTGCCGTCGTTGGGGTAGAGCACCTTGGAGAGGGTCTCGGAGCCAACCTTTTCCTCCACGGCGCCGTAGTAGTCGCCGATGTTGAAGGCATAGAAGTCGAAGGATTCGGTGGCATCCGCCCGCCACAGCCGCAGCCGATCACAGGTGTTGACGCGATAGCCGAGCACCGGCACATCGTGGGGCACACCGATGGCGTGTTCATCGGGAATCCAGCGCACCCGGTAGTTCCCGCTGTCATCGCGGTAGCTCTCGGTGCGGCCGCCGAAGCCCACGAAGCAGGCCTGGTCTGGGTGGGGAATCTCCCAGGGCCAACCGCCCTTGAGCCATTTGTCGGTGATCTCCACCTGCCAGCCATCACGGATCAGCTGGTCGAAGATCCCGAATTCGTAGCGGATGCCATAGCCGGTGGCCGGGATCTCCAGGGAGGCCAGGGATTCCAGGTAGCAGGCGGCCAGGCGGCCCAGGCCGCCGTTGCCCAGACCCGGCTCCTCCTCCACCTCGAGGATCTCCTCGAGCTGCTCGATGCCGAATCGGCGCAGGGCATCGGCCGCTTCCTGCTGGATGCCGAGCATCAGCAGGTTGTTGTTCAACTGGGGGCCGATCAGGAATTCGGCGGAGAGATAGGCCACCGCCCGCGTCGGGGTGGCCCGAATCGCCTCGATCCCTGCCAGATAACGGGTCATCAGCCGATCCCGCACCGCATAGCTGAGGGCCATGTAGAGGTCATGGCGGGAGGCGGTGGGGGCCAGCTTGCCGAGCGTGTAGAAGAGGTGCTCGGTCATGCCGTCGAACACGTCTTCGGCCGTCAGCCCGCTGCGGTCGGGATCGGCGTAGCAGCCAGGGGTCGGCAGCCGCAGGTTGAGGGGTTGGGCCGGTTCGTTCGTCATCAGGCCACTCCGGGGACAGGGGCAGTTGGGGCGGTCCAGCGCCAGTTGGTGATCGCGGGATCATCCATGCCGTGTTCATGGGCATGGCTGCGGTGGCTGAGGATCTGGTCCTTCATCCGCTCCTTGATGTGGGCGGCCCGCGAGCCCAGGCCAGGCACCCGGTCGATCACATCGATCACCAGATTGAAGCGATCGATCTGATTGTTCATCGCCAGTTCAAGGGGGGTGTTGATGTTTCCTTTTTCCTTGTACCCACGCACGTGGAAGTTGGCGTGGTTGGTGCGGCGATAGGTGAGGCGGTGGATCAGCCAGGGATAGCCATGGAAGTTGAAGATCACGGGGCGGTCCCTGGTGAACAGGCTGTCGAAATCCCGGTCGGAGAGGCCATGGGGGTGTTCGCTCGGCTGGGTGAGGGCAAACAGCTTGACCACGTTGAGCACCCGCACCCTGAGGGCGGGGATCTCCCGGCGGAGGATCTCCACCGCGGCCAGGGTCTCCTTGGTGGGGATATCGCCGGCGCAGGCCATCACCACATCCGGCAGGTCCGGCAGGCCGGTGGCCTGGTCGTTGCTCGCCCAGCTCCACAGACCGATGCCCTTGGCCACGTGCTGGCGGGCCTGGTCGAGATCAAGGTACTGGAGGTGCTTCTGCTTGTCGGAGACGATGATGTTGCAGACATTGGTCTCCTGAAGCGCTTCTTCCGCCACCGCCAGCAGGCTGTTGGCATCAGCCGGCAGGTAGACCCGCACGACTTCACCGCTTTTGTTGCCTGCCAGGTCGATGAAGCCCGGATCCTGATGGGTGAAGCCGTTGTGATCCTGACGCCAGACGGTGGAGGAGATCAGGCAGTTCCAGGCCCCGATCGGTGCCCGCCACGGGGCGTGATGCCGGCAGGATTCCAGCCACTTGGCGTGCTGGTTGAACATCGACGCGATCACATGGGCGAAGGCCTCGTAGGTGTGGAAGAGCCCGTAGCGACCGGTGAGCAGGTAACCCTCCATCATCCCCACCAGGGTGTGCTCCGAAAGCATCTCCACCACGCGGCCCTGGCGGGCCAGCTCACTGCCGCCCTTGCCGTCGACGCCGGCGTCCTCGGGCAGGAGGGCCTCGAGCCACACCTTCTTGCTCACCTCGTAGATCGCCTGCAGCCGGTTCGAGGCGGTCTCGTCGGGGCCGAAGACGCGCACGCTGTCCGGGTTCAGGCGGATCGTGTCCCGCAGCAGTTCCCCGAGCACGGCGGTGTTCTCATGCTCCAAACGCCCGGGTTGCGGTACCGGCACGGCGTAGTCGCCGATGGCAGGCAACCGCAGGGCCCGACGCAGCACACCGCCGTTGGCATGGGGGTTGGAGCCCATCCGCCGCGGCCCCCCGGGGGAGAGGGCCGCCAGTTCCGGTTGCAGGGTGCCGTTCTGATCAAACAGCTCGTCGGGCCGGTAGCTCCGCAGCCAGGCCTCGAGCATGGCCAGCTGGGCGGGGTCGTGGCGGGGGTTGGGCAGGGGCACCTGATGGGCGCGCCAGAAGCCCTCGAGCCGCTGGTCTCCCAGGGCAGCTGGCCCTGTCCAGCCCTTCGGGGATCGCAGCACCAGCATCGGCCAGGTGGGCCTGCTTTCATCGCCGCTGCTGCGGGCCCGTCGGCGGATCGCCTCGATGCGGGTGATCGCCTGATCCATGGCGGCCGCCATCAGCCGATGCATGGTCGCCGGGTCGGACCCCTCCACCAGGATCGGATCCCAGCCGTAGCCGCGCATCAGGCTGGTCAGTTCCTCCACCGGGATGCGCGCCAGCAGGGTGGGGTTGGCGATCTTGTAGCCGTTCAGATGCAGCACCGGCAGCACGGTGCCATCTGTGATCGGATTCAGAAATTTGTTGATGTGCCAGGAGGTGGCGAGCGGACCGGTTTCGGCCTCGCCATCCCCCACACAGGCCAGGGCGATCAGCTCCGGATTGTCGAAGACGGCACCGCACGCATGGGAGAGCACATAGCCCAGTTCGCCCCCCTCATGGATCGAGCCAGGGGTTTCGGGGGTGCAGTGGCTGCCGATGTGGCCGGGGAAGGAAAACTGATGGAAGAAGCGCTTCAGGCCTTCCGCATCACGGCCCTTGTCGGGATAGACCTCGCTGTACGACCCATCGAGGTAGGTGGGACCCAGCACGCCGGGGGCCCCATGGCCCGGACCGGACAGGTAGATCATGTCCAGGTCGTGGCGCCTGATCACCCGATTGGCATGGGCCCAGATGAAGGCCTGACCAGGGCTGGATCCCCAGTGCCCCAGCAGGCGGTTCTTGATGTGTTCGGGCCGCAGGGGTTCCCGCAACAGCGGGTTGTCCTGGAGGTAAATCATCCCCACCGCCAGGTAGTTGGCCGCACGCCACCAGGCATCCAGCTGGTTCAGTTCCAGCTCGTTCTGGAGGGGCAGGGGGCCGCTGGCGGTCATGCAGGCGGACGAACGCCTTTCAACCGTATCGACGGCTGCAGACTGCGCCTGGGGGGTGCCTGGGTTGTCAGCATCTGAACACCGCCGGATCGGTGACGCCTAGGGTCAGGCCCGAAGCACCAGCACGATGGCCGTTCCGGCTCTGGTTCCGTCGGTTCTGCCGGAGGTGGGGGCCCACGCCCTCGAGGTGGCCTCCACCCTGCTCGAAGTGGGCAGTTTTCTGGTCATTTTTGTGGCGGCGCGGCTGCTGGCCGAGGGGCTGGTGCGGTTGCAGCTCCCCACCATCCTCGGAGAGCTGGTGGCCGGCGTACTGATCGGCACCTCCGGCCTGCGGCTGATCGTGCCGCCCGAGGCCCATGGCCAGGTGAATGAAGGCCTGTTGCGGTTGATCGGCCAGCTGGCTGATGTCCCCATCGACCGGGTGGCGGTGCTCTACGGCGACAGCCAGGAGACCCTGCATGCCGTGGCCACCCTGGGTCTCTTCGCCCTGCTGTTCCTGACCGGTCTGGAGAGTGAGCTCGATGAACTGGTGGCCGTCGGGGCCCAGGCGGCGAGTGTCGCCCTGGCGGGGGTGGTGTTGCCCTTTGCCGCCGGAACGGTCGGCCTGATCGTCCTGTTCCAGGTGGATCTGATCCCGGCGGTGTTTGCGGGCGCCTCCTTGACGGCCACCAGTATCGGCATCACCGCCAGCGTCTTCAGTGAACTGTCGATGCTGCGCACCCGGGAGGGGCAAATCGTGCTCGGGGCGGCGGTGCTCGACGACATCCTCGGCATCGTGATCCTGGCGGTGGTCGTGAGCCTCGCCGGTGGCGGTCACCTCAGCGTCGGTCCGATCGCCACCCTGGTGCTGGCGGCGGTGCTGTTCGTGCTGGCGGCCCTGGGGCTCAGTCGCACCGCAGCGCCGTTGTTCGATGGTCTGCTCGATCGGCTCAAGGCCCCTGGCGCTGTGGTGGTGGCCTCCTTCGTGGTGCTCACCGGCTGTTGTTTCGCGGCCACGGCCATCGGCCTGGAGGCGGCCCTCGGGGCCTTCGCGGCCGGCCTGATCCTCAGCAATTCGCGCCACACCGAGGCGATCCGGGAGGCGGTCCAGCCCCTGGTGTCCCTGTTCGCCACGATCTTCTTTGTTCTGATCGGGGCCGGCATGGATCTGAGCGTGCTCAATCCCGCCGATCCCGCCAACCGCAGCGGCCTGGTGGTGGCCGCCTTTCTGCTGGTGGTGGCGATCGCCGGCAAGGTGGCCTCCGGCTGGTTGTTCCGTTCCGCTGAACCCACCAACCGGCTGGTGGTGGGTCTGGGGATGATGCCGCGGGGAGAGGTGGGGCTGATCTTTCTGGGCCTGGGCACGGCGGCCCATCTGCTCACCCCTGCCCTGGAAGCCGCGATTCTGCTGATGGTGATCGGCACCACCTTCCTGGCGCCGGTGCTGCTCAAACTGGTGTTATCGGGACGGGAGACACTCCTTGAATCTCAGGCAGGCACTGGCTGACTGGGGCCTCAGCTGGCGGGGCTGGTTGGACCATCGCCGCGGCGAGTGGTGGTTGCTGACCCAGCTGCTGCTGGTGGCGCTGCTGGTGCTGCTGCCCCCCTGGCCGGAGCCGGGGTCGATGGGCTTCGCCTGGCCTCTGGCCCTGTTCCTGGCCGGCTGGGTGTTGGTGCTGATCGCCCTCGTGCTGGCGGTTCAGGCCCTCTGGTGGCTGGGGCCCAGCCTCACCCCGCTGCCCGATCCCAAGCCCGGTGCCCCCCTGGTCACCAGCGGTGCCTACGGTCGCTGCCGCCATCCCCTGTACCAGGCCCTGGTGCTGGCGGGTCTGGGGTTGGCGCTGGCCTGGCCCAGCCTCCTGCACCTGCTGCTCACCCTGGTGCTGGCGGCGGTGTTGGTGGGCAAGGCCCACCGGGAGGAGCGCCTGCTGATCGAGCGCCACCCGGCTTACGCCGCTTACAGGGCCAGCACCCCGGCGATCCTGCCCCGCCTGCCGGGGCTCGACTGGCGGTGAGGCGGGGGTTCTGCCCGCCAGCGACGCGGCAGGCTCAGGGCTTGGGAGGGTTCTGGCGGTCGGCGAGGCCCCAGAACAGGCCGGCCAAGGCTGCCATCAGCCCCAGGCTCGTGCCCCAGCCCGGGCCCAGGGCCCAGCCGATGCCCCCGTTGGTGACGGCCCCGACGCCAAGGGCCAGCAGCAGGCTGCTGACGATCAGCACGACCTGCTGCTGCCCATCCGAGAGCGGGCCCTCCGCCAGCACCCGCTCCAGCCGGGTGAGGGGAGCACTGAGGGGGATGTAGAGGGCCAGGGCCCAGAGGGCTGTGCCGGGCAGCAGGACGGACCAGTCGGGGTGGAACACGCAGGAAGGCCCGACGACGGAACCATGGGTGGTCTCCCTAGCATCGCCGGCTACGACGCCGCCCGGTGATCCCTGTGCCTGAGCAAGCCTGCGAAGCCGCGGCACCTTGGACATTCAACGGCCACGGGATCCACAGCCTGGTGCGCTCGCCGGCCAAGCCGGTCGGCCCGGCGATCCTGCTGGTGCACGGCTTCGGGGCCTCCACCGATCACTGGCGCTTCAACATTCCGGTGCTCGCCGAACGGCATGAGGTTCATGCCCTCGACCTGCTCGGTTTCGGCCGCAGTGCCAAACCCGCCGGTCCTACCTACGGCGGTGCCCTCTGGCGGGATCAGCTGATCGCCTACGTGCGGGATCGGATCGGGCGGCCCACGGTGCTCGTGGGCAATTCCCTCGGGGGCTACGCCGCCCTGGCGGCCGGGGCGGCCCTCGGACCCGAGGCGGCCGGTGTGGTGCTGCTCAATGCTGCTGGTCCGTTCCGGGAGGAGCAGCGCCAGCCGAAGGGCTGGGGGGCAATCGCCCGCAGCACGATCGGCGCTGCCTGGCTACGCAGCCCCGTGCTGCAGCGGCTCCTGTTCGAAAACCTGCGCCGCCCCGCCACCATCCGACGCACCCTGAGGCAGGTGTACATCGATCGCACCAACGTCGATGAGGAGCTGGTGGCCTCGATCCGCCGACCCTCCCTCGACGCCGGTGCCTTTGGCGTTTTCCGCACCGTCTTTGATTTTCCCAGCGGAGAGCCCCTCGATGCCTTCTTCGCCGAGCTTCAGGCGCCGTTGCTGCTGATCTGGGGCCTGCGGGATCCCTGGATCAATGCCGCCGGCCGCCGGGCCCTGTTCCAGCGCCATGTCCCCGCCGGCACGGAGGAGGTGGCCCTCGATGCCGGCCACTGTCCCCACGATGAGGTGCCCGAGAGGGTGAACCAGGCCCTGCTGCTATGGCTGGCCCGCCACTGATCAGCAGCCCAGGGCGCGGGGGTTCACGCCCGGCAGCCGGCCCCGCGCCAGCTGCTGGCGGGGATCGAACTGACGTTTCACCGCCTCGATCAGGGGCCGGGAGGGGGCGTCCTCCCAGGCCGGCAGCGCAGGGCCAGGAGGCTGGCGCAGCACCGTCAGGAAGCCTCCCAGGTCGCTGCAGCGGCGCCTGAGTTCTTCCACCCGATAGGCGGGCAGGGCGCCGGCGGAGGCCTGCAGCAGCCCGAGGCCGCTCCCGGCCTCCATCAGCACAGCCTGGCCTTCAAGGGCCCGATCGGCGAGCAGCCCAGCAACCTCCGCGGGCCGCACCGCCAGCCGCAGCAGCCAGGCGGCATCGGGCTGGGCCTCGGCCGCGCGCACCCGTTCACCGAGCTGGTCGGCCGCCACCGCCGTTACGGTCAGATCGGAGCGGTTGGCGAGGCCCAGCACGGCGTTGACCTGATCCTCCAGGGCGCCGGCGCTGATGCTGGTCAGGGCCAGCAGCAGGCCGTGGCTGGGCTCCAGGCCGACAGGGCCGGCCAGAGCCGGTGACCACCAGTCGAGCCGCTCCGGGGTGAGGCTCGAGGCCAGCAGCCTGGCGCTGAAGATCTCCAGCTGCGGCAGGGCGCCGGTGATCCAGAGGCCGCGGCGCCCTGGGGGGATGGGCTGGGTGCGCAGGGTGACGGCCGTGATCAGGCCCAGGGAGCCCCAGCTGCCCGTGAACAGCCGCATCAGGTCGTAACCGGCCACGTTCTTGACCACCTTGCCGCCGGCGCGGGCGGCGGTGCCGTCGGCGCGGATCAGGTTGAGGCCGATCAACTGGTCGCGGATGCCGAGGTGGCGCTGGCGCAGGCCGCCGCTCAGGCCCCGGGCCACCAGGCCGCCGACGCTGCCGCTGCCGGCACCCCCGAGGCCGCTCTGCCAGGGCCAGTCGATCGCCAGCCACTGGCGATGCTCGGCCAGGGCCGCCTGCAGATCCACCAGGGCCAAGCCTGCCTCCACCGTCACCGTGAAGTCGCCGGGGTTGTGCTCCAGGATCCGGTTCAGGTGGCGGCAGCTGAGCACCTGGCTACCGGCCAGCACCGCAGGACCCCAGTCGAGCCGCGTGCCCAGGCCGGACGGCAGCCAGGGGGTGGCGCTGGCGTGCCATCCCTGCACCAGGGACACCAGCTCCTCGCGGTCAGGGGTATGGGGGGCCGGATCAGTCACGGCACGATGGTGCCATGCCCGCCACCATGGCTCCCACGCCCGCCCCCTTGAAGGTGATCGTCTTCGACGACGATCCCACCGGTTCCCAGACCGTGCATGGCTGCCCGCTGCTGCTGCGCTGGGATCGCGACAGCCTGCGCCGGGGTCTGCTCGATCCTTCGCCGCTGCTGTTCCTGCTCACCAACACCCGGGCGCTGGCCCCGGCCGCGGCCAGCGCCCGCCTGCGGCTGATGGCGGGTGCCCTCCGCCAGGAACTCGAGGCCCTGGGGCTGGAGCACTGGCTGCTGGTGAGCCGCGGCGATTCCACCCTCCGGGGCCATTTCCCCCTCGAGGTGGATGCGATCACGGCGGTGTTCGGCGCGTTTGACGCCCTGCTGCTGGCCCCGGCCTTCCTGCCCGGCGGCCGCACCACCGTGGGTGGGGTGCATCGGCTCCAGGGTCAGCCCGTGCACACCACCGACTTCGCCCGGGATGGTCTGTTCGCCTACGGCAGCAGCCATCTGCCCGATTGGGTGGCCGAGAAGAGCGGCGGTCGGATTCCGGCGGATCAGGTGGCCCTGCTGGCCAGCAGCGAGCTGGAGGGACCAGGCCAGGAGCTGCTGGAACGGTTGGCGGGCTTCGAGGGCCAGCGTTGCGTGGCGGTGGATGCGGAGCGGCCGCAGCACCTGGAGGCCCTGGGTGCCGCGGTGCGGGAGCTCACGGCGCCAGCGGCCAGCGAGCGCTGGGGTCGGCCGCGGCGGTTCCTGATCCAGTCGGCCGCCAGCCTGCTCAATGGACTGGTGCCCCTGCCACCCCAGCCCCTCGATCCGGAAGGCCTGGCCGGTCTGCGGCGGCGGGACAGGGGTCGGCCCCTGCCGGGGCTGGTGCTGGTGGGCTCCCATGTGCCCCTGGCGGATCGGCAGCTGGCGGTGGTGCTGGCGGATCCCGCCTGCTCAGGGGTGGAGATTCCCGTGCACCAGGTGCTGGAGGGGCTGGATCGGGATCCAGCTGCCCTGGCCCCCCTCGAGCGGGCCCTGGCTGCTGCGTTGGCGGCGTGCCTGGCCACCGACAGGACGCCGGTGCTGTTCACCAGCCGGGGTGAGCTCAACTGCGCCTCCGCCGACGAACGCCGCCGGCTCGGCCTGGTGCTGGCTGGCCTGATGGCCCGCCTGGCGGCCTGCCTGGCCCCTCGGCTCGGCTATCTGATCAGCAAGGGCGGCATCACCAGTCACACCCTGCTGGCCGATGGCCTCGACCTGGCGTCGGTGGACCTCCAGGGGCAGGTGCTGCCCGGTCTTTCGCTGGTGCTGACGCCCGCGGCTGCCCCGGTGCCGCGCCTGCCGGTGGTGACCTTCCCCGGCAACCTCGGCGACCCGGAGACCCTGCATCAGGTGTGGCGGCTGCTGGAGGGGATCGCCTGAGGTCAGGCCCCCTCGGCGGCCGCTGCCCGGATCCAGCCCAGGCGCCGCGACAGCCAGAACAGGGGCAGACCGGATGCGATCAGGCCGAAGGCCGCCAGGCTGTGGTCCCGGTCGTTGATCAGGGCGGCCCCCAGAAAGGCCACCGACACCGCCCCGATCAGCAGGGGCGGCAGCGGATAGGCCCAGGTCTGGAACGGCCTGGCCAGCTCCGGCTCCCGCCGCCGCAGCCAGAGCTGGGCGGCGACGCCGCTCAGGGGCAGGCAGACATAGAACACGGCCGCCATCGCCAGCAGCTGGTTGAAGGAGCCGCTCAGCAGCAGGGCGCCGGCGGCGGCGCTGGTGAGCAGCAGGGCGGGGACGGGCGTGCCGCCGGTGTTCACTCCGGCGGCGACGGCTGGGAACAGGCCATCGCGGCTGAGGCCGTAGAGGATCCTCGGCGCCGCCATCACCACCGTGTTGATCAGGCCCAGCAGCGACACCAGGGCCAGGCCCGTGATCAGCTGCCCGCCGATCGGACCACCCAGGGCCGAGGCGGCATCGGCGGCCGGCAGGGGGGAGGCGGCCAGCTGCGGCAGGGGCAGCACATGCAGCAGGGCCCCGTTGATCAGCAGGTAGAGGGCCACCACCACCAGCACACCGCCGACCAGGGACCGGGGCAGGTCGCGGGCGGGGCTGCTGAATTCCTCGGCGAAGTAGATCGGACTGGCCCAGCCATCGAAGGTGGTGATCACGGCCTGCAGGGCGACCACCGCTCCCAGGGCGAGGGAGCCGTTGAGGGGTGCGGATCCGGGGCCCCCGGTGGCTGGCCAGGCCCCGGCCTCAGCTGTGATTGGGGGCACCGGCAGCAGGAAGCAGGCGGCCACCAGCCCTAGAAAGGCCCCGGCCTTGAGCAGACTCAGCAGCTCCTGGCTGGCGCTGCCGCTGCGCACGCCCGGCAGCTGAACCAGGGTGAACAGCACCAGGGCCAGCAGGCCGATGACGGCGCTGATCCAGGGGCGCTCGGCCGTCAGCGCCGGCGGCAGCAGGGCCTGGCCGTAGTCGCCGATGGTGATCGCCACCCAGGCGAGGCCGGCACAGTGCCCGAGCCAGTCCATCCAGCCCACCAGGAAGCCTGCCCCCGTCCCGAAGGCCCGCTCGGCGTAGACATACCAACCGCCCGCCCGGGGGAGGCTGGCGGCCAGTTCCGCCACGCAGATCGCCCCGAGCAGGGCATAGAGGCCCCCCAGCAGCCAGGCGCCCAGGATCAGGCCGGGATCCCCCAGCACGGAGGCCACCAGCCCGGGGGTGCGCAGGATGCCCGCCCCGATCGTGCCGCCCACGGCTCCGGCCAGGCCGAAACCCACCCCGAGGATGCTCAGCAGACGACCCGGGGCGGCGGCTGGCCCCTGGCCGTCAGGGCTGGGTGAGGCCACCGCGGGCGCTGCGCTCCAGCAGCTCGATCGGATGCACCACCTCCAGGGCCTGGGAGGCTTCCTCCAGGTGGCGGCGGATCTGGAGGCTGCAGCCGATGTTGGCGCTTACCGCCAGGTCGGCGCCGGTGCCGCTGAGGTCGTCGGCCTTGAGGCGCCCGAGGGCGGCGGCCTCCTCGGGTTGCACCAGGTTGTAGATGCCGGCGCTGCCGCAGCAGACCCCGGCCTCCCGGGCCTCGACGATCTGCACGTGGGGGATCTGGCGCAGCAGGGCCCGCGGCTCCTGCTGCAGCCCCTGGCCGTGGAGCATGTGGCAGGCATCGTGATAGGCCAGCCGCAGGGGCCGTTCCTGGTCGGCGGGGCGGCCATCCCGATGGGCCAGCGGTTGCAGCGCCGCCTGAAAGGCCTCGCTCAGCCCGACGCGGTGCAGAAATTCCTGGATGTCGGCCACGGGAGCTCGAAAGCTTTGGCCGATCAGCTCCGGCAGCTGCTTGAGGGTGTGGCCACAGCCGGAGGCCGCCACCAGCACCGCATCGAGGGGCTCCCTACCGCCTGGTCTGCCGTCGCCGATCGCCGCCTCGAAGCTGGCGATCAGGGCTGTTGCCAGCGCACGGGTCTGCTCCAGTTCCCCCTGGTGATGGGTGACGGCGCCGCAGCAGCCCTGATCCGCCGGAATCACCACCTCGATGCCATTGGCGCTGAGCACGGCCAGGGCGGCCCGGTTGACGGCGGGATCAAACAGGCGCTGCACGCAGCCGAGCACCAATCCCACCCGGTAGCGGCGTGGCCCGATCGCCGGTGTCAGCACGGGCAGGTCGTTGGTGAAGGCGGCCGGGGCCAGGGGGGGCAGCAGCCGCTCCATCGCCTCCAGCTGGGGGCCGAGCAGGCGCGGCAGGCCGAGCTGGCGCGCCAGGCCCTGCAGCGGCGAACCGGCATAGGCCCGCAGGGGTGTGAGCAGCGCCCGCAGGCGCCCCGGGTAGGGAAGCAGGGAGAAGAGCAGGCGCCGCCAGGCCCGCTGGACGGGGCTGCGCAACGCGGGCGCATTCAGCTTGGGTCGCATGCCGGCCAGCAGCTGGTCGTAGCGGACGCCGGAGGGGCAGGCGGTGACGCAGGCGAAGCAGCCCAGGCAGCTGTCGAAATGGCCGGCCACCGTGGCATCGAGATCGAGCACGCCGGCATCGATTGCCTTGAGGGCATGGATCCGCCCCCGGGGTGAATCCATTTCGGTGCCGAGCACCCGGTAGCTGGCGCAGCTCGTCAGGCAGAAGCCGCAATGCACGCAGGGATCGGCGGCGCCGGGCAGGTCCCGGGCCGGGCTGGGGCTGGAGATCGGGCCGGGGGCGGGGCCGGAGTTCGGAGACACCATGGGCCGAGTCTGCCGGGCCGCCTAGCATCCGGCGACTCGGATCGTCGCTGATGGATGCCCTGGCGCTGTTCCATGCCTACATCGACGCCTTCAATCACCGCGATGCCGAAGCCCTGAGCGCGGTCTTCGCGACAGACCTGCATTCGGTGCATCCCGGCGAACCGGAGGTGGACGTGACCGAATCGGCCCCCTTTGTGGAGCGGATGCTGGCCCTCTGGCCCCGGGGTCTGCACTACAAGGTGCTGCGCGCCACCGGCCGGGACCTGGGCGATGGCCTCACGGAATCCTGGGGCGAGATGCTGGTGTTCAACGCCGAGGGCAAGGTGGCCGCTGCCGAAGTGGTGATCTACAACGCCCGCGGTGGGGTGGTGACCCACACCTGGGTCTACAAGGTGATGCCCCCCACCCATCCCGACTACCGGGACGCCAGGCCCTAGGCCGGCCCCTGGAGCACGAAGCGGTAACGCACGTCTCCCCGGCGCAACCGTTCCACCGCCGTGTTGATCTCCGCCATCGGCAACACCTCCACCAGGGGCTTGATCCCATGGCGAGCGCAGAAGCTCAGCAGCAGGGCCGTGTTGGCCGGAGTCGATGTCAACGACGACCGGAAGCTGAGGTTCCCCTTGACGAACGGAAACACCCGCAGCGGGATCGGCGTGGCGCACAGCCCCAGTTGGTGCAGGCTGCCGCCGGGCGCCAGGCTGGCCACCACCGCATCCCAGTCGAGGGCGTGGTCGCTGGTGTTGAGGATCAGGTCGTAAGCGCCCTTCTGCTGGTCCAGTTCCCCGAGCAGCTGCACCTGATGGGCGCCGAGATCGAGGATTTCCTGGGCCTTGCTGCGGGAGGTGGTGATGCCGGTCACCTCGCAGCCCCAGGCGCGGGCCAGCTGCACGGCCAGATGGCCGAGGCCGCCGATGCCGATCACGGCCACGTGGGCGGTGGGGGAGATGCCGGCGCTGAACAGGGGTTCGAACACCGTCACCCCGGCGCAGAGCAGGGGGCCGGCGCTGGTGGGGTCGAGCCCTTCGGGCAGGGCGATCACCCAGTCCTGATGGGCCTTGACGTGGCTGGCGAAGCCCCCGGGGCGCCCGAGGATCGTGCTCTCGAAGTTGGCGCAGAGGGTCTGGCGTCCGCTCAGGCAATAGGAGCAGTGGCGGCAGGTGCCGGCGATGAAGCCGAGGCCGCAGAGCTGACCGAGGCGGGCTGGATCCACCTCGCTGCCCACCTCCACCACGCGGCCCACCACCTCATGGCCCGCCACCACCGGCGGATCTTCGGCGGTCAGCGTCTCGTCGATGTGCATGAGATCGCTGTGGCAGAGGCCGCAATAGAGCACCTCAAGCAGCACCTCGTCCGGGCCCGGGGGGGTGATCGTCAGCTCCAGGCGACCCAGGGGAGAGCCGCTGCCGCGGTTGCCCCAGGCGTTGATGGTGGCCATGGCGTCAGAGGCCCCCGCAGTAGCTCTGGGCCACGATCCGGTCATCGGCCACCACGAAGGTGTCGACGCCCTGCAGCATCCGGCCGCTGGCGCTGGTGGCGGTCCAGGTCATCAGGCCGATGCCTTCGGCGATGCTCAGGGAGGTGATCGAGGAGCTCAGGCCGGCCATGTTGGCCAGCACCTCGCTGAACATCTCGCGCAGTTCAGCGTGACCCCGGTAGGTGCGCCCCGGGCGCACCATCACGGCGTTGTCGGCGTAGTTGGCCAGGATGGCGTCGAGATCGCCCGAGGCGAAGGCGGCCCCATTGCGGTTGAGCACGGCCTGGGTCTGCTCCAGCGTGGCCA
The DNA here is from genome assembly GCA_040377855.1 of Prochloraceae cyanobacterium. GTDB lineage: Bacteria > Cyanobacteriota > Cyanobacteriia > PCC-6307 > Cyanobiaceae > CAIXOZ01. Next base: position 2,677 of record JBEINY010000018.1, on the reverse strand, counting down.
TCGGCGTTTCAGCGCAGGAGGCCCAAACCTAGGCAGGGTGGCCTGTTCTGCCCATGGTCAGGTCAGCCTGCACTGGTGACCGAACCCTGGGCCAGGCCAGCCGCTCAACCGTCGAAGCGGCGGATCACGGCTTCGGCGAAGCCGGAGCAGCTCACCGGTTCCACGGGCGGTTCCATCAGGCGGGCCAGGTCGTAGGTGACCTCCCCGGAGGCGATGGCGGCGCTGATGCCGGCGGTGATCAGGTCGGCGGCTTCCTGCCAGCCCAGGTATTCGAGCATCATCACGCCCGAAAGAATCACCGAGCCGGGATTGATCCGGTCGAGACCGGCATGTTTCGGGGCGGTGCCGTGGGTGGCCTCGAAGATCGCCGCGGTGTCACCGATGTTGGCGCCGGGGGCCATGCCCAGACCCCCCACCACGGCAGCGGCGGCATCGGAGATGTAGTCGCCGTTGAGGTTGAGGGTGGCCAGCACCGAGTAATCGGCGGGGCGGGTCTGGATCTGCTGGAAGATGCTGTCGGCGATGCGGTCGTCGACCATCACCATCGCCTTCCACTGGCCGTTGCCATGGCTGGCGCCGATCGCGTTGATCACGCCCTGCACTTCAGCGCACACCGCCTCCTTTTTCTCGGGGGTGAGGCTGTCGTAGCCGGGGTCGATCAGGCGGGCGTTGGCCTCGATGCTCAGGCCGGCGTCCTGCTCGAGGTTGCCGAGGATCCAGCTTTCACGCTCCGTGATGCAGACGTCGCGGAACTCGGTGGTGGCCAGCTCGTAGCCCCAGTCGCGGAACGCCCCCTCCGTGAACTTCATGATGTTGCCCTTGTGCACCAGGGTCACGTGGCGCTTGTCGCCTTCAAGCTTCAGGGCGTGCAGGATCGCCTTGCGGATGTGGCGCTGGCTGCCGTTCTTGCTCACGGGCTTGATGCCGATGCCGGAGCCCACCGGGATCTTACGGGTGCCGAGCTTGCCGTTCGCCGGGATCACCACCTCATTGAGGTGCTTGATCAGATCAAGGCAGACGGGATCGTTGGCTTCCCATTCGATCCCCATGTAGATGTCTTCGGTGTTTTCCCGGTAGACGATCACATCGAGATCCTGCGGGCGTTTGTGGGGACTCGGGGTGCCGGCGTAGTAGCGGCAGGGCCGCACGCAGCAGTAGAGGTCGAAGATCTGGCGCAGGGCCACGTTCAGGGAGCGGATGCCGCCACCGATCGGCGTGGTGAGGGGCCCCTTGATCGCCACGCCGTAGGTGCGGATCGCCTCGAGGGTGTCGTCGGGCAGGTATTGGTACGTGCCGTAGAGGTCGCAGGCCTCATCGCCGGCGTACACCTTGAACCATTCGATCCGGCGCTCACCGCCGTAGGCCTTGGCCACGGCCGCATCCAGCACCCGCTGGGTGGCGGGCCAGATGTCGACGCCGGTGCCATCGCCGCGGATGAAGGGAATGATCGGGTCATTCGGCACCACCGGCTGGCCGTTCTCGAAGCGGATGGCCGTGCCGCTGGTGGGGGCGGTGAGCTTGGTGAAGGTCCCGGCGGGGCTGCTGGCCATGGGGCGATGGGGGGCGATGGGGCGAGTGGACTGCGTGGGCATCAGCCGACCTGCGCTGGCGGAACCGGCGCAGGCCCGGCAGCATGGATCGATGGGCCGAGCCTAGGTTTCGGGCCCGACTTCGTTCTGCTCAGGGGAAACGGATGAATGCGGCGGACCAGGCCCGATCACCCGAACTGGCCCAGGTGATCGCGGCGGTCGTCGGTCGCTTCCGGCTCCATTTCCCGGCGGCTCGGGCCCATCTCTCCCCCTGGCGGGATGATCCGATCACCCGCGCCTATGCCGAGGAGGAGACCCTCGACCTGGCGTTCCATTTCCCCGGCTGGAGTCCGCGCACCCAGTGCCGCTCCCTGCTGGTGCAGCTGCGGCTCACCCAGGCGCCCCTGGCCCTGGCCGGCAGCCCACGGCCGCGGTTGCTCGGGGTGGTGATGCGGGGGCTCACCACCGAATCAGAACGCTGGCGCCTGGCCACGGTGGGCGACTGGCATCCCACCGGATCCCACCTGCCCCAGCCCGAGGTGGTGGCCAGCCTGCAGGAGCTCTGCCGCGAGCTGTTTGCCCTGTTCTCCGGGGTGGTTGGCGCCGGCGAGGGCCGAGATGATCGGGCCGATGGGGAGCCGCCCCAGCGTCGCGTCGCCTGAAGCCCGTAACCCTTCGCAACCATGGGCCCCTGCGAATCTCGAGAGGGCCCTAACTTCCGTTGTCTGCCCGAGCCGTAATCCGGACCGATGCCTGTCGCGCTTGCTTCCCAACTGCGGGAAGGGACCAAGAAGTCCCACACCATGGCGGAGAACACCGGCTTCGTGAGCTGCTTCCTCAAGGGAGTGGTCGACAAGGCCAGCTACCGCACCCTGGTGGCCGACCTCTATTTCGTCTATTCAGCGATGGAGGAGGCGTTCGCCCGCCTCAAGGACCATCCCATCGTCGGCCCGGTGGCCTTCCCTGAGCTGAACCGCCGCGAGACGCTCGAGCAGGATCTCTCCTTCTATTTCGGCGCCGACTGGCGCAGCAGCGTCCGGCCCACCCCGGCGGCGGCTGAATACGTGGCACGGCTGCAGCAGGTGGCGGCTGAGAGCCCCGAGCTGCTGGTCGGCCACCACTACACCCGTTACATCGGCGACCTCTCC
>JBEINY010000081.1:0-9558 GCA_040377855.1 Prochloraceae cyanobacterium | reverse complement strand
GGAGGGAACCCTGCCGGGGGACCAGGTGGATGGCGATTGCCTGAAGGGAGATCTGCGGGATCTGCTGGAGCAGCTGCCGGAACTGCAGGGCCGGGTGCTGAAACTGCGCTACGGCATCGACGGGGAGGAGCCGATGAGCCTCACCGGCATCGGCCGCATCCTCGGCATCAGCCGGGACCGCGTCCGCAATCTCGAGCGGGATGGACTGAACGGTCTGCGCCGCCTCAGCGCCCAGGTGGTCGACTACGTCGTGGCCTGATTCCGCACACCGCCATGGCGGCCGTGCCGCCGGCGCCAGCGTGATGGGCAGCACCTGCGACCTGCGGGTCCCGATGGAACAATGGGGTTGTTGGGATCTCTCGCATGGCGATGCCCCAGGCGCGGGACCGCCGTTTTGATCTTCCCGCTGCCGATGTCAACCGGGGCAGCGGCAGTCCGGAGGCACCGCTTCGGCTGCGCTCGATCCTTGTGGATCTGGCCCTGCTGCTGCTGGGCCTGACCCTGGTTGTGCTGATCAGCCGGCTCAGCAGCCAGATGGCGGTCAGTTTTCATCCCACCACGCCCATGGCCGGGGTCGATCTGGACCCCTGGCGCCTGCCCTATTACGCCGCCCGTTCCTGTCTGCGGATGTTCCTGGGCCTGGCGCTGTCCCTGTTGATCGGGATCGGCGTCGGTTCACTCACCACCCGCTCTCCGGTGGCCGAGCGGCTGGTGTTGCCCCTGGTCGATGTGTTGCAGTCGGTGCCGGTGCTCGGCTTTCTGGCGATCACGGTGTCCTTCTTCATCAACCTCTTTCCCGGCAGCCTGCTGGGCCTCGAGGCAGCTTCGATCTTTGCGATCGTCACGGGGCAGGTATGGAATCTGATTTTCTGTTATCACCAGTCCCTGCGCACCATCCCCGCTGAACTCAGGGAGGCTTCCCGGGTGTATCGATTCAGTGGCTGGCAGCGTCTGGTGCGACTTGAGTTGCCGGCCAGTGCCATTCCACTGGTGTGGAACGCGATGATGAGTTTTGCCGGTGGTTGGTTTTTTGCCACCCAGAGTGAGGCGATCAGTGTCAATAATGCCAATTACACATTGCCGGGCCTCGGTTCTTACGTGGCCACGGCGATTGCCCAGGAGCGGTTGGATTGCGTGGGTTGGGCCCTGCTCACCATGCTGGCGTTGATTGTGCTTACCGATCAGTTTTTCTGGCGACCGATGGTGGCCTGGAGTGAGCATTTCAGGCTTGATACCAGTTCACCGGCCTATCCCACCCGCTCCTGGTTCCTCACCTTGCTGCGGGAGTCCGGTGGCCTGCGGCGGCTTGGCCAGGGTTTTCAGAGCCTCGGTTACAGGGTCCATCGCAGTTTCAATCGCATCAGTGCTCCCGCCGGAGCCTCCCGCGGTTCCCCCCTGCGCCGGGCCGATCCCCGCTGGGTGAATGAACTCGTGCTGGTGGCCGGTGGTGTCGGGCTGGTGGTGGCCTTCGATCAATGCGTGCGCCAGCTGGGGCCCGGTGAGGTGTTCCAGGTGTTCGGCCTTGGCCTGCTCACCCTCGGTCGGGCCATGGCGGTGGTGGGCCTGAGCACCCTGATCTTTCTCCCCCTGGCGGTGACGATCGGGCTTCGCCCCCGCTGGGCCGCTGTGCTGCAACCGTTGATGCTGATGCTGGCCAGCATCCCCGCGAACCTGCTGTTCCCGTTCTTCACCGTCATCTTTCTGGCCACCGGCTTTCCGCTCTGGCTGGGCTGTGTGGTGTTGATGGCCATGGGAGCCCAGTGGTATGTGCTGTTCAACGCCACAGCCGGGGTGAGTGCCATTCCCAACGACCTGCGGGAGATGGCGAAGGTGTTTCAGCTCCGGGGACTGCTCGGATGGCGGCGCTTTCTGCTGCCGGCGATGTTCGGGACCTGGATCACGGGCGCCGTCACCGCCTGTGGAGCCGCCTGGAACGCCTCGATCGTGGCCGAGCTCGTGACCTGGGGCGATCAGCGCCTGATCACCCCAGGCCTGGGCTCCTACATCGCCACGGCCACGGCCAGGGGAGACCAGCCCCGACTGGCGTTGGGTCTGGTGGTGATGGCTGTGTTCGTTGTTGGGATCAATCGCCTTCTCTGGCGTCCCCTTTATCACGTCTCTGAGGAACGTTATGGCGCCTGATCCCCTGCTTCGTCTCCGCAACGTCTCGAAGCTGTTCCGCAGTGCCGATGGCAGCAGCCGGGTGGCGGTGCTCGATGACGTCAATCTGACGATTGACGATGGCGAGGTGGTCGCCCTGCTCGGTCGCAGCGGCAGTGGAAAGAGCACCTTGCTGCGCCTGATGGCGGGTCTGATCGCACCATCGGAAGGGGTGATTCAGCGGGATGGTCAGCCCCTCGACGGTGTCAATGAGGACGTCGCGATTGTGTTCCAGAGCTTCGCGCTGTTGCCCTGGCTCACGGTGCTGGAGAACACCGCCGTTGGCCTGGAGGCCCGGGGCCTTCCCCAGCGTGATCTGCGCCAGCGGGCCCTCAAGGCCCTGGCGATGGTGGGTCTGGAGGGCAGTGCCGAGGCCTATCCGCGGGAACTCTCCGGTGGCATGCGCCAGCGGGTCGGTTTCGCCAGGGCCTTTGTGATGGAGCCCGGGCTGCTGCTGATGGATGAACCCTTCAGTGCCCTCGACATCCTCACGGCCGAAAATCTGCGGCGTGATATCGACGAGCTCTGGGAGGGCAGCACCTTCCCGGCCCGCTCGATCGTGATCGTCACCCACAGCATCGAGGAGGCGGTGTTGCTCAGTGATCGGGTGGTGCTGCTCAGTGCCAATCCCGGCCGGGTCCGGGGCGAGGTCCCGATTCCCCTGCCGCGCCCCCGCGACGATTCGACGCCGGCCTTCCGGACCCTCGTTGATGAGCTCTATCGCTACATGACGGATCCGGATCTGCCCGTCGGTGCCACAGCCCTTCCTGTGGAGATCTCCACGGTGCCCCAGGGTCTGGCCCTGCCGCCAGCGTCCCTGGGTGGGGTCTGTGACCTGATCGCCACGGTGCCGGAAACCGGCGGCATCAGCCTGGCGGAGCTGGCCGATGAGCTCGTGCTCGAACTGGATGACCTGCTGCCGATCCTGGATGCAGGCGAACTGCTCGAGCTGATGGAGGTGGATGGGGGGCGTCTTGTGCTCACTCCCGCCGGCCAGTTGCTGCGCGATGCCACCGAAGACGGACAGCAGCAGCTCCTGCGTCGTCAGTTGCTCGACCATGTGCCCCTGGTTGCCCAGATCCAGGAGGCGATCCTGGCCAGTGCCCGCGGTGAGGTGGAAGGAGATGAGGTGCTCGATCTGCTCAATGAGCAGTTCACCGGCCCCGAAGCGGAGGCAGTGTTCGAGACCTTCGTGAGCTGGACCCGCAGCTGCGGTCTGTTCCGCTACAACCGGGAGCAGGATCGTTTCCGGTTGGTGGCGGAGGAGGTATCCGCGTGATCCCAGGCTTTCGGCTTGCCCGGCTGACGCTGCTGGTGGGGTTGAGCGCCCTCCTGGCCGCCTGTGGTCAGCCCGGTCGCTTCCTGGCCAGGCCAACGCAGCCTGCCCAGCAGACCCTGCGCTTCAACGATGACACCAAGCTGCGGGAAGGCACCCTGAGCAGCGGTGCGGTCACAGCTTCGATTCAGCATCGTCAACGTTCGAATGGCGATGGTCTGCAGGCTTCGCAGCCTGAGGTGACGGTGACCGTTGACGGGGCGACGGTTGGGCGCATGGTCGGGGCCGAGAAGCTGGGTGGCTTTTCCTTGGCCAGCCTGCTGCAGATCGTCGAACTGGATCGCAGCAATCCCTATCCGGAGGTGTTGCTGTCCTCGTTTACGGGAGGCGCCCACTGCTGCAATGACACCCGGGTACTCACCAGCGATCGGGAGGGCCGCCAGTGGCAGCTGGTGACCCTCGGACCCTTTGATGGGGGCGAGATGCCGGCCACGGATCCCCTCGCCAACGGCACCTATGGGGTGGAAGGGGTGGACAACCGTTTTCTCTATCAGTTCTCGAGTTACGCGGGAAGCGTTGCCCCACCTCGCTTCTGGCAGCTGCAGGGCGCCCGCTTTGTCGATGTCACCCGTCAGCCGGAGTATGTGCCCCTGCATCGGCGCCGTCTTCAGGAGCTGGCGGCCTGGTTCCGTGAACCGGCCGGCGATGCGGAGGTGAATGGGTTTCTGGCGGGCTACGTGGCCACGGCGGCCCTGGTCGGGGAGTTCCCTGCCGCCTGGCAGCAGATGCTGGCCCGCTACGACCGCAGCTCCGATTGGGGCCTGCGCAGCTGCACCGCCGGCTTCGACGACCAGGGTCGCTGCCGGGCTCCCGAACTGGTTTACCCCTCGTTCCCGAGTGCCCTGGCGGCGTTTCTGGTCCAGACCGGTTACCTGAGCGCTCCCAAGCGTTCATGACCTCGTCGCAGTTCCACGCGGAGCCTTTGGGAGCGATGGACAGGGATGGTGCGCTGAAGTCGGTTGATCACGAACCATTCAGCGCCCTGGAGGTGGCCCGGCTGAGGGCCCAGCTGCTGGCCTGGTGGGAGCTCCATGGCAGGCATGGATTGCCCTGGAAGCAGCTTCCGGACGGCCGTCGTCCCGGACCCGGAGAGTGGCTGGACCCCTGGCCGGTCTGGGTGGCCGAGGTGATGCTGCAGCAAACCCAGCTGGCTGTGATGCTGCCCTACTGGCACCGGTGGCTCACATCCTTCCCGGATCTGCAGAGCCTGGCAGCAGCTGGGGAACAGACCGTGCTGTTGCATTGGCAGGGCCTGGGCTATTACGCCCGGGCCCGTCGACTCCATCAGGGCGCCCGGGCGCTGTGGGCCCAGGGCGGCGCTGCCGATCAGGATTGTTTTCCCCGCACCCTGGAAGGCTGGCTGGCCCTGCCCGGGATTGGACGGAGCACGGCGGCGGGGGTGCTCTCCACGGCCTTCGATCTGCCGGAGCCGATTCTCGATGGCAACGTGCGGCGGGTGCTGGCCCGACTGATTGCAGCCCCCCGGCCCCCGGCCCGGGAGCTGGCCCGGTTCTGGCGGCTCAGTGGGGCCCTGCTCGATCCGCAGCGGCCCCGGGATTTCAACCAGGCTCTGATGGATCTGGGTTCCACGCTCTGCACCCCCCGTCAGCCCCTCTGCGTTGCGTGCCCCTGGCGGGATCACTGCGTTGCTTACGCTGCCGGCGACCCCGCCCGCCACCCCGTGAAGGAAGCAACGCGCGAGCTGCCGTTTCAGGTGATCGGTGTGGGGGTTGTGCTCGATCCCGAAGGACGGGTGCTGATCGATCAGCGGCTGAACGAGGGCCTGCTGGGGGGGTTGTGGGAGTTCCCCGGGGGCAAGCAGGAGCCTGGGGAGGCAATCGCAACCACCATCGCCCGGGAACTGCAGGAGGAGCTGGCGATCTCGGTGCAGGTGGAGAAGGAGCTGATCACCGTCGAGCATGCCTACAGCCACCGGCGCCTCCGTTTCGTGGTGCACCTCTGCACCTGGTTGGACGGGGATCCCCAGCCGCTGGCCAGTCAGCAGGTGCGCTGGGTCGCTCCGGATGATCTGGATGCCTACCCTTTCCCGGCGGCCAATGCTCGGATTATTGCGGCCCTGCGTCAGCACCTGGGGGCGGGGTGATCGTGGCCACGCGCCCGGCCTCAGGATTGCGGCGGTCGGCGAGTTCGAGCACCACCCGCCAGCCATCCGTCGGCAGCTGGCGCAGCCGTTCCGGCCATTCCACCGCCAGCACCGCCCCCTGGGTCAGGGCGTCCTCCTCCTCCTGGGCGAGAAGCTCCTCCGCGGCGGCCGGCTGATCCAGCCGGTAGAGATCGAGGTGCACCAGGGGAATCGCCCCTGGTGCTGCGTAGTGCTGGGCGAGGGCGAAGGTGGGGCTGGTGATCGCCTCCTGCAGGCCCAGGCCTGACGCGAGGCCCTGCACCAGGCAGGTTTTACCGGCGCCGAGGGGCCCCTGCAGCAGCAGCAGGCAGGGGGCGCGTAACCGGCCGGCCAGGGCCTGGCCCAGGGCCAGGGTGGCCTCGGCATCAGGGAGGAGATGGTGCTCCTGGGGGGCGTTCATCACGACGGGGGAATGGGCGGGATTCGGCTCTGGGACGGCGGGAATGGGACCGATGCCGGCCTGATCCTGCCCGCCGTTGCCAGCATTCGTCCCTGTAGATTGCGCCCCAAGCGAGCCCGAAGCCTCGGCGTCTCCGCAATATTTCCCAAACCACGCCCTCCCAGCCGGGAGTGAGCCGTTTCCCCCAACGAGAACAACCCATGGTGGCTACCCCCACGGCACCTGCCCTGCAGAGCACCACTTCCTATGTGATCGCCGATCTCGGCCTTGCCGCCTTCGGTCGCAAGGAGATTGCGATCGCCGAGACCGAGATGCCCGGCCTGATGGCCCTTCGTGCCCGTTACGGCGCCGAGCAACCCCTCAAGGGGGCCCGCATCGCCGGTTCGCTGCACATGACGATCCAGACAGCGGTTCTGATTGAAACCCTGGTGGTCCTCGGTGCCGAGGTGCGCTGGGCCAGCTGCAACATCTTCTCAACCCAGGACCATGCTGCGGCGGCGATCGCCGCCGCTGATATCCCTGTTTTTGCCTACAAGGGCGAGACCCTGGATGAGTACTGGGCCTTCACCCATCGCATCCTCGAGTGGGGCGATGGCGGCACCCCCAACATGATCCTGGATGACGGTGGCGATGCCACCGGCCTGGTGGTGCTGGGCACCAAGGCTGAGAAGGATCCTTCTGTTCTTGAGAGCCCCTCCAATGAGGAGGAGATCGCTCTCTTCAACAGCATCCGCCAGAAACTGGCAGCTCAGCCCGGCTTCTATTCCCGCATCTACGCCGCCATCCAGGGCGTCACCGAAGAGACCACCACCGGCGTGGCCCGTCTCTATCAGATGCAGAAAAGCGGCGAGCTCCCTTTCCCTGCGATCAACGTCAACGATTCGGTCACCAAGAGCAAGTTCGACAATCTCTACGGTTGCCGCGAATCTTTGGTGGACAGCATCAAGCGCGCCACCGATGTGATGGTGGCTGGCAAGGTGGCCCTGGTGCTCGGTTATGGCGATGTGGGCAAGGGTTCGGCCCAGTCGCTGCGGGGCCTCGGTGCCAGCGTGATGATCGCTGAGATCGATCCGATCTGTGCCCTGCAGGCGGCCATGGAGGGCTACCGCGTTGTCCGGCTAGACGAGGTGGTGCGTGATGTGGACATCTTCGTGACTGCCACCGGCAACTTCAAGGTGATTCGCCATGAACACCTGATTCAGATGAAGGATCAGGCGATCGTCTGCAACATCGGCCATTTCGATAATGAGATCGATGTGGCGTCCCTCAAGCAGTACACCTGGGACAACATCAAGCCCCAGGTTGATCACATCATTCTGCCTTCAGGCAACAAGATCATCCTGCTGGCCGAAGGCCGCCTGGTGAACCTGGGCTGTGCCACTGGCCATCCCAGCTTCGTGATGAGCAACTCCTTCACCAACCAGGTGCTGGCCCAGATCGAACTGTTCACGAAGGGCGACCAGTATGAGAAGCAGGTGTATGTGCTGCCCAAGCACCTCGACGAGATGGTGGCGCGCCTGCATCTGGAGAAGATCGGGGCCAGGCTCACCGAGCTCTCCCAGGAGCAAGCCGATTACATCAACGTGCCTGTGGAAGGTCCTTACAAGCTCGACCACTACCGCTACTGATCTCTGAGCCTGAGATTGGTCGGCCAGGCTGGGGGAGTGATCCCTCAGCCTTTTTTATGGCCAACATTCATTCCTGGCGCTTCAGATCTTTCGTGGCGTTGTGGGTCGTCAGTCTTCATTGTTTTGGCAATGTGTTCTTGTGGATTTTGCCGTCCTTCATGATGATGCGAAAATTACGGTCGGGATTCGCGATGATGTCCAGGTTTTTGGTTGGATCTCCATCCACCAACAGCAAGTCGGCGTAGGCCCCTGGTTTGACAACGCCAAGTTCTCCAGGGTAGGGATTGCGGATCCCTGATAGGGCCAGAAGTTGGGCGTTGTCGTGGGTGGCTATTTTCAGGGCCCGTGTCGGTGTCATCCATCTTTTTAATTGGACAAGGGAGGCGTTCTGGGCTGGGCCATAGAGCGGGGATCCAAACATAAAATCAGTGCCCCAGGCGATGTTGACCCCATGCTTCAGCGCCCATGTCCAGACAAGGCTTTGGTTTTCGATGACCTGATGGTTTTTATCGCGCTGTAGTTTGCTGAACGAGCTCGGAAGTTCCTCAAAGACCTGAAGGGAAAGCCAGGTGCCCTTTTTTTTCAGGAATCGGATGGTTGGCTCGTCTAGGGACTGGCCATGCTCAATCACTTTGACGCCCGCTTCAACGCAGCGAAGCACAGATGTTGGTGTGTAGGCATGGGTCGAGACATAGGTTCCGTAATCAGAGGCGGCATCCACTGCGGCCCTGAGCTCAGAAGCGGTATACTGACTGACTTCGATTGGATCGAAGCTCGAGGCGATTCCGCCCCCGGCGGCGAGCTTGATCTGCGATGCTCCATTGCGCAGGTTGTATCGCACCGCAGCCAGCACCTGATCGGTGCCATCGGCGATGGTTGAGAGTCCAAGCTTGGTTGCGATCGGTAAGGGTCCTCCCAGGCTGTGGGGGAGATCAGCGGGCTCGCTGAAATCACCATGCCCTGAGGTTTGGCTAATGATGGTTCCGCTCGGATAAATGCGAGGGCCTTCAATGTCGCCGCGATCGATCTCGCGCTTGAGTTTGAACACAGGCCCCGCCATGTCGCGGACTGTGGTAAAGCCACTCATCAACGTGGCTTTGCTGTGATTGCGCGCGATCTGCTCCAGTTTCTCGGCCGGGGTTTCTGGATTGAGCAGAATCTTTGGCTCTACGTTAATGAAGAGGTGGGCATGGGCATCAATCAAGCCAGGCATCAGTGTGCGGCCGCCGCCTGCGAGACGAACGGTTGAATAGCCGCTTGGTGCTTGGATCGTGGTTGCTGAAATCGTTTTGATGGTGTTGTCAACGACGAGCACGTTGACCACTGGGCTCAACCCAGTCGAGGTGCCGTCAAAAACCCTTACATTGTCGAAGATCGTCGCTGTTCGCCTGGTTTGACCGGCGTCGGGAGGCTGCTTTGGTGTCTGGTTCAACGCAGCAGGACCCTGGCAGGCGGTGAGGAGCGTCAGCAGGCTGAGCGCTATCACGGCTGGTGGTCTTCGTATTGCAGCTGTGCTCGTGCGTGACGCGCCCGGATGCAGTGAGCGGGTTGTCATGAAACGTGCTCCTGAAGACCAGGGATCTGCATGGTTTCAGGTTGGTGCTCGCGCGCTGGCTACGTCAACGTCTGAAACACAATGTTTGGCTTCGGTTGTCAGGTCTTCATCCCCGAGGAATGACTGGGACCGAAGCGTTCGCTTCGGGGTGTTCGCTGCTCGCTGCCGATCGCGCCCCCTGATCGCCTCACGCTCGCGATGCGGCTCTCCGCCCGCCCGGTGTGCCCCGGCCGGTTTTTTTCATGCTCTGGGACGGATCGGCTGCCCGGGCCTCCATGGAAGACTTGCACCAGCTGATGGGTCGTAAGCCATGGCGATCGAACTGGTGCAACAGCT
>JBEINY010000035.1:0-18633 GCA_040377855.1 Prochloraceae cyanobacterium | reverse complement strand
GGAGGGAACCCTGCCGGGGGACCAGGTGGATGGCGATTGCCTGAAGGGAGATCTGCGGGATCTGCTGGAGCAGCTGCCGGAACTGCAGGGCCGGGTGCTGAAACTGCGCTACGGCATCGACGGGGAGGAGCCGATGAGCCTGACGTCCATTGCCCGCAGCCTGGGCATGAGCCGCGACAAGACCCGGGGCCTGGAACGGCGGGCCCTCGAGACGATCCGCTCCCTTTCCCAGGACCTCTCGGCCTACCTGTTGGCCTGATGCTTGTCAGGCGCAGGGCTTCAAGCTATAAAGATGTCCTTGCCACTGACCTGACATGACCACGCTGAGTGATTCCGAAGTCAGCAGCAAGAAGCTCGCCGCCGGACTGCTCGGGATCTTTCTGGGTTCCTTCGGCATCCATAAGTTCATCCTCGGCTACACCACCTCCGGGGTGATCATGCTTGTCGCCACCGTCGTAACCTGCGGATTCGCCGGTTTCGTGATGGGCATCATTGGTCTGATCGAAGGAATTATCTATCTCGCCAAGTCCGACCAGGAGTTCCGTGAGACCTACATCGATGGCACCCGGGAGTGGTTCTGAGCCGCCAATCCGGCGATCGACCCCTGGATCAAGGCGCTGATAGGAACTCCGCCGAGGGCAGCCTCCGCTCCGGTCGGATCCCCATGCCGACCCTTTTGGCTGTCGTCTTCGGCGGGGCTTCCCTGGTCAGTTCCGAGCTGTTCTCGCACTTCAGTGAAGGGGGAGCTCCATTCCTGATGGCACTTGTGGCGCTACTGCCCCTGCAGGCCGTGGCCCTGATCTGGATCTGGAGCCAACGGCGGACTCACAGGAGCAAAAACCCCGGTTCAGAAGAGCGGTGATCTCGGTCTTGATCGGAGAGTGCTCTTGCCTGGAGCACAGACCCAGTCCCAGGCCAGTCGTTCAAGGATGCCCTGGAGTTGGCAACCGACCCGCCAGGGCCCGTGGGCAGGCCCTGAATTGAGCGGCCCTTGATCAGAAGAACTGGTCGAAATTGTCAAAATCAACCGCCTTGAAGTTGCCGCTCTGCACCTGCTCCATCAGCCGCTCCAACTGAACCCAGAGGGCACCGGCCGTCAGCAAACTCAGCAGCAGGGCCACCAGCAGGGCCGTGGCGCCGCCGAATCCGAACACCTGCAGGCTGCCGCCGATGAACAGGGTGGTGCCCAGGATCGTGCCGCTCCAGGAGAGGGTGGTTTCCGCGGTGCCCAGGGGAAGCAGGGCGAGTCGATCCTGTTTCCAGCCATTCAGTCGGTCCTGCACCAGCTTGGAGAAGGTGAGCCCGCAGAGCACGGCGATGGCCAGTCCAAGCCCCGCCAGCAGATAGGGGGGCTGCAGGATCGGCGCCATCTCCAGCAGCAGTTCGGCGCCATCAAGATCGCCGAAGAAGCCCGAAGCCACCTCCGCATTGGCCTCGCCCAGGTTGAGCACGGCCTGGGGGGCCTGGACCAGGGCGATCAGGGGGGCGGTCACGGTCGCGATCACGGTGGCGATCAACTCAAAGCAGAGGCGACCCTAAGGCCATCGACACCGAAAGCGGGACCGGGGGTCAGGCAGCTGCCAGGGGATTGAGCCTCTGGAGCAGACCCTGGGCCAGTTGGGAGGCCAGCTTGCTGGGAGTGAAGGTCCGACGCAGCAACTGGAGCAGGGCCTGCAGGTCTTCGGTATTTAGGCGGTTGTCCTTGACCAGCAGCAGCAACAGTCGTTGCCTGAGGCTGCTGCCCTCCGGGGTGAGCAGGAGCTTGAGCCCGGCTCCCGCCACGGGTAGCAAGTCGGCACTACCGGAATCGTTGTCCACCACTGCCAGGAGATTTTCCAACCGTTCCAGTTGCAGTCGGCCCTCGCGATCGAAGATCACCTCCAGGAGCTTTTCGCGCATCTCCGCCGTGTCCCCGGCCAGCAGGCGTCGGGCCACGTAGGGGTAAGCCACCCGGATGATCCGGAAGCCCGGATCAAGACGCATCGCCAACCCCTCCTGGCTGACCACGGCCCGAATGATCAGGGCAAAACGGGCTGGTACCCGGAAGGGATAGGCATACATCAATTCCGAAAAACGGTCGGTGATCGCCTTGAAATTGAAGGAGCCGACGTTTTCCCCCAGGGCACCACCAAGCACCTCCTCCAGGGCAGGCACGATCGGGGTGACATCGGTGGTCGGATTGAGAAATCCGAGGGCGACGAAATCCTGGGCCAACGCCTGGAAATCCCGATTAATCAGATGCACCACGGCGCCGGTGAGGGTGAGACGATCCGCATCGCTGATCGAATCCATCATCCCAAAATCAACGTAGGCGATATGGCCGAGGCTGCCGCTGCGGCCTGGCAGGGCAAACAGATTGCCGGGATGGGGATCGGCGTGGAAATAGCCGAATTCGAGAAGCTGTTGCAGGCCGGCGATCACGCCGGTGCGAATCAGGGCCGTGGGATCGAGGTGCTTGGCTTCAAGATCACGCCGCTGCTGGAGCTTGGTGCCCTGGACCCAGGAGGTGGTGAGCACCCTGCGGCTACTGAGCTCCCGTTCAACCCCGGGCACCGTCACCGCCTGATTACCCGCGAACAGGGCTGCAAACCGCTCGGCATTGTCGGCCTCCCGGCGGTAGTCGATCTCTTCAAACAGGCTGCGGCCGAATTCATCAATGATCTCGCCCAGGCCGAAGCCGAGATTCAGGGGCAACACCGGGGCCGTAATCACCGCCAGCAGGCGGATCAACACGAGGTCACGCCGCAGCTGAAACTCCAGCCTTGGGCGCTGCACCTTCACGGCGACCCAGTCCCCCGAGTGAAGCCGGGCCTTGTAGACCTGACCCAGGCTTGCCGCGGCCACGGGATGTTCGGGGAACGTGGCGAACAGCTGGTCGGCCGGTGCCCCCAGCTCCTCCTCGATCACCGCCAGGGCGATGGCGTGGGGATAGGAGGGCAGGTCATCCTGGAGGCGGGTGAGTTCATCCAGCCAATCCCGCCGCACCAGATCAGGTCGGGTGGAGAGGGCCTGGCCCACCTTGATGAAGCACGGTCCGAGCTGGGTCAGGGTGGTGCGGATCCTGGTGGCCAGCCGCTCTTGCACACCACGGTTGGTGCTGTTGCCCTGGATCACCAGGGCCATGGTCAGACCGAGGAGCTGGCTTAACACCACGATCAGCCGGCTGACCAGGATCCAGGGTCGCGCCAGCAGCCAGGCCCGATCGGCCTGAGGGGTGTAACAGGGCGCGTCAGCGGTCAAGGGGCCAGGCCAGGGCGCAAGGATGCTAGGCAGCATCGCTTCGCCAGAGTGAAGTGCCAGATCCGGGCCCTTGGCTGACCGTCCCACCGCCGATCTGCTGAGCCTGCTCGCGGACCCCTCAGCCCTCGGGCCGCGCACCCCCTGGTCGTGGCTGCGGCCCTTCCGAGGGCGGGCGGGATCCGGGTCCGCCGGTGCCGCCCTTCCCCTGCACCTCCCCGCCCATGGCCGCGGCAGGGGCCTGGCCCCCTCCCTGCGGCGGCTCCTCAGGCAACAGCCCGGAACCTGGGATCTGCCGGAACTCCCCGAGGTGGGGGGCCCTCTCGAACCGGAAGGAGCCGTGGCGGTGTCCCAGCGTCGCTGTGCCGCCCTGCTCGGCGCTGAGCACTGCTGGTTTGGTGTCAACGGCGCCTCCGGCCTGCTGCAGGCAGCCCTGCTGGGACTCTGTCCGCCGGGCTCCAGGGTGCTGCTGCCCAGGAACCTGCACCGTTCCCTTCTGCATGGTTGCCTGCTGGGCCAGCTCGAACCGCTCCTGTTCGACCTCCCCTTCGATGCCGCCAGTGGACTCTGGCTGCCTCCGACGGCCGAAGGACTGGCCGCGGTACTGGCCGCAGTCGAAGGCGACGGCCGGTCTCAGCCCGCTGCCCTGGTGCTGGTGGATCCCAGCTACCAGGGGCAGCGGGCACCCTTGGCTCCGCTGGTGGACCTGGCCCATCAGGCCGGGATACCGGTGCTGGTGGATCAGGCCCACGGCCGCGGCGAAGCCCTGGCCAGCGGCGCCGATCTGGTGGTGATTTCCCTCCAGAAAGCCAGCGGCGGCCTCGCCCAGGCGGCCGCGCTGCTCGGACAGGGACGGGGCTACGACCTGGCTGCCCTGGAGCGGTCGCTGCTCTGGCTGCAGACCTCCAGCCCGAGCGCCCTGCTGCTGGCCGCGGCCGCGGCCGCGATCGAGCATGGAGCCAGTGGGGCGGGCCAGCGGCAACGGCAACGGGCCGAAGCGATCGTCGATGCCCTCCGACAGCGACTGCAGGCCGATGGGTTCAGCCTGCTGCCGAACAACGATCCCCTGCGGTTGGTGCTGCTCACCGCCCCCCTGGGGCTCTCGGGGCAGGTGGCCGATGCCTGGTTGCTGGAACGGGGGGTGATCGCTGAACTCCCCGAACCCGGTGCCCTGACCTTCTGCCCAGGCCTGAATCCGCCACCAGGCCTGGTGACCCGTCTACCGCGAATCCTCAGGGCCATGCGCCGGGCCCTGGCGGGGCCGGTGCTGCCCCCGTTTCAACGTCCACCCTTGCCCCTGGTGGCGACCCTGAGCATGCCCCTGGGAGCCGCCTGGAGGAGCCCGAGCGAAGGGGTGTCGCTGGCGAGCTGCGCCGGCAGGGTGGCAGCGGAGCCCCTCTGCCCCTACCCACCAGGGATTCCATTGCTGATCCCGGGCGAGAAGATCGACGGGGACCGGGCCGGCTGGCTGTTGCGTCAGCAGCCCCTGTGGCCTGGTCAGATCGCTGATACGGTAAGGGTTGTGGCCGAGTAAACCCAGCATGGCCGGCCCCTTCCATTGGGATTTCGTCACCCCTGGGTTGCCCGATGCGGTCTTTGATGAGGCCCCTGGATTCAGTCCCACACCCCTGGAACTGCGGGTGATGCTGCTGGCCCACCTCAGGCCCCGGGCCGATTCCCTCGTCTGGGATGTGGGTGGGGGCACCGGTGCCCTGGCCCTCGAGATCGCCCGGTTGCTTCCCCAGGGGGCAGTGCACACCCTGGAGCGGGATCCGGAGGCGATCGGACTGCTGGAACGCAACCGCCAACGGATGGGAATCACCAACCTCCACATCCATCCGGGCCAGGCCCCGGCGGATCTGGCCCTGCTCCCTCCCCATCCCGATCGGGTGCTGCTGGAGGTGGGACGGCCCCTGGTGGATGTGCTTCAGGCCGTATGGCAGGCCCTGCAGAGCGAAGGCCGCTTGGTGATCAGCACCACAAGCCTGGAGGGCCTGGTGGATGCCACCGACACCCTCGGCCAGCTGCAGGCCAAGGATGTGCAGGTGGTCCAGGCCACCGTTCACCGCATGCAGCGGCGCGGTAGCCAGGCCAAACTGGCCGCCGCAGAGCCGTTGTTTCTGATCGCTGCGGAGCGCAGCAGCTGATGGCTGCGGAACGGCGTCCCACCTCCCTGACCCGCTTGCTGAGCGGCTGGGCGGCTGGCGGACTCGGCTTGGTGATGGTGAGCCTCGGCGGCTGGTGGTTCACGATCGGGGTGGGGGTGATGGTGCATATCGGCCTGCTCGAATTTTTCCGGCTGGCCCAGTTCAAGGGCATGCGACCGGCCACGAAGACCACCCTGGTGGCCTGCCAGCTGCTGCTGATCTGCACCCAGTGGTCCAATGCCGGTGGGTTGCCCGATGCCCTGGTCGATGCCGTGCTGCCCGTGGCCGGAGCCGTGATTTGCGGCTGGCTCCTGTTGCAACCCCGCACCGGCACCATCGCCGACATCGCCGCTTCGATCTTCGGCCTTTTCTATCTCGGATTTCTGCCCAGTTTCTGGATCCGCCTGCGGGATCTGACCGCCACGAACCTGGCGCCCCATCTGGCCGGTCAACCCTGGCCCCTGACCTCCGGCATGGCCCTGACCCTGATGGCCTGCCTGATGATCGTGGCCACGGACATCGGCTCCTACGTGATCGGGCGCCGCTTCGGCCGCCATCCCCTGTCACCGATCTCCCCGGGCAAGACCGTGGAGGGCGCCTTTGGAGGCCTCGCCTGCTCGATGGCCGTGGGATTGCTGGGGGGAACCCTGCTGGGCTGGCCATGGGGCTGGCTCCTCGGAGCCCTGCTCGGAGCCCTGGTGGCCCTCTTCTCCCTGGTGGGGGACCTCACCGAATCGATGATGAAGCGGGATGCGGGAGTCAAGGATTCCGGCGATGCCATTCCTGGCCACGGCGGCATGCTTGATCGCATCGACAGTTTCCTGTTCACCCCGGCGATGGTGTTCTCCCTGGTGACCGTCGTCCTGCCCCTGCTGGGGGGGCGCTGACGGTTCAGGGAGAGACCGTGGCGACACCCTGGAGCTGCAACATCCCCCCCTCGATCGAGGCCCGTTCGATCGTGATGTTGGGATCCATCGGCAGGGGCACCCGCAACTGACCGTCACGACTGCGGAGTTCGACGGTTCCGCCGACAGCCGCAACCATCGTTTCCATCGCTACGGGTGTGCCGCTGGGAACCCCCTGAGCCAGGAACAACAGGGCACCGTTGCGAATTCTGAGTTGCTGAAGCGGCACCACCCCGAGCACCTGTTCGGCGAGGGAATCGCCCAAGCCACGCCAGCGCACCGAGGCCAGGGTGCGGGTGAGGGCCTCGGGCGTGAACGAAAGCGTGCCGCGGATCTGGAAGCGACCATCCAGCTGAACAGGCTGCCCCCGGAGCAGATTCCCCATCAGCACCTGGATGGCGCCGCTGCGCAGGGACACCTGTTCGATCTCGAAGCCGTCGTAGATCACCCGGCGGGCAACCACCGTCACCCCCTCCAACCGGCCCCGGAGCAGTCGCAGCGCGGAGCCATGCAACTGGATC
Organism: Prochloraceae cyanobacterium; assembly: GCA_040377855.1. Taxonomy (GTDB): domain Bacteria; phylum Cyanobacteriota; class Cyanobacteriia; order PCC-6307; family Cyanobiaceae; genus CAIXOZ01. The sequence continues at coordinate 11,823 of JBEINY010000035.1, read as the reverse complement.
TCCAGGGTGTCAACGGCCTGGCAGCGGCTACGCAACCAGTGCTGCAACCCGCCCGAGAGCAGCTGCATCACCGGACCGCTCCCGGAGCCCGGTTCCCCGACGGGGATCAAGGAAGGATCGGGGTCGCGGCGGGGCATCAAAAGGAAGCCGGGTTGATCCAGGCAGCAGCCACCTGGTGGGGTTGATCGATGTGGGGCAGATGGCCACAGTCGGGAAGCTCCTGCAACCGGCCCCCCAGAAGAGCCAGGGCGTCACGCTTCTGGGGCGGACGCAGAATGCGGTCGTTGCTTCCCCAGAGCACCTGCAGAGGCAACGACGGCAGGGGATGACCACAACCGGCGAACCCCCCGGAACGGGCGAAACAGGCCAGGGCCTGGGCCCAGCCCGGACAGCCGAGGTGCCAGGAGGCAATCTGGAGTTCGGCGGGGCCCACATCCCTCGCGGGATCGGCGAAGGCACTGCGGCAGAGCCCCCGCCGGACGGCCGGTAATCCCAGGAATGTGACCCCGAGGCGATCGAGCAGGGGGGGCACCGGCATCGGACGCCCCGTCAAGCCCGCGGGCGCCAACAGCAGCAGCCGCTCAAACCGCTCGGGTTGGCGACGGGCCAGGGCCACCGCCACCGATCCACCCATCGAGGCCCCGATCAGACCGAGGGCCGCGGGCTGGTCGAGGCGGGAGTCGATGGCCTCCAGGAGAGCCTCCAGGTGCCGCAGCACGGCCCCAGGCCCGTAGTCGGCCCCAAGGGGTCGCGGCTGGAACCCGAAACCGAACAGATCGGGGATCAGCAGTTGATGCCGATCGGCCAGCAACGGAACCAGCCGCCGGAATTCGAGAAAGGAACTGTCGAAACCATGGAGTAGCAGCAGCGGCGGACCGGAGCCGACCACCGCCACCGGGCTCGGCTCCTGCTGCCCGGGCAGATCCCACCACTGCACCGCAGCCGCCAGGGCACGACCGGCCGGATCAAGCAGCTCCCTGCTGGCCCGTTCAACGAGGGTGCGACCGGTGACGGCCGCCTGACCTGGGGGACGGCTGACCGTCACAGCTGCCCCGCCTCGGAAGCAGCGGTTGCAAGGGGGCTGGCGGCAAGGGACTTGTCGGGGGAAGCGGTGGTGCTCACCAGGGCGGCGAGCAGGTCATCAGCGCTGACGGGGAACGGGAGGTGATGCAGATCGGAGCCCGGACGGCAGGCATGGATGCAGACCTGCTGGAGCTGCACCAGGGTCGCCTGCTCCAGGCCGAGATCTGCCAGGGTGATCGGCAGGCCGAGGCTGACAAACAGGGGCATCAACTGACGACGGGCCTGGGCCGCGAGGCGATGGCCACCGAGCTGTTCCTCCAGGCGCAACTGCACCAGGATCCCGAAGCCCACCTTCTCGCCATGGAGCCGGCCATGGCTGGCCTCCAACTGGGTGAGACCGTTGTGCACGGCATGGGCCGCCACGGTGCGGCAGCGCGCGCCGCCGAGCCCGCCAATCAGCCCAGCCGTCAGGGCACAGGCCTCGATCACCCGACCCCAGGCCGGGGAGCCTGGATTTTGAAGGGCCGTCTCCGCCTCCAGCAGCAACTGATCCCGCAGAACCCTGGCCTGCTGCACCGCCTGCTGCACCATGCCGTCATCACTGGAGCCGCTGCTGACGGAGGCTTCGTACCACTTGGCAATGGCATCAGCCACGCCGGAAGCGAGGGTCCGGCTGGGAGCCTCACGGATCAGAGCGTGGTCGAAAATCAGCAGGTCGGGGCAGCGACGCAGGGCCACATCCCCCTGGAAGGCCCCCTCCGGGGAATAGAGGTTGGCGAGGGCCGTCCAGCCGGCGCAGGTGGCGGCACTGGTGGGGATGGTGACGCACGGCAGGTCCAGCCGATCGGCCAGCAGCTTGCCGGCATCGAGCACCTTGCCGCCCCCGACGGCAACGACGAGATCGCAGCCCTCCTCTTCGGCCTGCCGCCTCAGCCTGGAGAGGTCCTCCTCGCAGCAGTCGTGGCGGAGCAGGGCAGTGCTGGGATCGGAGCCGGCAGCGCTGAGGTCGCGCAGCAATCGCCCACGGATGGCCTCGGTGGCGGCACTGCGACCCAGAAGCAGGGGCCTGCTGCCAAGGGCCGCAAGCCGGGGCAAAGCCTGAATCCAGGCGCCTTCGCCGCGCAGCACCTGGGCCGGGGCAATGGCGTGCTCACTGACAGTGGAAACCATCAACCCAGTTTAAAAGTTCAAAGCGGGGGTGTCCCTGTCTACGGAGGAACCCCGCTGGTCCCGGGGTTTGTTGGAATGGGGTCAGATCGGATGGGCGATGAAAGTTCTGGTTACCGGCGGTGCCGGCTACATCGGCAGCCATGCGGTCCGGGCCCTGCAACGGGCCGGTCACGAACCCGTGGTGCTCGACAACCTGGTTTACGGCCACAGGGACGTGGTTGAACGGGTGCTCGGCGTGCCGCTGGTGGTGGGGCAGGTGGGTGACCGCCCCCTTCTCGATGCCCTCCTCGCCGGCCAGCATCCGGCCGCCTCGCCCCAGCCTGTCGATGCGGTCCTCCACTTTGCGGCCTATGCCTACGTGGGGGAATCGATGGTGGATCCCGCCCGTTATTACCGCAACAACGTCGGCGACACCCTGACCCTGCTCGAAGCCCTGGTGGCCCCGGAGAACGCCCGCCAGGGACTGCCGATGCCACTGGTGTTCTCATCCACCTGTGCCACCTACGGCATGCCGGAGCAGGTACCGATGACGGAAGACCATCCCCAACGGCCGATCAATCCCTATGGCCAGAGCAAATGGATGGTGGAAAAACTGTTGATCGACTTTGGGCGCGCCTATGGATTGCCCAGCGTGATCTTCCGTTATTTCAACGCCGCTGGTGCCGATCCCGATGGCGATCTCGGTGAGGACCACACCCCCGAGACCCATCTGATCCCCCTGATGCTGGATGTGATGGCCGGAGTACGGCCCTTTCTTCAGATTTTCGGCGACGATTACCCGACGCCAGATGGAACCTGCATCCGCGATTACATCCATGTGTGTGATCTGGCCGAAGCCCATGTCCTTGGGCTGCAGCGCCTGCTCAACAGCCGCCCGGAGCCCCGGTCAGACGGTGAACCGCCGCAGCCGCTTGAGCCCTTGATCTTCAACCTCGGCAACGGCACCGGCTATTCGGTGCAACAGGTGATCGAGGCCGCCAAGGCCGTCACCGCCCGCGGCTTGCTGGCCCATGTGGCCCCCAGGCGCCGGGGCGATCCACCCCAACTCGTGGCCAGTGCGCTCAAGGCCCGCGAACAGCTCGGCTGGACTCCGCGATACCCTGGCCTGGAGACGATCATTGCCCACGCCTGGCAGTGGCATCAGCACCGCCACTCCACCTGAGCCCCTGGGGACCATGCGCAATCTTGTCACCGGCGGCGCAGGATTCATTGGCTCCCACCTCGTCGATCGCCTGATGCAGGCCGGCGAAGACGTGATCTGCCTCGACAACACGTTCACCGGCAGAAAAGAGAACCTGCGAGCCTGGTGGAATCATCCTTCGTTTGAATTCATCCGCCACGATGTGACCGAACCGATCCGCCTTGAGGTGGATCGCATCTGGCACCTGGCCTGCCCGGCCTCACCGGTGCATTATCAGCACAATCCGATTTACACAGCCAAAACCAGCTTTCTGGGCACCTTCAACATGCTGGGCCTGGCCCGTCGCATCGGTGCAACGCTGTTGCTGGCCAGCACCAGCGAAGTGTATGGAGATCCCCAGGTTCATCCCCAGCCGGAGAGCTATGTCGGCTCGGTGAATCCCATCGGCATTCGCTCCTGTTATGACGAAGGAAAACGGATCGCCGAAACCCTTTGCTTTGACTATCAACGCATGCACGGCGTCCAGATCCGGGTGGCCCGCATCTTCAACACCTATGGACCCCGGATGTTGTTCAACGACGGCCGGGTGGTCAGCAATTTCATCATTCAGGCCCTGCGCGGGCAGCCCCTCAGCCTCTACGGAGACGGCCTTCAGACCCGCAGCTTCTGCTATGTGGATGATCTCGTGGAGGGCTTGATCCGGCTGATGGGAAGTGACCAGGCCGGACCGATCAATCTCGGCAATCCGGAGGAATTCACGATCCTCGCCCTCGCTGAGCAGGTGCGCCAGCGGATCAACCCCTCCCTGACCTTCCAGTGGTTCCCGCTGCCCCAGGATGACCCCCTGCAGCGTCAACCCGTGATCAGCCGCGCCCAGAGCTGGCTGAACTGGAGCCCAGGCGTCCCCCTCGAACAGGGCCTCAGCCGCACCATCGACGATTTCAGGACCAGGTTGGAGCAGAATCCTGGCAACACCTGATCTCTTCTTCAGGCTGAGATCTGACGTCCCTCCAGCGGCCCTTCCTGTTGATGTCTGACAACCCCCGCGTTCAACGGATCTGCTGCATCGGGGCGGGTTATGTCGGCGGACCGACCATGGCGGTGATCGCCGACCGCTGCCCCAATCTGCAGGTGACGGTGGTGGATCGCAACGCCGATCGGATTGCGGCCTGGAACGATCCCGATCCAGGACGACTGCCGGTCTACGAACCTGGCCTGGCCGACGTGGTGGGTCGCACCCGAGGACGCAATCTCCACTTTCGGGTGGAGGTGGAAGCCGCGATCGCCGAGGCAGATCTGATCTTCCTCTCGGTGAACACCCCAACCAAAACCCGAGGCATCGGTGCGGGTCAGGCCAGTGATCTCTGCTGGATTGAGGCCGCCGCCCGCCAGGTTGCGGCCCATGCCCGCGGCCACACGATCGTGGTTGAAAAAAGCACGCTGCCGGTGCGTACCGCCGCCACGATTCAGGAGGTGCTGGCCGCTGCACCGCAGGGTCCCACCTTCTCCGTGCTCTCCAACCCGGAGTTCCTGGCGGAGGGTACCGCCATTCGCGACCTCGAGGAGCCGGATCGCATCCTGATCGGCGGTGAAGACCCCGATGCCATCGAGGAGCTGGCCACCATCTACGGCCACTGGGTTCCGCCAGAGAAGATCCTCCGCACGGATCTCTGGAGCAGCGAGCTCTCAAAGCTCACGGCCAATGCCTTTCTGGCCCAGAGAATCAGCTCGATCAACAGCATCGCCGCCTTCTGCGAGGTGACCGGCGCCGATGTGCAGGATGTGGCCCGGGCGGTGGGCAGCGACAGTCGAATCGGCGCCCAGTTCCTCAAGGCAGGCCCAGGATTTGGAGGCAGCTGCTTCCAGAAAGACATCCTGAATCTGGTCTACCTCTGTGGTCACTACGGACTGCACGAGGTGGCGGCCTACTGGCAGCAGGTGGTGACCTTGAACCACTGGCAGGAGCATCGGGTGGCTCGGCTGGTGGTGCAGCGCCTGTTCGGGACAGTCACCGGCAAAAGCCTGGCCATTCTTGGGTTTGCCTTCAAAGCCAACACCAACGACACCCGGGAATCACCAGCGATTCGCATCTGCCTCGATCTGATCGAAGAGGGCGCTCAACTGAGAATTCACGATCCGCGGGTATCGGGCGACCAGATCGCCCGGGACCTTGGGGAGAGCGGCTGGAGCATCTCCAGCAGCGCCCTCGAAGCGGCCTCTGGATCCGATGCGGTTCTGATCCTGACGGAATGGGCTGAGTACGCCGATCTCGACTGGCCAGCGATGGCAGAAGCCCTGCGCAAGCCCGCCTGGCTGTTTGACACCCGCGGCATCGCCGATGCTGAAGCGGCCCAATCCGCCGGACTCAAGGTCTGGCGGATTGGCAAGGGCTGAGGGCTCAGACGCCCGCTGCGGCCAGTTCGACCTGGGGAAGGCCGGCCTGCTTACGGATCACCACCTGCTTGCTCTCATCGATATCGACGAGGGCAGCATCGCCTTCACCGATGCGACCGCTCAGGAATTCCTCGGCCAGGGAGTCCTCCAGCAGGCGCATCACGGCGCGGCGAAGCGGGCGGGCCCCATAACTGGGGTTGTAGCCCTCTTCCACAAGACGTTCCTTGAACGCCTCGGTGACGGAGAGATGGATGCCCTTGTCCGCCATGCGGCCGAAGACCTCCTTGAGCATGATTTCAGCGATTTCCTTGACTTCGTCACGGGTGAGTTGACGGAAGACAATGATCTCGTCGAGACGGTTAAGGAATTCAGGGCGGAAGTACTGCTTGAGCTCCTCGTTGACCAGGGAGCGGATGCGGTTGTAATTGGTTTCTTCCGCATCACCACCCGAGAATTCGAAGCCCAGGCCCCCACCCCCCTTCTCGATCACCTTCGAACCGATGTTCGAGGTCATGATGATCAGGGTGTTCTTGAAATCAACGGTCCGCCCCTTGGAATCAGTGAGCCGTCCATCCTCAAGAAGTTGCAGCAGCAGATTGAAGACGTCCGGGTGGGCCTTTTCGATTTCGTCGAAGAGGACCACGGTGTAAGGACGACGACGAACAGCTTCGGTCAGTTGACCACCTTCGTTGAAGCCGACATAACCCGGAGGAGAACCGATCAGCTTGCTGACCGTGTGGCGCTCCATGAATTCAGACATGTCGAGACGAATCATCGCCTCTTCGCTGCCGAAGAAGTATGCCGCCAGCGACTTGGTGAGCTCGGTTTTACCAACTCCGGTGGGGCCGGAGAAGATGAAACTGGCGATCGGACGGTTCGGATTCTTGAGTCCGACCCGTGCCCGGCGGATGGCGCGGGACACGGCCTTGACTGCTTCGTCCTGGCCGATCAGGCGCTGATGGAGGGTGTCCTCCATGTTGAGGAGTTTGGCCGATTCGCTCTCGGTGAGCTTCTGCACGGGCACGCCGGTCCAGGAGGCCACGATGTGGGCAATGTCCTCCTCCGTGACCATGGGGGAGACATCATGCACGGCTTCTGAAGAGCCGGGTTGTGCCTCCACGCCTGGCTCGTTGGTTGCAGGTGCCTCCTCGGCGCGACGGTTCTGCAGCAAGGAGCGGATCTGATCACGCAGGCCGACTTCCTTGTCCCTCAGCTCACCGGCCTTGGCGTAATCCTGCTCGCGGACCGCATCATCCTTCTGCTTCTGGACATCACGCAATTGCTTGTCGATGTCCTTGGCCGCCGGTGGCAACTTGGAATTCATCAGCCGCACGCGACTGCCGGCCTCATCAATCAGATCGATGGCCTTGTCGGGCAGGAAGCGATCGGAAATGTAGCGATCGCCCAGGGTTGCAGCCGCAATCAGGGCCTCATCCGCAATCTTGAGGCGGTGGTGCGATTCGTAGCGCTCCTTGAGCCCCCGGAGGATCTCAATGGTGTCCTCCACGGAGGGTTCACCCACCATCACCGGCTGGAAGCGACGCTCGAGGGCCGCATCCCGCTCGATGTGCTTGCGGTATTCATCAAGGGTGGTGGCCCCGATGCACTGCAGTTCTCCGCGGGCTAGGGCCGGCTTGAGGATGTTGGCGGCATCAATGGCCCCTTCAGCCGCACCGGCGCCAATCAATGTGTGCACCTCGTCGATCACGAGGATCACATTTCCGGCGCTGCGGATTTCCTCCATGATCTTCTTGAGGCGCTCCTCAAACTCACCCCGGTACTTGGTACCGGCCACCAGCAGACCGATGTCAAGGGTGAGGACCCTCTTGTCCTCCAGGATGTCGGGAATATCACCGGAATTGATGCGCTGCGCCAGCCCTTCGGCGATGGCGGTCTTACCGACACCAGGTTCGCCGATCAGCACGGGGTTGTTCTTGGTACGGCGACCAAGAATCTGAATCACCCGCTCGATCTCGTGCTGACGACCGACCACAGGATCGAGCTTTCCATCGGCGGCCTGCTGGGTGAGATTGCTGCCGAATTCATCCAGGGTGGGGGTCTTGGTGGACCCCTTGCTGCCACCACCGGCCCCGACCTCGGCCGTCTCGCCGAGCATCCGGATCACCTGGGTGCGCACCTTGGCCAGATCGACCCCGAGGTTCTCGAGCACCCGGGCCGCCACACCCTCGCCTTCCCGGATCAGGCCCAGCAGCAGGTGCTCGGTGCCGATGTAGTTATGACCGAGTTGGCGGGCCTCCTCCAGGGAGAGCTCGAGCACGCGCTTGGCCCGGGGGGTGAAGGGGATCTCCACGGCCACGAAGCCGGAGCCCCTGCCGATGATCTTCTCCACCTCCACCCGGGCGTCCTTGAGGTTGACCCCCATCGACTTCAGAACCTTGGCGGCCACGCCGGTGCCTTCTCCGATCAGACCCAACAGGATCTGCTCGGTGCCCACGAAGTTGTGCCCGAGCCGACGGGCCTCCTCCTGGGCCAGCATGATCACCTTGATGGCCTTCTCGGTAAACCGCTCGAACATGGGGCGGGTCCTTGAGCAAGTGCCACCAACCTATCAGGGTTGAAAGGGCAGTGTGTGCCCGCAGCTTCATTCGCCAAAAAACCTTGTGACAGCTTGCGTTGCCGCGCGTCGAAGCAACACGAATAGCCGTGGATGTGGTGCCGTTAGGCGATACAAACGTGCGGTTATCCCTACCCTCTGGCGCTGCAGGTTTCCGCGCTTGCAGCCGCAACCGGACCGGAGCTCCAGCGCCCTAGGGCCGCTGTTCTGAGGTCCGGGAGGAGCCCGGAAAAGGCCGAGGGGTTGTCCTGAAGGCTGATCTCAGAGGGTGCACCACTGAATCAGGGCATCGCCGCCCGTGCGGTAGTAAGCGCGACGAAGACCCCGGGTTTCAAAACCGAGCCGGCCGTACAGGGCAACGGCCGCGGTGTTGCCGCTGTCGACCTCCAGGGTCGCCTGGCGGCAGCCAAGGGTGCGGGCCTGCTCCAGCAGATCCGACAACAGCCCCAGGGCCAGACCCCGACGGCGCCAGGCGGGATGGCTGGCAATGGCGGAGACATGGAACTCGTCGACGATCGCCTGACCGCAGGCCAGCGCGACCAACCCATCGCCGTGGCGCAAACCGAGCACCAGGCGGGCGGGATCCTCGAGCTCCCGCCGCCACTGCTCCTCGCTCCAGAGCCCCCCCAAGGCCTCCAGATCAAGCCGGCGACAGGCTTCCTGATCGCTGGGACCCAGTCGCAGCGGTTGGAGGCTGGCTGGTTCACGGTGCACGGCGGCCAGGGGGGCCTTTCTTACATTGTGGCCACCGTGATGACCGGAGACGATGGCAAGGGTGGGTGAAATCAGTGCGGACGCGCCTGCCGACGGTCTCAACAGGGCGACAGACGCCCGCATCAGCCCTGGCGGAGCAGCCCTGGAACCCGAGCGGGACCTGCTCAGTCCCAACCGCAACCTGGCCCCGATCACGGCCGAGCTGGATCGGGACGGTCGCCTGATGGTGGGGGGCTGCGGGCTCACCGACCTGGCAAGCACCTACGGCACGCCGCTCTATGTCCTGGATGAGGAGACCCTGCGGACCACCTGCCGGGCCTACCGGGACGCCCTCCAACGGCACTACCGCGGCGACTCCCTGGCCGTCTACGCCTCAAAGGCCAACAGCTCCCTGGCCATCACGGCCCTCGTGGCCTCGGAGGGGCTCGGCCTGGACGCGGTCTCCGCCGGCGAACTCCTGACCGCTCTTCAGGGAGGCATGGCACCGGAGCGGATCGTGCTCCATGGAAACAACAAATCCGCCGAGGAACTGCGCCTGGCCGTCGAGGCCGGTGTCACGGTGGTGGCCGACAACTGGAACGACCTCAACCTGCTGGCGGGCATCGCCCCTGGGGCCCCCGATCCCGTGCGGCTGATGCTGCGCTTCACGCCTGGGATCGAGTGCCATACGCACGAATACATCCGCACCGGCCACCTCGACAGCAAGTTCGGCTTCGATCCCGACCAGCTGGAGACGGTGCTGCGCCATCTGCTCAGCTGTGAGTGGGCCCGGGTGACCGGTCTGCATGCCCACATCGGCTCCCAGATCTTCGAGCTCCAGCCCCACCACGACCTGGCCGCCGTGATGGCGGATGCCCTGGCCCTGGCCCGCTCCCTCGGCCATCCCTGCACCGACCTCAACGTCGGTGGAGGGCTGGGGATCCGCTACGTGGCCTCCGATGATCCGCCGTCGATCCAGGCCTGGGTGCAGGAAGTGGCCGAGGCCGTGACAGCGGCCTGCGAGCAGCGGTCCCTGACCCTGCCCCGCCTGCTCTGTGAACCGGGTCGATCCCTGGTGGCGACTGCCGGCATCACCCTCTACAGCCTCGGCAGCCGCAAGGACGTGCCCGGCATCCGCACCTATCTGTCGGTGGACGGCGGCATGAGTGACAACCCCAGGCCGATCACCTACCAGTCGCAATACACCGCCCTGCTGGCGGACCAGCCCAAGGCGGAACCCTCCGAAACCGTGACCCTCGCCGGCAAGCACTGCGAATCGGGCGACGTGCTGCTCAAGGAGCTGGCCCTCCCCTCCTCCCAGCCTGGCGATGTGCTGGTGGTGCTGGCCACCGGCGCCTACAACGCCGCCATGAGTTCCAACTACAACCGCATTCCCAGGCCGGCGGCCGTGCTGGTGCAGGGGGGCAACGCCGACCTGGTCCAGCGGCGCGAACAGCCCGAGGATCTCCTGCGCTACGACGTCTTGCCGGAACGGCTCGGACGGGTACGTTGAGGGAGGGCCGTGCGCAATGGGTGTGAACTGGCTTCAGAACCTGCACGCGGCCCTGCTGCTTGACCTGCTGCTGGCCAGTGCCCTTTTTCTGGCGCTGCTCTCCCGCATCACCGAGACCCGCACCCTATGGCTCCTGAGGGGCTGGCTCACCCTGGTGGCCCTCGCCTGGCTGGTGCAGACCTATGCCAACCTGCCGCTCACCTCGAAGCTGGTGGATGCCCTGGTGCTGGCCTGCAGCCTGTCCCTGGCCATCCTCTGGCAGGGGGAACTGCGACGGCTGATGGAGCTGCTCGGTACCGGTCGCCTGGATGTGCTGCTGGGAAGCCGTCGGGGTGATCCCCTGGCATCCGGGGCCGTCTCCCTGCTGAGCGAAGCGGCGGGGAGGCTCTCCCAGGCCCGCCGGGGCGCCCTGATCGTGGTCGATCTCGGCAGTGACCTGCGGCCCGAGGACTTCCTCAACCCCGGGGTACCCCTGGATGCCCAGCTCAGTGTCGAGCTGCTGCTCAACCTGTTTGCCGTCGACACCCCGCTCCACGACGGAGCGGTGCTGGTCAAGGACAACCGGCTGCTGGCCGCCGGTGTGATCCTGCCCCTCTCCCGTCAGGGCCTGAGCCGACTTGGGACCCGCCATCTGGCGGCGATGGGGATCACCGAACGCTTTGATCGCTGTCTCTGCATCGTCGTGTCGGAGGAGACCGGAACCCTCTCCCTGGCCAGCCAGGGTCGCCTCGAGCGGCCGATCACCAGCAGCCGGCTCCAGGAGCTGCTCAACGCCGCCGTCACCAGCCAGTCGGCCAGGGGCACCGGGCGGGGCGGTGCCAAGGGAGCCAGCACGCCCCCCTGGCGTAGCGTGGCTTCGACTGCGCCGGATCGTCGCGCATGAGTCGCGCCGTCGCGTCCAGCTCCACCTCCCAAGAACGGCACCCCCTGCCGGCGGTGCTCGACCCGTCCCGGATCCCGGCCCATGTGGCCCTGATCATGGACGGCAACGGCCGTTGGGCCCGCCAGCGTGGTCTGCCCAGGGTGATGGGCCACAGGGAGGGGGTGGAAGCCCTGAAGCGCACCCTCCGTCTCTGCAGCGACTGGGGCATCGGCGCCCTCACCGCCTACGCCTTCTCCACCGAGAACTGGACGCGGCCCGGCGAAGAGGTGAGCTTCCTGATGACCCTGTTCGAGAGGGTCCTGGCCCGGGAACTGGCTTCCCTCGAACGGGAAAAGGTGAAGATCCGCTTTCTCGGCGATCTGACCCCCCTGCCGATGGCCCTGCAACAGCGGATTGCCGAAGCCACCGCCCGCACGGCCGCAAACCAGGGC
>JBEINY010000044.1:0-17297 GCA_040377855.1 Prochloraceae cyanobacterium | reverse complement strand
GTCTCGATGCGGTCATGGCGCCATGGTTGCCCCATCCGCCCTCGGAACGAGGCGAACGGCAATTGATGCGCTGGGGGGCGGCTTTCCCGCTGCCGCAGGGCCTTCCCCGTGACCTCTGCTGGAACGCGACGCTGAAGCTGGGTTTCTGCGGAGATTTCGTGGCTGGCCCTGGATTCGGCGGGGTGGAGGGGGCGATGCGCAGTGCCGAAACCCTCGCCACACGGCTCCTCCGCCAGGAGTCTTGAGCGGCTGAGTCCTCCGCCTGCCCCCGAATCAGACCACCAACACATCGGCATTGCGTTGGTTCTGTTGTTCCGCCAGTGAAGCCTGGCCCTCAGCGTCGGGTGTGGGGATCTCGGCGGCCATCCGCTCCAGCCAGTCTTTGAGATCGTCCAGCTGCTTTTCGATCGGCAAAGCGCCTAGACCGCGAGCCACCACCTTGGCTGTGGCCCCGGGGCCGGCCTGATACACGAGCCGCCCATGGAGATGGGGAGGTAATCCCTGGCGCAGACGACGGAAGGCCGGCTCTTCCATCGGTGTCTCCAGAACAATGTTGGGTTTTTCCGGACGGATGCGAGCGAAACCGCAACGCTTCGCCAGCAACTTCAATTCCAGCAAACGCAGCAAACTGAGGACGGGGCCAGGAATGGGGCCATAGCGATCGGCCCAGCCAGCGGCCAGCTCAAGCAGGGCTGCTTTGCTCTGGCATTGGGCGGCGGCACGGTAGGCAGCCATCTTCTCTTCATTTTCACTGATCCAGTCCGCGGGGATGAAAGCGGTGACCTGCAGGTCAACCTGGGTATCCTCCACCGCAGGAATGTCCTGGCCTTGAATTTCCGCCAGGCATTCCTGGAGCATTTCCATATAGAGATCAAAACCGATGCTCTCCATCTGGCCGCTCTGCTCAACGCCCAGCAGATTGCCCACACCACGGATTTCCATGTCACGCATGGCGAGCTGATAACCACTGCCCAGCTGGGCAAACTCCTGAATCGCCCGCAGTCGCTGACGGGCTGCCTCCGACAGGGAGGCCGCCCCGGGGTAGAACAACCAGGCATGGGCCTGGATGCCGCTGCGGCCGACCCGTCCCCGCAGCTGATAGAGCTGGGCGAGGCCGAATCGCTGGGCATCCTCGATCAGGATTGTGTTCACCCTGGGAATATCCAGACCGCTCTCCACAATCGTGGTGCAGAGCATCACGTCGGCCTCCCCGGCGTTGAACGCCACCATGGCGCTCTCCAGTTCCCCCTCCGGCATCTGGCCATGGGCCACCAGGAGCCTCAGGCCCGGGATCATGGCCCGCAGCTCGGCAGCCACATCCTCGATGCCCTCCACCCGCGGCACCACGTAGAACACCTGGCCACCCCGATCGAGCTCCTGGCGGATGGCGCTGCGCACCGCCTCCTCGTCCCTCGCGGCGAGGTGGGTCTTGATCGGTCGCCTCAACGGCGGTGGCGTGGTGATCAGGCTCATCTCCCGCACCCCCGAGAGGCTCATGTAAAGAGTGCGGGGAATCGGTGTGGCGGACAGGGTGAGCACATCCACATCCCGGCGCAGGGCCTTGATCTTTTCCTTCTGATTGACACCGAAACGCTGCTCCTCATCCACCACCAGGAGGCCGAGATCGCGGAAGGTGGTGCCCTTGCCCAGGAGCTGGTGGGTTCCCACCACCACATCCACCACCCCGGCATGGAGATCGTCGAGGATCGCCTTGCGCTCGGCGGTCGTGCGGAACCGGTTCAGTAGCGCCACCTTCAGGGGATAGGGCGCAAAACGTTCACTCAGGGTGCGCCAATGCTGCTGGGCGAGCACCGTCGTCGGGGCGAGCATCGCGCACTGCTTGCCGGCCGTGATCGCTTTGAAGATCGCCCGGATCGCCACCTCGGTCTTGCCGAAGCCCACATCTCCGCAGACCAGGCGATCCATCGGCTGAGCCCGCTCCATGTCGCGCTTCACCTCCGCGATCGCCTTGACCTGATCAGGGGTGGGCTCGTAGGGGAAGGAGTCCTCCAGTTCGTTCTGCCAAGGACCATCCCCCGGGAAGGCAAACCCTGGGGCCTGATGGCGCTCGGCGTACAGCTTCACCAGGTCGACGGCCACCTTGCGCACCGCCTTGAGGGCCCTTTCCTTTGCCTTGGTCCAGGCCGTACCCCCCATCCGGTTGAGATCGGGTGCCGTCTCACCGGTGGCCCGATAGCGACCCAGGCTGCCGAGCTGGTCGGCCGCCACCCGCAGCAAACCATCGGCGTATTGCACGACCAGATAATCGCGGGATTCACCGCTGATGGCCAACTTCTCGATCCGGAGGAACTGGCCGATGCCGTGGTTGCGATGGACGACGTAATCGCCGGGTCGCATCTTGTTGGGATCAACGGTGCGGCTGGCAGCGCGACGACGACGGCGCACATAACCGGAAGCCGCCAGGCTGTGCTGGCCAAAGAACTCCCGGTCGGTGATCAACACCAACCGCCAGGCCGGAAGGTGTAGCCCCTCCAATTCGGCAGTGCCGCGGAGCTTGAGCGCCACCGGCGTGTTCTGGTCGATCAGCCGTTCAATCGCAGGCGTGTCCTGGGGATTGGGCACGAAACGGGTGATGCAGTCGTGTTCCTCCAGCAGGGCCACGGCCCGGGATGGCTGGGCTGAGAGCAACCAGAGGCGGGCACGATCCTTCTGGTGGTCCTTGATCAGGCCGGCAAGGCGCCCGAACTGGTTGGGGTAGGCCGGTACGGGACGACTGGCCAGATCAAAGCTGTTGGGATGGCCGTCGCTCTCCTGCAGCTCCGCCAGGTCAAAGCCTGGGAATGGATTGAGGGCCGCCAGGGCCTCCCCAATGGGGCGGTGCAACAGGGGATCAAGGCGATCAGCCACCGTCTCGGTGTGGTGGGCGGCGGCATGGTCGAACCATTGCTGGCCATGGGCCAGGCAGTGACTCCTGCCATCGACGGCAATCAAGGTGCCGGGTTCGAGGTAGTCGAGCAGGCTGGCGGGCTGGCCCCAGGCCAGACCCATCAGGCGTCGCATGCCCTCCGGTGTGCCCCCCTCCAGCAGCTGATCGAGCTGGGCTGGCTCCAGCAGCGCCTCCATCCCCTCGGGCATCGTCTGGCGCAGGGCCTCTGCCACCAGCGGGCCATAGCCGGTGGGGGTGAGCCGCACAAGCTCGATCGGATCGAGAGACCGCTGGGTGGCGGGATCGAATTCCCGCAGTTTATCGAGGTCGTCGCCGAAGAACTCCAGGCGCACCGGCAATTCGGCGCTGACGGGAAACAGATCGACGATGTCGCCGCGACGGCTCCAGGTGCCCTCCTGCTCAATCGTCGGCACCCGCTCATACCCCAAGCGGCTGAGGGTGGAAGCCAGGTCCTCAAGATCAACCGCATCTCCCTTTCGCAGCGTCAGACACTGGGCAGCCAGCACCGGCGGCGGGGGCAGGTGGGGTTGGAGGGCCCGCTCGGTGGCCACCACCGCCAGGGTCCGGCGGTTCGATGACGCCGGCGCCACTCCTGTCCGACGCTCCACCAGCTCACTGAGCACCTGCAACTGGCCCCAGGTGATTTCGGTGGTGGGATCAAAGGCTTCGTAGGGGGATCCCTCACTGGTGGGATAAAGCTGACTGCTGCTCCACCCCATCAGCTCCAGCAACGCGGCCCACCGCCCCGCCTCCTCCAGGGTCGGGACGACCACGAACAGGGATGTTCCGGCATGGCGAGCCAGGGCGCTGGAGATCAGGGCCCTGGCCGCGCGTCCGCCACCACCGATCCGCAACCGCTCCGGCCGCCGGCTGCGCTCGAGCACCTCCCCCGTGAGGGGCACCTGCTGAAGCTGGCGCACCAATGCGGTGAGGGGCATCGAAACCGGGACGAGAGCTGGTCCGATCCTCGCAACCGGGTCGACCCTCCGGGGAGCGACCGGTTGGACGGTCGGGGCTTGCAGGAGGGGGAAGCCTCAGGCCACCGGCGCCGAAGGCTGCTGCAGCCATTGCTCCTCGAGCAGCATGTTGAACTGCAACAGCTGCTGATCACTGAGATGCTGGCGGCTGGAGCACTGGAAATGGAGCTCCAAAAAGAGGCGGCCCTGATCGGGCTCCCAGCCCAGCCGGGCCAGAAGCTCGTCACACTGCTCGAGAAGATCACGGCGACGAAGGGGCAGGGCCACCTGCGCCGGATCGGCCCCCGCCTCAAGGGCCCTCAGCGACTGGAGATAGGCGATGAGATCGCCGTATCGGGTCAGACGGCTGCGGCTGGGATGGCCAAAGGCGCGCTCCAGGTAGGTGGCTTCCTGGCTGCGGCTCCAGCCGAGGCGCAGCAGCTCCAGGTCGATCCGGGCCAGATCATCGCTCCAGTCCTCGGGGTCAGGGCTGGGTTCAGCCTGGGGATCCTGCATCGGGGCCGGTTCAGCGGCAACGGCCGGCGGCATGGCACCAGGCCGGAAGGAATCGCGGCGGGGCCCTGGTGGCGCCGGCACCCCGGGCGGGGGGCCGGGAGGGGCCTCGTCGGTGGCGGCCGGGTCTGGAGCCTGGGGATCGGCCTGAAGACGTTGTCGCAACCGCAACTCGGCCCGGCGCTCCGCCTCCTCGGCATCAGCCGCTTCGCCAAGGGCACTCCCCAGGCATTCGGCTCCACTCCAGCCACTGACCAGAACGACCCTAACCCCGGAATCGGCATGCACCAGCTGAACCTGTAGCCGCATCAAAAGCGCAGGGCGGTGACGCTTCCTACACTGCCTGTTCTGGGATCCGCTGCAGCAACTTGGAAGCGGAATCGATTGATTCACTGTCGCCCCTGATCCAGTCAGCGGATCAGTGGGGAGAAGTGCTCCTGCTGCTGCCGCTGCTGGTGGGTCTTGAAGCGGTGCTCTCCGCCGACAACGCCATTGCCCTGGCCGCCATCTCCCGGCGACTCGATGATCCCCAGAGCCAGCGCAAGGCCCTGAACATCGGCCTGGCCCTGGCCCTGGTGCTTCGGCTGGCTCTGATCGCGGTGGCGCAATGGGTCTTGAACCTCTGGCCGCTGCAGCTGGCGGCCTCCGCCTACCTGCTCTGGCTCTGTGGCAGCCACCTCCTCTCCGGGTCGGAACCCGGGGAAGCGAACCCAGCCCAGGAAGGCACAGGCCCAGACGCAGCCAGGGGGGACCCAGGCCCTGAACCGACCACCTCCCTGGAATCAGCCCCGGTGGGAATCCAGGCCGTGGCCAGACCCCTGGCCTCCGTGGTGCTGACCCTCGCCTTCACCGATCTCGCCTTCTCCCTCGACAGCGTCGCGGCCGCGGGGGCCGTCAGCGACCGGCTCCTGCTGGTGATAGCCGGCGGCCTGATCGGGGTGATCGCCCTTCGTCTCACCGCCGAGCTGTTCATCCGATGGCTCGGGATCTACCGACATCTGGAAACGGCCGGCTACCTGGCCGTGGGTCTGGTGGGGATCCGGTTGCTGCTGCGGGTGCTTCTGCCAACGTTCGAGCTACCCGACTGGGTCCTGCTGTCCCTGGTGGCGATGCTGTTTGTGTGGGGCTTCTCCAGCCGGAACGTCGCCGATCATCCGGGCGATCAGGACCCTGGTTCAACCCCGGGCTGATCCGAACGATGCAGGTCGAACTTCGCCAGGCAGGCAGCGAACGGCTGCTGCAACGCCTCTCGATCGAGAGCCTTGCCGAGGTGCCCCAACCGGGTCGTTGGCTCGTGGTGGAGGACAACAGCTTTCTGGTGTTGCAACGCAGCCACCGGTATCAGCTCCGCAACGGCCGCTATGAACTGGCCACCGTCGCCCTGTTGGTGAAGGCTGAAATCCAGCCGGCCGATGCGAGCTGGTGGAACGGTCGCTGGGTGATCGGGGATCCTGGCTGCCGCTTCAATGCCCGCACCCCCCTCCTGCGCTGCGCCGTGCTGCCAGAGGGTCCTTGCGATCGCTGCAGCCATTACGACCCCGTTACCCCGTAGGGTGATTTCACGTTCTGGATCTCACTCCTGCCGCGTTCCGATTCGCCGATGACCACCCCCGAGCCCGCCGCCGGCCCCCCTCAAGGCCCCGACGGCTTTGACACTCTGGGGTTGGGGGAGCCGCTGTTGCGTGCCGTGGCTGATCAGGGATACAGCCGGCCGTCACCGATCCAGAGCCAGTGCATTCCAGCCGTCCTCAGCGGTCGCGATGTGATGGCCGCCGCCCAGACGGGCACTGGCAAGACCGCCGGGTTCACCTTGCCGATGCTGGAGCGGTTGCGCCATGGGCCCCGTGCCCGCAACAACGTCATCCGCAGCTTGGTGCTCACCCCAACCCGCGAACTGGCGGCCCAGGTGGGCGAGAGCATCCGGGCCTACGGCCGCTATCTCGATCTGCGTTCGGATGTGGTGTTCGGCGGGGTGAAGATCAACCCGCAGATGATGCGTCTGCGGGGCGGCGCCGATGTGCTGGTGGCAACCCCGGGCCGGCTGATGGATCTGCAGCAGCAGAGGGCGATCCGGCTCGATCGGGTCGAAATTCTGGTGCTTGATGAAGCCGACCGGATGCTCGATATGGGCTTCATCCGTGACATCCGCCGCATCCTTGCCCTGATGCCGGAGAAACGGCAGAACCTGCTGTTCTCAGCCACCTTCTCCTCCGACATCCGCAAACTGACGGCCGGCCTGCTTCAGAACCCCGTTCAGCTCCAGGCCACCCCAGAGAACCGGGCAGCCCCTACCGTGGAGCACCTGATGCACCCCTGCGACATGGGCACCAAGGGGGATCTGCTCAGCCACCTGATTCGCAGCAACGACTGGCAGCAAGTGCTGGTCTTCTCGCGCACAAAACACGGGGCGAACCGCCTGGCCGAACGGCTGGAGAAGGAGGGCCTGGGAGCCGCCGCCATCCATGGCAACAAGAGCCAGGGCGCCCGCACCCGGGCCCTGGCCGGATTCAAGAGCGGCGAGGTGCGGGTGCTCGTGGCCACCGACATCGCCGCCCGCGGCATCGACATCCACCAGCTGCCCCATGTGGTCAACCTGGATCTCCCGAACGTGGCTGAGGACTACGTCCATCGGATCGGCCGCACCGGCCGGGCCGGCCATGCCGGCCATGCCGTGTCGCTGGTGGCGGCGGAGGAGCATGAGCTGCTGCGGGCGATCGAGCGCCTGATCGGCCATCCGCTGCCGAAGGAGGTAGTGCCGGGCTTCGAACCCACGGTGCTGTCCGCGCCCCCGCTTGATCTGAGCGGCGGTCGCAACCGGCCCCCCCGGCAGGGAGGAGGCGATGGACGCCGCAGTCGTCCAGGCCGCGGACCGCGCCAGGAGGCCAGTGGCCGCGCTGGGGCTGGCCCCGGTGCCGGCAGACCGCCCCTGGCGGCCGGATCCCGTCGGCGCCACTCGAACCCATGACCCAAGAGCCCTTCTTCGAGGCCCTCTGGGAGGGGAACGGCATCGGCGATGGCGGCGATCTGGAGGAAGCGCTGCTGAGCTACAGCCTCGTCCAGGACGACGACCTGAGCTGGGAGGAGTCGATCCGCCGCGCCAGCCAGCCCCCCTGTGTGAAGCGGTATCTGTCGTTCGAGGCCTTCCTCGACAATGCCGATGAGCTCGAAACGATCCCCGTCAGTGCGGCAATGATCGACGCTGCGCTCGATCAGGCCGGTCCGCAACCGTCCCTGTGAAATCCGGCCACCAAACTCCCCAGGCGGGCACCTAGCCAGGCAGGTCCTGAAGGCCGAAGCGATCGCCGGGTTGGGGGTCGAGCTGCTGGAGCAGGGCATTGGCGGCCACGGGCCCCTTGCCCTCGAGCTGGCCCTGCCGGATCAGCAGCGGACAGCCACCGGTGGCCACCACCAGGCCCACGCCGGGTTCGAGGGCCAGCACCTGCCCAGGGACCGCCCCCTGCAACGCCGAATCGGGGTTGGCATCGACCGCCAGGCCCCAGCGATCGGCAAGGGCAGCCGCCTGGGGTGTGAGCTCAGGGATCAGCCGCCGCACCAGGGGTTCACTGGCGAGCACCTTGAACCGGCGACCGCGCCATGCGGTGAAGGCATTGGGGTGGAGACCCATGACCCGGCGGTGAAGCACCAGACCAGGGGCACTCCAGTCGAGCTGATGGTCTGTCTTGGTGAGCAGGCGGGCGTAGGTCAGACCTTCTTCCGGCTGGATTCGAACCCCGAGGCGGAGCAGGCGATCGGCCTCAGGGCCCACTCCGGCGGCATCGATCAGGGGCAGGGCCTCCACAAGCAAGGAGGCGGTGAGGTCACTGAGCCGGGCTGAAAGGTCCTGGGCCGTCTGCAGCAGACCGATCGACACCCGGCCCTCGAGCAGCACTGGACCCGTGTCGAGACCAACCTCCATCGCCATGATCCCCACCCCGGTCTGGGCGTCGCCCTCGATCAGGCTCCACTGAATCGGCGCGGCACCCCGCCAGCGGGGCAACAGGGAGCCATGGCCGTTCCAGCAGCCCAGGGACGGCTGGGCCAGCACCTCCGCCGGGAGGATCTGGCCAAAGGCCACAACCACATAGACGTCGGCCTGGAGCTGGCCCAGGGCGTGCTGGGTGGCCTGATCATGGCGGATGCGCTCAGGGGTGAACACCGGAAGCCCCAGCTCCAGGGCCCTTCGCTTCACCGGTGACGGTTGCAGCTCCTTGCCGCGACCGCGTCGACGATCGGGCTGGCTCACCACGGCGAGCACGGCATGGCCGGCCGCGACCAGCGCATCGAGGCTGGGCACCGCATAGGCCGGGGTGCCCCAGAACACAATCTTCATCCGAGGCGTCGACAAACGATTCGCGGGACTGCCGGGAGACCGGTGGATCGAAGGAACAAGATCGGGGCTTCAGGCCGTCAGGCTTCGCCCGTGATCGAGAGTCCTTCCACCCACACATGGGGACAAAGCCCATCCGGGGTGACCTTGGCTTCCCCTTCAAAACCGACGATCGCCTGGAGCAGCTGGCGGATGTCACCGGCGACAGTGGCCGCCTCAATCGAACGGAACTCCCCTCCTTTGACCAACCAGCCGTCAAAGGGGAGGGAGAAGGAGCCCTGGCTCGCCTTGACACCGGCATGGAGGGCCGACAGGGACTCGATCACGATCAGACCCATGGCATCCGATCCACCGATCGGACTGCTGGCATGGCGATCGAGCCCCAGCTGGGCACCACTCGCACCCGGGGTGGGGCCGATCTCGAACCAGTCGGGACCCACCGAGACCTTGGCTCCCATGCCGGCATGGCCGGTGGGGGCCACGCCGAAGGCCCGGGCCGTGGCCTCCGAATGGAGGAAATTGAGCAGCCGCCCCCCATCAAGCAGGGTGAGGCGCCGGGTGGGGGTTCCCTCCCCATCAAAGGTGGAGGCTCCGATGTTGCTCGGATGCAGACCGTTGTCGTGGATGGACAGGAAGGGCACCGCCAGCATCTCGCCAAGGGACTCCTTGCGGCTGAGGCTGACGCCATCGAGCACGGCCCTGGCATTGAACAGGCTGCTGAAGGCACCGATCAGGTCGAGGAAAGCCTCTGGGGCAAACACACAGGTGTATCGGCCGGTCTCGATCGGGGCGTAATTGAGGTGAGCGATGGTGCGATCGGCCGCTTCCTGAACGCAACCGGCGATGTCGAGGCCGTTGGCGCCATAGGCGAGTCGAACGGCACCGCTACTGCGGGGCTTGCGCCCGGTCTCCTCAGCCCGGGCATAGAGGTAGAGGCTCGCGGTGCTGAGGCATTGCTGCCGACAGGCACCCTCACTGTTGAGATAGAGCCGTTCGCCCAGGCGCTCCGCCAGGCCGTTGTAGGGAACGGTCTCGATCGCCGGATGGCGGGAAAGGAGATCCTGTTCCGCCTCCTGCAGGGTGGTGAGCAGATCGAGGATGTTGGAGAGCGGCGTGATCGGTTGATCGAGAACGGCAAGCGGGGCGGTGGCCAGCGGAGAGAAGCCGGGCACATCGTCGGGATTGCCGAAGGCACTGGCATCCCGGGCACCGGCCAGGGCCCTCTCGAGCCCCGAGGGGGAGAGGTCGGAGGTGCTGGTGACCCCCACCAGGCCGTCGTCATTCCAGACCCGGATCGTGATGGCGCTGCGCTGGGCCCCCTTCATCTGCTTCGGGCGGCCCCGGTCGACCTGCACCGATAGGTCGGTGCTGCTGGAAGCGCCCAGATCCCAGCGATGAATGCCTGCGGCCCTGGTCAGACCGTGCAGCTGGGTGCTGAGCAGCTCGGCATTAAGCACGGCGGCATTTGAAGCGGAGGCCAACGTTGTGGGATCAACCATCTCAGCGTCCCCCCACCGTGATCGAATCGACCTTGATATGGGGCTGCCCGACCGTGACGTAAATACTGCCGCTGACGGAACCACAGAAGCCGGCGGCAAGCTCGAGATCGTTGGCGCACATCGAGATCCGGGGCATCACCTCCCGGGCTTCCCCTATCAAGGTGGCGCCCTTGACGGGACGGGTGAGCTGGCCGTTTTCGATCAGATAGCCCTCTTCGACCGCGAAGTTGAACTGACCGGTGGGACCCACACTGCCGCCGCCCATGGTCTTGCAATACAGGCCAAGATCAACGGAAGCGATCAGGTCGTCAGGGGTGTGGGGGCCGCCGGCGATGTACGTGTTTCGCATCCGGCTGGCGGCCGCGAAGGCATGGCTCTGGCGCCGTCCACTGCCGGTCCGTGGATGGCCGGTGCGCAGTTCACCGCTGCGATCGCTGAGGAAACGCTGCAGAACTCCGTTTTCGATCAGCACGGTGCGCTGCGGCGCCATGCCCTCGTCATCCATCGACAGGGAACCGAAGGCGCCATCACTGAGACCCTCATCAATGGCTGTGACAGCAGGATGGGCAATCTGCTCGCCGACCTGCTCGGCGAAGGGGGTGGTCCCCCGTTCCACCTGGGTGGTTTCCAACAAGTGGCCGCAGGCCTCGTGGAAGATCACTCCGCCGAAACGGTTGGCGAGCACCACGGGGTACTGACCGGCCTCGACGTACTCGGCCCGGAGCATCCGATCAGCGCTGTCGCAGACCTCCAGCGCCGCCGCATCCACATCCCAGTTACGCAGGTCATCAGGACGTCCGGAGGTGCCATACCGACGACCGATGCCGGCGCGATGGTCCCCGTCGGCAGCCAGCACATTGAGGGCTGAGGTCTGATGCAGGCGCACATCCCGGCTGAAGGTGCCGTCACTGGCTGCCACCAACACCTCCTGCCAACTGCGGGCGTAGCTGGCGCGCCGCACCTGCAGGTGATGGCCATGGTGAGCCAGCCGTCCGGTGCCGTTCAGCAAGGTGGCCGTGGCCTCCTTGAGGTCGGGGGATCGATCGAGCCAGTTGTCCTTGCCTGAGCCGAACTGACGCAGCTCAGGCAGGCCATCGAATCGGCTGGGGGCCAGGGCGCTGACCTGGAGACCGAGCATGCCGAGGGCCTGCTCCAGGGCCAGGCGCAGGCCGTGGTCGCTCAGGTCGTTGGTGGATACGAAGCCATCCCGATGGCCGAGGAACACCCTCACACCGGCACCCTTGCCGAAGGCAGGGGTGACGCTGGTGATGCGGTCTTGTTCAGCGGAGATCGACAGGGAATCGGTGCGCTCGAGAAACACCTCCACGAGATCCGCTCCTGCCGAACAGCCAAGACCAAGCAATTGGTCGAGCCGGGACCGCCAAGCCGAATCCAGGGAAGCATCGGCAGCGGCAGGGGTGCCTTGAACGGACGGGACGACCAACGGGGATCTCGGGTGAGGTGAGCGTGGGGAGAAGGGGCTCAGCGGACGGCGGGCTGGAAGGCCTCGCTGCGGATCGGCTTCATCAGGAACAGCTTGGCCATCACCAGGGCGTTGGCGGTCCAGTAGGGGAGCTTGCGCAGGGCCTTGATGGGCGCCGGGGATGGGGATTGATCCACCGAGGCAAGGGCTTCGTTGTTGGTGACCAGCCGCTCGAGCCGCACGTAGAACTTGGGATGGTCGACGTTCAGCACCACCGGGAAGACCCGAGCCGAGGTTTCGTTGGTCTTGGCAATCACCAACTTGTCGTAATCGCGAGCATCAAGCCCAAGCGCCTCGTAGAACTCCTTGCGGGCCACATCGCGCACATACATCGTGGCGAAGACAGCCAGCAGGAAGAAGCGGCACCAGAGACGGGCGCGAAGGCCACGAACACTGGAGGGCTGGGCCTTCATCAGGGCATCGAAGAAGTCGCCGTGACGGTTCTCGTCCTGGCACCAGTTTTCGAAGAAATTGAAGATCGGGAAAATCTTGCTCTCGGGATTCTTCTCAAGGTGGCGGTAAATAGCGATGTAACGCCAGTAGCCAATCTTCTCGGAAAGGTAGGTTGCGTAGAAGATGAACTTGGGCTTGAAGAAGGTGTAGGCCTTGCTGGCCGTAAGGAAGCCGAGATCAAGTTGCAGGCCAAAGTCGCCCATGGCCTTGTTCAGGAAGCCGGCATGGCGGGCCTCATCGCGGGCCATGTGGGCAAAGCACTCGGCCAGAAGAGGGTTCCGCTCCTTGATGCGGCGGCTCAGCTCCTTGTAAAGCAGGAAACCGGAAAACTCCGAGGTGCAGCTCTGTTCCAGAAACTCAATGAAGACCTTGCGGGTCTCCGGATCCATCGACTCCGCAGCGCCGTCGAAGGAGGCGTCTCGCACGAAGTGGTGTCGGTTGTAATCCTTGCGGAATTCCTCACAGATCGCCTCCAACTCCACCTCGTTGGGGCGGAGATCCATCGCCGCCATCGCTTCGAAATCGGTGGTGTAGAAGCGAGGGGTCAGGATCGTGTCCTTCGCCGGATCCTTGATCGCAGGCGCTCCCTGGGTGCCGGCCGCCGGGCCCTGGGGTACGACAGCGGTGGTAGAGACGGCTGTGGAAGCGGGAGGCACCATCGCGGAACACGGCTAGAAGCTGCCGGCATCGTAAGGCTGCCGGTCCGGGCCAGGGGCGGATGTGAAGGCGGCACGCCGCCAGGGGCCCCGTTCAGAGCCTCAGTTGGGACCCAGCCACTTCTGGCCATTGAGCCGCTGCACCAGCCGTGACACCAGCAGGGCCAGGGTGGTGCGCTTCTCGTCGATCAAGAACGACTCGAGCAAACTGGGCTCACTGCCGCGTTCGGCCACAACAACGGTCTTCGGGGACTGAATGCTGGCCTCGGTGAAACAAAGCCAGAACCGTCGCTCGCCCGGCAAGGTGCCCTGCACCATCCAGCAGGGGGCCCCGATCACGGGCATCGGCCCCTCCACCACCTTCAACTCCGTGGTCGGGCCGCCGTAGGCAACGATTTCCTTGACCAGGGCTGGAAGGAAGAGCTCGGTCACGAATTCCATGAACGGGCGATCCTCCGGAGCGGGAGGCTTGGCGGCAGCTGGAGCTTGCCTGGCCGCAGCGGCAGACGGCTTGCTCGCGGTTGGCTCCGGCGATCCTGCGGCGGGGGCGTCACTGGCCGGGGCCGTGGAGTCGCTGCTCTCCGAAGGGGGATTGGGGCTTGCGGTTTCGCTCACCGTCTCAGGCATCTGGAGATTGGGTCAGAACTCTAGGCATCGCAAGCCCGTTACCAGTCGTCGGCCTGCCCCTCTCCCCAACCATCAAGCCCTGGTGCTGCCGTTGACGTCGCGTCTGGCGACCCGGTAGCAAAGGGCCCCCACCGGCGCCGGGGAGAGGAAGAGACCTGAGCAGCCCCAGCCTTCTCCTGGACGCCGGCGCCGGAGCCCCGCCGGATCACCCGGAAGGGAACCGACACGGTGGGAGCGGGTTCCCCCGGGGAGCGACCAGGACCGGCAGGCGTCACCGGCGGCTGATCGGCAGCCACCGATTCGTCACCGAGCCAGTCATCGTCGGGACCGCCCCTGGCAGCGGCCCTGCGGGAACGGTTCCAGGGGCCAGCAGCACCAACGGCCGTGGCGCCGGGAAAGCGCAGCGGCCCAGACCGACGCCCCTGCAGGGAAAGGGCCGTGGCGGACAGGCTCAGCAAGGCACCCCCGGACGAGACCAGCGCCAGCCAGGTGCCGATCGGCAGGGCCGGCGAGGTCCAGACCAGCAGGCGCAGGGACATCGTGGGGAGTGGATTGAGGCCAGCCACGAGAAGCACCAGCAGCCAAGGGGCCAGCAGGGGCACAACCAGGAAACGCCGCACCATGGAGAACTCAGGCCGTGATCACCGGTGGCCCCTGCCACCGGTTCAGGCTGCCCAGCTCGTAACCGAGCACATCGAAGACGCGGATCACCAGAAAATCCACCATCTCAGCCAGAGAGGTCGGCTGGTGATACCACGCTGGCACGGGAGGAGCAATCCGGGCGCCTGCCTCAGCCAGGGCGGTGAGGTTGCGCAGGTGCACCAAATTCCAGGGGGTTTCCCTGGGACAGATCACCAGAGGCCGGCCCTCCTTGAGGTGAACATCGGCCGTGCGCTCCACCAGATCAAGGGCAACCCCGGAGGCGATCCGACCGACTGTGCCCATGCTCGCGGGCAGGATCACCATGCCGCGGGTACGGAAACTGCCGCTGGCAATCGCAGCGGCCTGGTCATTCCAGCGATGGCACCGCAGGCTGCCGGTTTCGGTGCCGGTACGCTCCCGCCAGAACCGTTCCTGAGCATCCGGTTCCGAGGGAACACGAAGACCCATCTCCGCCTGCCAGACCCCGATCGCCCCGCGGCTGGTGACCATCTCAACGGCCTCACCGGCCTCCAACAGCAGTTGAAGCGCCCGCTCAGCCAGGGGCTGGGCGGAGGCCCCGGACACCGCCAGCACGATCGGATCCAATTCAGGCCTCGCTGGTGAGAATCGGCATGGGCACAAACAAATCGGGATCGTCCTCGGCGGCAGACCCCCGGGCAGAACGGCCGCGCCCTGGCCGTTCCCCCGACCGAGAGCCGGTGGCAGCCCGCCCCTGACGGCGGGATGGAACGGAAGCCGGTGCGGCAGCCTGGCCCTCCTGATCGTTCAGCCGCTCACCGCCATCGGGCAGGGGAGCGATCGCCCCAGCCTCGGCCCCCCCCTGCTGGGGAGCAAGGTCCTGGTGGGTTGACACCTCATCCTCTGGAAGGTCCTCGCTGCCCTCCGGCAGGATCACCGCGAGATCGATCTGATGGCGGAGCACATCCACCTTCTGAATCTCCACCTCCACCGGGTCACCGAGGCGGAAGGTGCGGCGGTTCTTTCGGCCCACCAGGCGGTTCTGCCGCGAGCGGTACTCGTACCAGTCGTCCTTGAGGGCACTGACATGCACCAAACCCTCCACCATCGAAGGAGGCACTTCCACAAAGAAGCCGTAGCTCTGGATCCCACTGATCACCCCTGTGACCGTCTGACCGGTGAGGGGCTCTGCTTCGCGCGCCTGGGCCATGGCCAGCACATCGGCCTGCACTTCAGCCTGGAAGCGGCTGCGGGTGTTGAGCCGTTGGGCAAGGCCCTGGCTGAGGGCGTGATGGAAGGGCGCCAGCAGGGTGGGGGTCAGCAGGGGCCAGTCGATGGCGCCATGGCACTGATCACTCGCCAGGTCGACGGTGGTTTTGTGGCGAACGCTGGGACGATCCTTGCCATCGGCCAGCAGGGTCACCAGCAGCTGCTGGTTCCAGAGATCGCCGGCATGGAGGGCGGCGCAGCACCAGGGGGCATAGGCCTGCTCCTCACCGGCCACGGCGTGGGCCGAGGGCTCTGCGCCATAAAGCACCGGCTGCAACGTGTCGGTGAGCTGCTGCTGCAGGACGCGACTGCGATCGGTGCTGGCAAACACAGCCGCGAGTTCAGCGGCGCTGGCATTGCCGTCAGGGGAAAGTTCCAGCGGGATTTCCAGAGCCAGGGCCGCCTTGGCCACCTCATTGACATCCCCGGCATCGGCCGGGGCATTGCCTGAGAACAGGGCCGGCAATGCCAGGGCCTGCAGGTGCCGCCCCAGGGCCCGATGGGCCAGAAGCACCGCCTCCCGCAACAGGGCCATCGGATGGTGATCGTTGAGCTGAACCAACCAGCCCGTGGCGCCGGCGTCCGGTGGAGGGGTGGTGAGATCGCCGAGCCGCTCAAGAGCCGGTAGGGACAGATCGAGATCAAGGGATCCAGCCGCCAGCCTGGCCTGGCGCAGCAGGCCCGTGAGGGCGACCAGTTGGTCCAGCATCCCGAGGTGATCCTTGAGGCCCTTCAGGGCAGCGGGGGTGGTGCGGGCCTTGGGCTTGCGATCCACCAGGGCCTGCAGGGCGTCGCCATCCACCGAAGCATCGGGTCTGATGCGACTGCGGCTGAAGGCGTAATGCCGCAGGGAGCCGTCCAGGCCGAGCTCCAGGGCGACGGAAACCGCGTCCTGGTCCTTGCCGACCGCCAGGCTCGCGGCCTTGCTGAGGTTGGGGGGCAA
This sequence comes from Prochloraceae cyanobacterium, assembly GCA_040377855.1. Classification (GTDB taxonomy): domain Bacteria; phylum Cyanobacteriota; class Cyanobacteriia; order PCC-6307; family Cyanobiaceae; genus CAIXOZ01. The sequence goes on along the minus strand of JBEINY010000044.1, from coordinate 1,042 downwards.
CAGGGGCAACCAACGGGAACCGAGGCAGACAGCCTCCCCCTGCTCCCGCAGCCAGGACTCCAGGCTGCTGCCGCTGCCGAGGCGTTCGGCGATCGCGGGGGCATGGACCCAAAGACGCCATCCATCCTCGAGGGATTCCAGGGAGAGTGCCGGCAGCAGGGGCGCCCCCTCGGCGGTCCAGGCGGACGGCAGCAGGGTCGGCAGGGCCGTCAGATCAAGACGATCCTTGGCGACGGGCGCCTTGAGACTGAACTTCGGCGGCTCAGGCCTCTCCTGAAGGCCGTGCTTGGTGAGCAGCAGGTCAAGGTCGGCGGCCGGGCCCCCCTGGATCGGCAGGCTGCGGGCAACGTGCCCCTGGGGCGGGAACTGGGCGACGGGAAAACGGTCAACCCGTACCTCCACCACGGCCTCATCCTGACGCTGGAGATGGGTGCTGTCCCTGGCGGGGAGCTCCACCGCCGTCAGCAGCCGCTCATCGAGGGGCACGGCCACCAGCATGTCCTCGCGCTGCTCGAGCTGGGCCAGCAGGCTGGTGGTCGATCGCTCCAGGATGCACTGCACGCCGCCCTCTGGGGAACGGCGGCGCCCACCCTCCCGGGTGATCCGCACGAGCACACGGTCACCGTTCCAGGCATGGTTGAGCAGATGATCGCGGATGTAGATGTCCTCGCCGCCATCGTCCCGGAGGGCGAAACAGAATCCCTTGCTGGAGCAGCGCAATCTGGCCGGAACCAGGGTGTCGTCGTCGCAGCGCTTCAGGCCGTCCTCCCCCTCCTCAATCAGTCCGAGGCGACCGAGGCCGTCAAGACCGATGCGCAGCAACTGTTTATCGGCCTTGAGGGTGAGGCCGAGGGCCTTCTCCAGCCGGGCCAGGGGCCGGGCTTCCCCAGGGGACAGCTGGTCGAGCAGATCGGCGACCGTGAACTTCATCGGAGGGGACTGGAGAGAGTGGGGGGGACAAAAGCGCCGGAGACGATCACGGGATCCGGAACCGCCGCCCCGGCGGCAGCGGAGCGAGCGGCGAGGGGATCGAGCGGAGCAG
>JBEINY010000003.1:0-54645 GCA_040377855.1 Prochloraceae cyanobacterium | reverse complement strand
TCGAGCAGATCGGCGACCGTGAACTTCATCGGAGGGGACTGGAGAGAGTGGGGGGGACAAAAGCGCCGGAGACGATCACGGGATCCGGAACCGCCGCCCCGGCGGCAGCGGAGCGAGCGGCGAGGGGATCGAGCGGAGCAGTTCGGTAGACAAAGCGATCGGATCTGAAAGGACGATCGCAGGGGAGGGAATGCCTCAGGGCCTGGGCCTGTTCCTGGCTAGACGGACGACAGGATCACGATCCAGCGCCATGTCCAGCACCGTGTCCCGAGGGTGAGTCAGGAGCTGGAGTCCGCCACCTTGAAACAGCCGACGTATCCATGAACTGGGGGCCTGGCAACCAGTCTCGGCTGGAGGCAGATCCGGATCCGGCTCTGCCTCAGCTGTCTTGCCGGCCCGAAGGATCAGACGCAGGCCGAGCAGGAGAAAACCGGCTGATGCGGCCAGCTGCAGAGCGTTGGGAGGAATCACGGCCGAGAGGGAGCCACCGGCCAGGGAGCCGAGCAGACTGGCCAACACCAGAGCCATGGAACTGCCCGCAAAAACGGCAAGCGGTCGCGTGGAGGTGCCGCTAATGGTGACGATCGCCAACTGGGTCTTGTCGCCGAGTTCCGCCAGGAAAACGGTGGCAAACGTTGAGGCCAGCAGGGGCAGTTGCATCGGAAGGGGACTGGAACCGAAGAAAGGAGGGGAGGAACCTCGGGGGGTGGGAACGGGCCTCGGGCCCTAGCCGGCCACCATGGCCACAACAGCCTGGCGGCCGAGCCACAGACCGAGGGCCACCATCAACAGGCCGGCTAGGCGCTCAAGCTGATCCGCGGGGATCACCTTCGCGAGCCAACGACCGAGCAACACCCCCACCAGGCTTGAGCTGATCAGGGCGAGGGAGGACCCCAGAAAGACAATCCCGGGTCGTCCTGATTCCGCCGACAGCAGCAGGGCTGCCAGCTGGGTCTTGTCGCCAAGCTCGGCCAGGAAGACCGTGGTGAACGTGGTGAGCAAGGCTGCACCCCAGCTGCCAGGTCGCTGATTCAGGGCCCCAACGGCCGGTGAATCCTGGGTTGCCGCCGTGTCCGATCCCGATTCGGGTAAGGGGTTGCCCGGTTGGGCGCCTGGGTCGGCACCATCCAATGGCACCGCATGGGAACCGGGTGCATTCAGATCCATGGGGAAGCGTCGGGGGGCTGGCGGCGAAGGGCTCTGATGAAGCGTCGCATCACCCTGCCACGACCCCCGTATTCGCTGCGGATCTGCTCGGTGCAGCAGCGGATCGCCAGGGTGTCCATGCCGGCATCGGGGGCAGCCGCGAACAGGGTCACCAGATTGGCCACCCGGCAGAAGTCCGGTCGATCGTTATAGATGCGGCAGGAACGCCCTCCTGTGTCGTAGTGGCGGCACCAGCCGTCCTCACCGACCATCGACAGATACAACTGCCTCTGCTCCGGATTGAGGGCATCGAGAGCCTCAGGACGTCGATCCGGGTCGAGCCGGCAGCAGGCTCCGCAGCCGCTGATGCAGGTCCAGTGCCTAGGGCGTGCCATGGCCAAGCCGCTGTGACAAGCCGTCACAGTGCCAGAGCACGGTGACATGGGGACAGGGCCTGGCCCCTAAAGTTTTGAACGATTTCGGCAATCGACCGATGGGCATTGATTTTCATCTGATCTCGAACTTTCTGGCCCTGGCTCTGATCACCGTGGCGGGTCCCGCCGTGATCTTCATTCTCTTTTACCGGCGAGGCGCCCTCTGAAGGGCAGCCAGGGCGTGATACACCGGCTGTCGCAGCATCAACCTTCCAGTGAGGGCACCGATCGCTGACGCGAGCACCAGCCCCGGCATGAAGGTCTGATCGCCCATCAAGCGAACCGCGAAGGCAATGGTGACCAGGGGCAGCTGGGTGGCTCCGGCCAGACCAGCTGCCATGCCCAGCACGACCCCGATCAACCGATCGTGTCCCGTCAAGGTCATGATCACATTTCCAGCCATGGCCCCCAGGGTCAGGGCCGGATCGATCAGGCCACCCGGCACCCCTGCCGACAGGGCCAGGATCGGCCCCACCAGCCTCTGGAGCATCTGAACCAGGGCCCCGATGGGTTGCTCGATCCACGCCTGGACGACCACCTTGTCGGGATCGATCAGGGCCTTCAGCAACGCCTCCCCATCACCACCGGCCGTGCCGCCGCTCCAGAGCAGCAAGCCGCTGATTCCGGCACCAAGAAGCACTCCCCAGAGCCAGGGTCTTTGGGCTGCCCGGGGCGAGACCCACCCCGTAGCCGCAACCAAGGCCCTTGAAAACAGGCCTCCCACAAGCCCCCCGCCGCAACCGATCGGCACAGCCCAAAACAACTGGTCGAGCTCAGGAATGGGGGCGGTGACCTCGCCGAGGGCAAACTGGGGCTGACCGAGGAGGTTGCTCAACCCGGCGGCCACACTGCAGACCACCAGGGCGGGCCAGACCAGCCGAGCCTGAAGCTGCCCCAGTAGTTCCTCAAGGATGAACACCACGGCCACGGTCGGTGTGTTGAACGCTGCCGCCAGGCCAGCGCCAGCTCCCACCGCAAGCAACTGGCCTGGTGCGAGATCCGCCACCAAGCGGGGCCACCGCTGTCGCAATGCCTGGGTCACGGCGGCACCAACCTGGACGACCGGACCTTCCCGCCCAAGGGGAAACAGGGCGAAACTGGCCACGCTCCAGAGGGTCATCCTCTTGATGGTGGAGTCGGCGGAGAGGCGGTTCGTCGCCTGATCGGGATCCTCGATCGCCACCATCGTGTCGGGGATGCCGGAGCCGGAGCCCGAGCGAAAGCTGCTGGCCTTGAGCCAGAGCAGGCAGGGCATCAAGGCCACCGGTGCCAGGGCCATCAGCAGGGGAACACCTCCCCAGGGCACCGAGGCACCACTCTGGAACGCTGGGAACCTGGCGAGGAGGTGATCCACCTGGCTGTCGATCAGGTTGAGGGGCCAGCAGGCCAGACCCACCAGCAGACCAATCGCCAGAAGTTGAAAAGCCCTGATCAGGATGGTCCTGAGCTCTCCGGATGGGCCAAAGGGGGAAAGGAGGCCGTTCATGTCGCCAGTCCCAGGGCCATCGCGGCATCGAGCACCAAGACCCGAAGGTAGGGATGATCTCCCGGTTCTGCAGCCAGGGGTAGGGTCCAGCTGCGCACCTCGCCACTGGCGTTGCGGATCTGAAGGCCATCCCCCTGGCGACGGCACCAGTAGGTGCGGCCACGGCGCATCAGCCTCACCTCTCCGTCAGGACTGGGCCGGAGACCGACCAGCTCCAGCTGGATCCGCTCCTCGCCCTGCCAGCGGTTCAGCGTCAGGCGATAGGCCACATCCAGCCGTTCGGGCACCATCTCTGGCCCTTGCCAGCGCCAGGCGATCGCCCGATGGCGCACCCCCTCCTGCTCCAACTCAAGTTGGAGGTGCCCCCCACGGAGCTGCCGCTGGCTGACCACCCGGCAGTTGGAACTCCAGAACAAGGGGGCCGGATGGCCGATGCCGAACGGTTCCAACCGCTGCAGCTGGCCATGGAACGACCGATCGATCTGGTCGAGTTGAAGGAGCACCTCCGGTTCCACCACCGGTCCAGCCCTGGTGCCCTGCCGCCAATCGAGCGCCAGGGCCTCCAGCCGTTCCTGCAGGGCCGCCACCCGTTCAGCTCGGACCGTGAATCCACCGGCGGCAGGATGGCCACCGAAACGCTCGAGCAGATCCCCGCAGGCGGAGAGAGCCTGATCGACCGCAAAACCCCGGGGGGCCCGCACCGAAGCCCGTAGCCGTCCGTCCCCCTCGGAGGCCAGCAGGGCTACCGGCAGGCCGTACCGGTCCACAAGCCGGGCGGCAACGATGCCGATCACCCCGTGATGCCAGTGGTTCTGGGCCAGGAACACAAAGGATGGGCTGTGGGGACCATCCGCCTCCAACAGAGCCAGGGCCTCCGCCTCGATCGCGCCACAGAGCTCCCGGCGCTGGCGGTTGAGGCCTTCGCATTCCCGGGCGAGCTCCAGGGCCTCCTCCGGCTGATTCGTGGTGAGCAGGGACACCACCAACAGGGGATCGCCAAGCCGGCCGACGGCATTGATCCGCGGGGCGATCTGAAAACCGACGGTCTGGGCGTCAATCGGCTGGTCTGCCAGGCCTGCCAACTGCTGAAGGGCCTGCAGACCAGGCAAGGCACTACGGCCCAGCAACGGAAGCCCCTCCAGCAGCCATCGCCGGTTGACCCCCTGCAGGGGTGCCATGTCGGCGATGGTGCCGATGCAGAAGAGGTCGAGGGCGATGGCCAGGCCATCGGGACGGCGCAACTGCCGGCAGAGGGCGGTGGCCAGCACATGGGCCAGGCCAACGCCGGCCAGACCGCGGTAGGGAGACTGGTCGGGCGTGCAGGCCGGATGAAGCAGGGCAAGACAGGGGGGAGGTTCCGGCGGCAGGGTGTGGTGGTCCGTGAGGATCACCTCCACCCCAAGCTCCTTGGCCCGGGCCAAGGCCTCACCGGCCGACACGCCGTTGTCGACGGTGATCAACAGCAGGACGCCTGCTGCTGCCAGTCGCTCGACCATGGCGACGTTGAGGCCATAGCCATCGTCCTGGCGGCTGGGGATCGCAGCCTGGGGACAGGCCCCGAGCCGCTGGAGCACCCCGACGAGCAGGGCCGTGCTGGTCATGCCATCGGCGTCGTAATCACCGCAGATGGCAACCGATTCCGCGGCCTTGCAGGCTGCCTTGAGCCGGTTGACCGCCTTCGCCAGGTCGGGAAAGTGGCGCCGGGGATCTGGGGCCTGGGGGGGGTCAAGCAGCGCGGCGATGCCGGCGGCATCGACGAAACCGCGCCGCCGCAGCAGCGTCAGCAACGGGTCCGGGAGACCGATGGCCTGGAACGCCTCCATCTCCTTCCCCTCCAGTTCCAGGGGCTCCAGGGGAGGAGGCAGCTGCCAGTGTTGCTCGACGGGACTGGAGAGCAACGGATGCGGAGCGCGTTGGGGGCATTCTGCGCTGTTGCAGCAGCCCGGATCAGGCGGAACAGCAGCAGTCGTCGTCCCTAACCTGGCCAGCATGGGCATCGCGTCACCCCGCAACGAACGGCCCCAGGATTCCCCTGGCGCCCTGCTCTGGGATGTGGATGGCACCCTGGCCGAAACCGAGCGGGATGGCCATCGTCTGGCCTTCAACCGGGCCTTGGCCGAAGCCGGCCTGCCCTGGCAATGGAGTGTCAGCGACTACCGCCGGCTGCTCGGAATCAGCGGTGGATTCGAACGGTTGAGCCATGACCTGCTGATCCGGGAGGGAGCGGCCCCGGATCCGGCCAGGGTGAGGGGCCTCCAGCTCGCCAAGCAGCGCCACTACGCCGAGCTGGTGGAACAGGGGGCCATCGGGCTCAGGGCTGGGGTACGTCGCCTGATCCAGGAGGCGGCGGCCGCAGGCTGGTGCCAGGCGATCGTCACCACCAGTGGCCGGCAGGCCGTGCAGGCGCTGGTGAAGGCCCAGCTTCACGACCTGGCCCCTGCCTTCACGCTCTGGATCTGTGGTGAGGACGTGGCCCGCAAGAAACCCGCCCCGGAGGCTTATCAACAGGCGATGGTGGCCCTGGGGCTTCCTGCTGAACGGATGGTGGCGATCGAGGATTCAGCAGCGGGTCTGGCGGCTGCGGGCGAAGCCGGGCTTTGCACCCTGGTCACCCTCAGCCACTACACCGCCTGGGAGCCCCTGGAGAGGTTCAGGGCAGCGGCGGCGGTCTGGGATGGGCTGGGCGATGGGGAAAGTCCTGCCACGGTGCTGCAGGGCCCAGGATCCAGCCTCGGGCAGGTCGACCTGAAGTACCTCAGCGACCTGCGCCCGCTGGCCTGAACCGCCCATGCCCCCGAACCGCCCCCAAAACACAAGGCTGGAACAGCTGCTCACCGGGCTCAATCGCCAGCTGTTCAGTGCCTGGAAAGGGCCCTGGCGGCGCCAATCCCTGCTGCTGCTGACCCTGCTGCTGGGCATGTATCTCGGCGAAAATCTCACTTCCGTCTGGATCGTCAAATTCGGAGTCCGGCCTGCCGTCGTGCTTGGCCTGGTGCTGGGCCTGGAGGTGATCGTGCGCCTGCGCAGCCGCTGGGTTCGTGAGCCTGCCCCCCTGGTTTGGTGCCTCTGCGACAACCTCCGGATCGGCGTGGTCTATGCGGTGGTGTTTGAAGCCTTCAAGGTGGGCTCATGACAGAAGCAGCCCCCTGGCAAAGCCGGCTGCGCACCTTTGTGGGGCTACCTCCCGACCGGGCGCAGTGGCCGGTGTCGCTGCAGGGATTGCCACCGGAGCTGGAAGCCAGCAGCCTCACCGTTCCCTTCAGCCTGCCGTTGCTGGCCCGGGCCCTTCAACTGAGGCAGGACAGTGGACAACGGGTGCTAATCGGGCTGAATGGCCCCGTGGGAGCTGGGAAGAGCACCCTGGCCCGCCAGCTGCAGATCCTGGCACCCCGCTTCGGGCTGACCCTGGCGGTGGCCTCAATCGACGATGTCTACAGGCCCCTGGGCGAGCGCCGCCAGCATCTGGCCGGCAACCCCTTTGGCGTCAGCCGTGTTCCCCCCGGCAGCCACGATGTCCCCCTGCTGCTGGAGGCCCTCGATGAATGGCGCAGCCTGGGCATCCTCACCCTGCCTCGCTTTGACAAGACCCTGGCGGGCGGAGAAGGGGAACGCAACGGCGTGAGCGTTCAGGAAGCTGATGTGGTGCTGCTCGAGGGCTGGCTCACCGGCTGTAGAGCCCTGGCGACTGCCGACCTGGCACGGGCTCTACAGGGGGGTGGGACCCGCACCGGTGCCAAGGGGGGCCAGGAGCGGGAAGGCTGGCTGCAGCTGACAGAAGCGGAGAGGGCCTGGCTGCCGCGCTGGAATGGGGCCCTGAGGGCCTACTCGGAAATCTGGGATCGGTTGGATGGCCTGTGGGTGCTGAAGCCGACCCAATGGACGTGGCCCAGGCGGTGGCGTTTTCAAGCGGAGGCCCGTCAACGGCGCGCCGGGGGTGGATGGCTCCCTGCCGCGGATCTGGAGGCCCTGGTGCGCTCGAGCTTGGCCTCCCTGCCTCCAGCTCTCTACCAAGACCCCCTGCTGGATCCAATCCAGGGACCCTCAGCTGGCATGACCAATGAACGGTTGGCTGGCACCACCCATGACCCGACCATTGCGCCGATCGGGGCTGAGGTGGTGGCGCTGATCGATAGCCGGAGGCGCTGCCGCTGGAGCGGACTGACTCAGGACTGCCCGATCAGACCCGCAACAACGTTTCAGCTTTCCTCGGAATCGGCCTCTTCAGCCACGGGGTAGACAAAACCCTGGGCACGGCCACTCAGGACAGCCTTTCCAATCGACATCGCCTTCTGCGCAGCGACGGCAGCCTTGGCTTTCCAGGTGGCGTGGCGCTGGTTCCGCTTGCCTTTGGAGGTTTTCTTCTTGGGAACAGCCATCCCGATCGATCAGCCAAACCAAGATCCTCCGCTCTCACCTCGCCTTTCGTCAAATCGCTAAGCTCCGCCCATGCAGTGAGTCGCGTGAGCAACACACCCCCGCCGTTGTCAACAGCCACGGAAGCTGCGGTACAGCCAGGTCCAGCCACCAACATGACCCAGCCCTCGAATGGCCAGGGTCATCCCCCGTTCCTTCAGATGCTTGGCCTGAAGCCGGGTCCAACCCTGTCTTACACCGGCCTGCTGGATGCGATCCGCAGCGGCAAGGTGCAGGACCTTGTGCTCTCTCCCCGTCAGCGGGAGGTCAAGGTGAAGCTCCGGGATGGCAATCAACTGACCGTCCCGGTGTTTGCCAATGACACCTTCCTGCTGCGCACCGCCGAGGCGGCTCGGACACCATTGACGGTGCGTGATGACCGCCAGGACGAAGCCACGGTGGGCCTGATCTCGAATCTGCTGTTGGCGGCCCTCGTGCTCGGAGGCCTGGCCCTGCTGATCCGTCGTTCCGCCCAGGTGGCCAACAAGGCGATCGGCTTTGGCCGCAGCCAGCCACGGATGCAGGCGGACGCCACCAACCCGGTGCGCTTTGAGGACGTGGCGGGAATCGGCGAGGCGAAGGAAGAGCTGCAGGAGGTGGTGACCTTTCTGAAAACCCCTGAGACCTTCACCTCCATCGGAGCCCGCATTCCCAAAGGCGTGCTGCTGGTGGGGCCTCCCGGCACGGGCAAGACCCTGCTGGCCAAGGCAATCGCCGGAGAAGCCGGGGTTCCCTTCTTCTCTCTGGCGGCATCCGAGTTCGTGGAGATGTTCGTCGGCGTTGGAGCCAGCCGGGTTCGGGATCTTTTCCGCCAGGCCAAGGCAAAAGCTCCCTGCATCATCTTTATCGATGAAATTGATGCGGTCGGTCGTCAGCGGGGCGCTGGCATCGGTGGCGGGAACGACGAGCGGGAACAGACGCTCAACCAACTGCTCACTGAAATGGACGGCTTTGAAGAGAACTCTGGGGTGGTGCTGCTGGCGGCCACCAATCGACCGGATGTGCTCGACACGGCCCTGATGCGACCAGGACGGTTTGATCGGCAGATCAGCGTCGATCTTCCCGATCGCCGGGGTCGGGAGCAGATCCTGGCGGTGCATGCCCGCAGCAAACCCCTGGCTGAAAGCGTCTCCCTCGCCGAGTGGGCCCTTCGCACCCCCGGCTTTTCCGGCGCAGACCTCGCCAATCTGCTCAATGAGGCGGCGATTCTCACGGCCCGTCGGGACAGGGAGACGATCGACGATCAGTCCCTCAGCGATGCCCTGGAGCGGATCACCATGGGACTGGCCGTGGCACCGCTGCAGGACAACGCCAAGAAGCGTCTGATCGGCTATCACGAAATCGGCCATGCCCTGCTCACCACCCTGGTGCCGAACGCCGATCGGCTGGACAAGGTGACGCTGCTACCCCGCGCCGGCGGCATCGGAGGATTCGCCCGCACCACCCCGGATGAGGAACGGCTCGATTCCGGCCTCGTGAGCAAGGCCGACCTGAAGGCCCGTCTGGTGGTCGCCCTCGGGGGTCGCGCCGCGGAGCTGGTGGTGTTCGGCCCTGCGGAAATCACCCAGGGAGCTGCCGGAGATCTGGATCTGGTGAGCCGTCTTTGCCGAGAAATGGTGACCCGCTTCGGATTCTCAGAGCTCGGACCTGTGGCCCTCGAGGGAGACGGCTCTGAGGTGTTTCTGGGCCGCGACTGGCTCCGCTCCCAACCGAACCATTCAATCGTGACCGGCAATCGGATTGATCAGCAGGTGCGCCAGCTTGCTCGTCAGGCCCTCGATCAGGCCGTGGCTCTGCTCGAGCCGCGCCGTCCGCTGCTTGATGCCCTGGTGGAAGCCCTGATCCAGGAGGAGACCCTGGATGGTGATCGTGTGAGGGCGATGGTGGAAGACCATGAGAGCAAGAGGGACAACCTGCCGGCCCTGACCTCAAAATCAACATCGCAGATTCATGGTTCGCTTCTGAGATAGCTCCATCACGAAGTCATCTCAGAAGCAGCTCAACTGCTCAATTCATGATCAACCGGAGAATCGGATGTCAAGCGTGCGCAAATAGGTCTGGAGGCCAGCATCCTGAATCGGCAGGAGATAGGCCGTGCGTTCACTGGTATTGACGTGGGCATGCCAATGGCCAGGAGGGGTCAGGAACACCCCACCGGCCTGCCAGTCGATGCGCCTGGGATTGCGGATGCTCCCATCGGCGTTGAGTTCGGTACCCACCAGGGTGTAACAGCCTGGATCACAATCGATGATCAAATCCAGGGCCACCGACTGGTGCCGGTGGGGAGCCTGGGTCGCTGCCGGGGGCACCATGCCGAACATTGCCCAGAGCACGTGGGTGACTGTGCGGGTGGCTGGCAGATCGCGATTGGCCAGCAGCAAGCTGAGGCGATTGCTGTTGGCACTTCCTGGCGCGGCAGCCAGACGGTGGAGCTCCGCCTGAAGCCAGGCCGCGGGGTAATGGGTGACCTCAAACCGGGGCTCCCGCGGTTCGACCCCGAGATAGGTCAGCAGGGGGGCATCGTGAACCCAGTAGAGAACGCTGGTTTGGGTTGCTTTCAACCCAGGCGTCACGCCTGCCGGCATCACGAACAGATCGCCGGCCTGCCAGGCCAGATTCCTGGGGACGCGGGTTGTCTCCGAGAGACACTGGCAATCCCCCTGGCCGGAGAGAACAAAGAAAAGGGAACCGGTGGCGATGGCAGCGGCCTCCAGGAGGTCACCGGCCTCGATCCTGATGAAGTGCGCCGCCAGACCGGGGCTAGTGGCAGGAGCGGCGCAGCCGAGTTGGGCGCTCAGGTCGAGGGGCAGGATCGCCGTCGGCCCCTGAGCATGAAGCGCCGCATCCCACCTGTGATAGGGAATCGGCTCCGTGAGACCGGAACGCACCGGATTGGCCGCCTGGCGGTAATCGAACAGCTGGGCCTTGCCGTGGTCAGAAGGTTGATCGCCGCCCGGATGGGACGACGGGCCGGAGGAGGCGATGCGCAATGGAGCCTGGGTCATGTCGGGAGCCCCCTGCCGATCAAGCGTTGGAGGGGAGGCTAATCAATGGGGTTGCCCTTCGGGTTCAGCCGCCGGCAACAGCCGGAACAATGCTGACCTCATCACCGTCCTTGAGGACCGTCGCCTGGTTCTCCAGGAAGCGGATGTCCTCGCTGTTGACATAGACATTGAGGAAGCGCCTGAGCTTACCGCCCTCATCACAGAGGCGGGCCAAGATGCCGGGATAGCGGCCCTCGAGAGCCTGCAGAAGCCCATCGACGCTGGTGGCCTCTAGGGAGACAGCCGACTCCTCGTTGGTGAATTTCTGAAGGGGGGTTGGAATCAGAACCTGAACAGCCATGGCAACAATCAAAAGAACGAAGGAACGGTTGGGCAGACCCCACGCGGTTGGATGGGGAGGCCAGGGAGCCGGGGTCAGCCGACGCTCTCCCAGGTGGCCCGCTGCAGCGACTGGGCACGCTCCCAGGCGGCGTTGAAGCTGGCGAGCTGGGCCTCGATCAGGAACGGTTCACCGATGGAGGAACTGACGGCCTCCGTGGTTTTCAGACCATTGCCCGTGATGTAGGCGACGGTGGTTTCCTCCGGATCGATCTTGCCCTGCTCCACGAGTTTCTTGAGAACGGCGATGGTGGTGCCTCCTGCCGTTTCCGTGAACACTCCCTCGGTTTCGGCCAGCAGTTTGATGCCTTCAATGATCTCGGCATCCGAGACCGCCGCGATCGAGCCGTTGGTGCGCTTGGCGATGTCGATGGCATAGGGACCATCTGCCGGATTGCCGATTGCAATCGATTTGGCGATCGTGTTGGGTTTCACCGGGGTGATGAAGTCGCGCCCTTCGGCAAAGGCCTGGGCGATCGGGGAACAACCCTCGGCCTGGGCTCCACTGAAGCGCACCGGCTTTTCCTCGACCAGGCCAACCTTGATGAACTCATCGAAGCCTTTGCGGATCTTGGTGAACAGGGAACCGGACGCCAAGGGAGCAACGATGTGATCGGGAAGCTGCCAACCAAGCTGCTCGATCACCTCATAGCCCAGGGTTTTGGAACCCTCGGAATAGTACGGACGGAGATTGATGTTGACGAAACCCCATCCATAGGTGTTGGCCACCTCGGAGCAAAGGCGATTGACCTGGTCGTAGTTGCCCTTCACCGCCATGAGGGTGGGGTTGTAGATCAAGGTGCCCAGCACCTTGCCCAACTCCAGGTCGCTGGGAATGAACACACAGCACTCCAGGCCGGCATGGGCGGCAATCGCCGCGGTGGAGTTGGCCAGGTTGCCGGTGGAGGCACAGCTCACGGTGGTGAAGCCGAGCTCCCGGGCGCGGGTGAGCGCCACGGAAACCACCCGATCTTTGAACGACAGGGTGGGCATGTTGACGCCGTCGTTCTTGATGTAGAGCGACTTCAAACCGAGGCGGCGGGCCAGACGATTGGCCCGCAGAAGTGGGGTGAACCCGGTTCCCACATCGATGGGATCGCCGGCGATCGGCAGAAAATCGCGATAGCGCCAGATCGAGGTCGGACCGGCTTCAATCGAGGCGCGGCTGACCCGACGGGCGATCTCCTCGTAGTCATAGACCACCTCAAGTGGTCCAAAGCAGACGTCCTCGCAGACATGGCGAGCACCGGCCTCGTAGCCATGGCCGCACTCCTTGCAGCGCAGTCCGGTGAAGGTGGGCCCCTGCAGGGTGGAACGGGAGAGGGTTGCCGTCACGATCACACCGGAAGCTCCGCTGAAGTTAGCAGCGCCCAAGGGATCCCCTCCATATACCCGATCTAAGACATCGGGATTGATCGGGGTTCTGGCAGTTGTCTGGCTTGCAACACGCCGCAACGGTGGACGGACCAGCCCCTAGCGTCGGGGTTCTGGCAGCCCTTTCCCCGATGGCCCGCCTGCGCCGGATCGCTCTCATCCTGCTTGGAATCGGAGCGGCAGCCCTGGTACTGCTGGTGTCGAGCCGGCTCTGGATCGAATGGCAGTGGTTTCTGCAGCTCGGATTCGTCGATGTGGTGCGGCGCCGTTGGGTGCTGCAGATCATGGCCTTCCTGCTGGTGCTGGGGCTTGGGGTGCCACTGCAGCTCCAGCAGATGGGGCGTTGCTGGAACCTGAGATTGCAGGCCGGCCGTAAGACCCTGCGCCCCCTGGTGCTGCTGCGTTTGCGGGGCCGGGCTTACATCGTGGTGATGGTCCTGCTGTTGCTGCTCCTGGCCGGGGGGCTGACCTATCTGGTCGAACAGGCGCGGGACCTGATCACGGCGCCGTTCAGCGGGGAGGTGATCAGCGGAGTACCGCTTCTGGGGGATCTGCCCCTGCTGCTCTGGCTCGGCCTGGCGGGGGCCCTGGTGGTGCCCCTGCTGATCTGGCCGCACAACACCCTGCGGGTGGCCCTGACCGCCGCCCTGGCTGGATCAGCCACCGCCCTGGCGAGGGGGTGGAGCCTCTGGCTGCCGGCCCTGCTGGCGGAGCCCTTCGGGCAGAGCGATCCGATTACCGGGCTTGATCTCTCGTTCACGGTCCTGCAGCTGCCGGCCCTTCGACTGCTGCTGAGCGTTTTGATCGCCCAGGTGATCGTGGGGCTGGCCGCCTGTCTCTGGCTGACCCTCACCGAAGCCAACACCCTGTCGGAACTGGCTTTCCCGGGCCTGAGCCGGGAACAACAGCGGGTGCTTCAGCCGCAATTGGCCGTGCTGGCCCTGCTCTGTGCCATCGGCAGTGCCCTGGCCCCGTTCAACCTGATGGTGGCCGGCAGTGGCGTCGCTTCTGGCGCAGGTTTCGTGGATCTGCATGTGCGGCTGCCCCTGCGGATGCTGCTCGCCCTGCTGCTGCTGCTCACGGCCACGGGGCTGCTCGTCCCCCTGCCGCGCAACTGGCTGCGACGGGGCCTGCTGGTACCCCTGCTGGGCACCATCGGCCTGGTGCCGGTGACGGAATGGCTGCTGGCCCCCCTTGTGCAGCGCCTCTGGGTGCAGCCAAGGGAACTGGCCGTCGAGCGGACCTACCTGGAACGCACGATCCAAGGGACCCGCCGGGCCTTTGGTCTGGAGAGGGTTGAGGAGCTCATCCTGGAGCCCAGACAGAAGCTCACGGCCGCCGACCTGGCCAGCGCCCCGGGCACCCTCGCCAACGTCAGGCTGTGGGACAGCACACCGTTGCTGGCCACCAACCGCCAGCTGCAGCAACTGCGGCTCTACTACAGCTTTCCCTCCGCTGCGGTTGATCGATATCCCCTGGGCTCAGACCCCCGCCGGGGCTCCCAGCAGGTGCTGATCTCAGCGCGGGAACTGGATTCCTCCGCCCTGGCTGCTGGCTCCCGCACCTGGTTGAACCGCCACCTGATCTTCACCCATGGCTATGGCTTCACCATCTCAGTGGTGAATGCGGCTGGTCCCGATGGCCTGCCCCTCTATCTGGTGAAGGATCTTGGCCGCAGCGGCCAGGTCCAGGGCCTGCCGAATCTTGGCCTGTCGACGGAGGCGGTGCGTCGGGCCCTGCCCGTGGGGCGACCAAGGCTGTACTACGGCTCCGCCAAGGCCCCCTATGCGATCGCCCCAAGCCTGGTTCAGGAATTCGATTACCCCGATGGCGAACTCAACGTCTATACCCATTTCCAGGGAACAGGCGGTGTACCCCTGGGACAGCCCCTGCAGCGCCTGATGGCAGCGGTCTACCTCGGCGAGGCGCGGTTGCTGTTCAGCGGAGCTCTCACCCCCGAGTCGAAGCTGCTGATGCGTCGGCAGGTGAACGAACGCCTGACGGCCCTGGCGCCCTTCCTGAGGTTTGAGAGCCAGCCCTATCTGGTGACGGCCCGGGTGACCAACAGTCCCGGCTACGACAGCCACCAACATCAGTACTGGCTGCTGGATGGCTTTACCACCAGCCGCAGTTACCCCTACAGCGATCCGAATCCCAGTGGCATCCGCTACTTCCGCAACCCGGTGAAGGCCGTCGTCGATGCCCACAACGGCAGCATCCGTCTGTATGTGAGCGACCCGAGCGACCCGATCCTGCGCACCTGGCAGCGGGCCTTTCCGGAATTGTTCCAACCCCTCAGGGCCATGCCCCCGGCCCTGCTCCGTCACATCCAGGTGCCCCAGAGCCAGTTTGCGATTCAGGCGGAGCGGTTGCTGCGCTTCCACGTCACCAACGTGCGCACCTTCTACAACGGCGACGACGTCTGGTCGATTCCGACCGAGATCTACGGATCGAAGACGATTCCGGTCAAGCCCTACCAGGCGGAACTTCAGCTCCCGGGCCAGAGTCGGCCCGAATTCGTGCTGCTGGTTCCCTTTTCTCCCCTCGGCCGCGACAACCTCGTGGGCTGGTTGGCCGCCCGTAACGACGCCCCCAACTACGGATCCCAACTGCTGGTGCGGTTCCCCCAGCAGCGGCTGCTGCTCGGACCGCAGCAGATCTCAGCCCTGATCGAGCAGGATCCCGCCATCAGCTACCAGTTCGGTCTCTGGAACCGCACCGGGTCCCAGGTGATCCATGGAAACCTGCTGGTGTTGCCGGTGGGACGAGGTCTTCTCTACGTCGAGCCGATCTATTTACAGAGTCGCAACAGCGATCTGCCCTCCTTGGTAAGGGTGGTCGTCACCGATGGCGTCACCTTCGTGATGGAGCGGAACCTCGAAGATGCCCTGACCAAGCTTGTGACGCGCCAGGCAACGGCGCCAAAGGTTCCAGCGGAACTGATGAGCCAGGGCCAGACCCCCTGAACCAGCGCCGGATCTGGCCCCAGGCCATCGGACACAAAAAAAAGGGCCCCAAGGGGGCCCGGACCAGCGGGGCCGAAGGGCCCCTGAAGCACCTGAATCAGGCAGCGACGGCGGTCTTGGGGTCGAGCTCGCCCTTGGCGTAGAGACCGGCGTAGAAGTTGATGTCCCGCTGCTTGATCTTGCTGGCGTTGCCGGCGCACCAGAACTGCTGGTAACGATCCAGGCAGACCTGCTTCATGTAGGCCCTGGCGGGCTTGTTGAAGTGGCGGGGATCGAAGTTGGCGGGATCCTTGAAGGCAGCTTCCCGGACAGCAGCGGTGAAGGCGAGGCGGTTGTCGGTGTCGATGTTGACCTTGCGCACGCCGTTGCGGATGCCTTCCTGAATTTCCTCGACGGGAACGCCGTAGGTCTCGGGGATGGCACCGCCGTACTTGTTGATCATGTCCAGCCATTCCTGGGGAACGGAGCTGGAGCCATGCATCACCAGGTGGGTGTTGGGGATGGCCTTGTGGATCTCAGCGATGCGGCTGATGGCCAGCACCTCACCCGTGGGCTTGCGGGTGAACTTGTAAGCGCCGTGGCTGGTGCCGATGGCGATCGCCAGGGCATCCACCTTGGTCTTGGCGACGAAGTCGGCGGCCTCAGCAGGATCGGTGAGGAGCTGGCTGTGGTCGAGCTTGCCCTCGAAGCCGTGGCCGTCCTCGGCCTCACCCATGCCGGTCTCCAGGGAGCCGAGGCAGCCGAGTTCACCCTCAACGCTCACGCCGATGGCGTGGGCCACGTCAACCACTTCCTTGGTCACGGCCACGTTGTACTCGTAGCTGGCCGGGCTCTTGGCATCGGCCATCAGGGAGCCGTCCATCATCACGGAGGTGAAGCCGTTGGCGGCCGCACCAAAGCAGGTGGCGGGGCTGTTGCCATGGTCCTGGTGCATCACCACCGGGATGTCGGGATAGGTTTCCACAGCCGCCAGAATCAGGTGGCGGAGGAAATTCTCACCGGCGTACTGGCGGGCTCCACGGGAGGCCTGCAGGATGACGGGGCTGTCGGTTTCATGGGCAGCCTCCATGATCGACTGCACCTGCTCCAGGTTGTTCACGTTGAAGGCAGGAATGCCATAGCCGTTTTCAGCGGCATGGTCCAGCAGCAGCCGAAGCGGGACAAGCGCCATGGGAAACCTCAGATCAGGGGCGGAGAGTGGACTCGAAACATCAGGGCACCGCCTTGATGACCGAGATAAGCCGACGAGAGTTTAAGGGATGCCCTGGAAGCCTCGGGCCTGGGCGCAGCAGGTCTCGCTGGCGACTGCTTCGGCAAGGCCCGGTACCATCGGGCGCCTTTCCCGAATGGCCTCGACCCACCAGCCATGGAGCCGCTCCACTGGGGCGACCCGGCCGTCCTCCCAGGTGCGGGCAAAGGCGAAACGGGGATCCGGGGTCACGGGCCTCAACGGTTCACCGCCCTGGGAGATCCAGAGCTGGAAGCCATGCACGTAGTCGGCCTGATTGGAGGATCCGAGCACCAGGGTGGCATCGCGGCCATAAAGCTCGATCCAATAGCCCCGACCTCGGGTGGCGACGGACGACAGGCCCATCTGGACCGGCACCCGCTCCCCCCGGACCGATTCGAGTTCAAGCTGCAGAAGGGCCACATCGTCCGCGTCCACGGCGGCCCGCAAACCGCTGCCATCGGCCAGGGGACGGTCGGGAATCACGGTGGTCAGCTGGGCCTGAAGGCGGCGGGTCGGACCGACCAGCCAGTGGAGGGTGTCGAAGGCGTGGGTACCCAGGGAACCGAGCACCCCGCCGCCCTCCGAGCTCTGGGAGTACCAGTTCCAGGGGCGTTCGGGATTGGCGCGGCTGCCCATCAGCCAGTTCAAGCTGACAAGATGCAAGGTCCCGAGCACGCCTTGCTCCAAAAGCTCTGCAGCCTGCTGAAACAGCGGCACCGCCCTGTATTCAAAATCGACCGCCACGGTGAGGTTCCGTTGCAGGGCGAGCCGTTGGAGCTCCTCCACCTGGGCGGGGGCCAGGGCAACCGGTTTTTCCAGCATCAGGTGTTTTCCCGCCTCCAGGGCCGCCCTGGCGAGCTCAAATCTCGGCCCAGGGGGAGTGGCGATCACCACCGCGTCCACCTGGGGATCGGCGAGCAACTCGGCAAAAGAGGTGAAACCCTGCAGGCCGCTGGCCGCGCAGGCCTGGTTCAAGCGCTCCTGGCGAGGATGCCAGAGGGCCACCGGCTCGGTGGCTGGGTGACTGGCCAGCGCTTTGAGATGGACGGCTTCTCCGAAGCCGAGGCCGGCGATCGCCACCCTCAACGGCCGGCTGGATCGGTACGGGACCTGCCCCAAGGGATCCATGGCAAACAACAGGCTTGTGACGCTAAGCCGCAGCGGTTTGGCCGGGGCGGGAAGCTGCAGCGCAGGCCTCAGCGATCACCTCACCGATCAGATCATCGGCCAGGGCTGCCTGCCACTGGGGGGAGAACTGGTGCAGTCCATTCACCGAACGATCGCGATAGAGCGACTCATCGCAATCGATATCCATCACGTAAAGGGTGCTGGCCGGTGGCCGGGCAGCGGGTTCAGGCGTCAGGGTGGAACCTGCATCAGCCACGGTGGTGACCGGTGCCGGTTGGTAGCGGCTCAGCAGGGTGAGGTAACCGTCCCGGCTGAAGCGCAGGCTGCCGGCATCCCACCACTGGCGGCCATCGGCGGTGGCAGGCACCTCCTGCCAGTCAACCGGACCAGCCCAGACCGGCTGGGCGACAAGGACCAGGGGCAGCAGCAGCCCGATCAACAGCAACAGGAACCGGCGGAGCTGCCGCAGGGCAGTGGCCGTGACAGCTCCAGGGCGGCAGAACCTGCCTAGGACGACGGGACGCGGAGTCAACCTGTCCATTCCTCAGGCCGTCAATGCGGATCTGACGCCATGGAGACGCAAAAGGCCCCCAAGGGTGCTCCTCAACCGTGTGCGGGGCACGATCAGATCGACGAAGCCGTGGTCCTGGAGGTATTCAGCGGTCTGGAAATCATCGGGGAGTTTCTCCCGAAGGGTCTGCTCGATCACCCGCCGGCCGGCAAAACCGATCAGGGCCCTGGGCTCAGCCAGGATCAGGTCGCCAAGCATGGCGAAGCTGGCGGTGACGCCGCCAGTGGTGGGGTGCGTTAGCAGGGGCATGTAAAGCAGTCCGGCCTGGCGGTGGAGCTCGAGGGCCCCGGAGATCTTGGCCATCTGCATCAGGCTGAGCATGCCCTCCTGCATCCGGGCGCCCCCGGACGAACAGACCACCAACACCGGCAGCCCCCGCTCGGTGGCCAGCTCGATCAGGCGGGTCAGCCGCTCACCCACCACCGAGCCCATCGACCCCCCCATGAAGCGGAAGTCCATGACACCGAGGGCCAGGGGCAACCCCTCCAGGCGACAGACACCCGTGATCACGGCATCGCGAAGGCCTGTGCTGCCCTGGCTGTCCCGAATGCGATCGGCGTAGCTGCGGCGATCCTTGAAGGCGAGGGCATCGACCGGAGCCAGCTCGGAGTCGATGGGCTCAAAGCTGCCGGGATCAGCGATCAGTTGAATGCGCTCATCACTGAAGATCCGGTGGTGATGGCCACACCCGGAGCAGACACTGGCATTGGCGATCAGATCCTTGCGGTAGGAGACCAGGCCGCATTCCGGGCATTTGCTCCACAGCCCGTCGTCCTCATTGACCTCCTGGGCATTGCGCACCGTGGGAGCGACCTTGCGGCGATCGGCGAACCAGTCGAAGAGCGACACGGGAGGGGATCAGATGCAGCCATTAAAGATCGGAACCGAATCGTCAGAGCCGGTGGATCCTGCGGACGGGCGGGAAGGGGCAGCTCAGGAACCGAATCCCAACCCCGGGGGCAGGGCTGCGAGCCAGGGATCGACGCCCCCCAGCCAGATCACCACGGCGCCAGCCGCCAGAAAAGGACCGAAGGGAAAGGGCTCGAAGGGACCAAGGCGCCCGCTGAGCCGCGCCAGGGACCCCACCAGGGCGCCGAGGGCAATCGCCAGCACCAGCGTCAGCGCCAGCCCCACCAAACCAAGCCAGGCCCCGATCAGGGCGGCGAGCTTGGCATCGCCAAGCCCCAGGGCAGGACGTCCCAACCAGAGAGCGCCAAGTCCGCTGAGGCCCTCCAGCACAAGCAGGCCGACGCCGGCCGCCAGCAGGTGGTCGAGAAGCAGGGCCCGGGGGTCTCGGCCTCCCTGGAGCCCCCCAACGACGGCTGTCATCACCAGCCCCAGCATCAGGCCCCAGCGACAGAGGGGCTCCGGGAGCCAGAGGCGATCGAGGTCGATCAGCACCAGGGGGATCAACCAACTGACCAGAAGCCAACCGGCCACCAGGGTGATCCAGGAGGGGGCTCCGGGAAGCGGTGGGTGAGCCACCACCATCGCCACCCAGAGGAACGCACTGAGCAACTCCACCAACGGGTAACGCCAGGGAATCGGCTGGTCGCAGTGGCCGCAACGGCGACCGAGCAGCAGAAACGAAACGATGGGCAGCAGTTCAAACCAGGCGAGACGGGTGCCGCAGCGAGGGCAATGGCTGGGGGTGGTGACGAAGGACTCGCCTCGGGGAAGGCGCCAGGCCACCACGTTGACAAAGCTGCCGATGCAGGCCCCTAAAACAGCCGCCAGGGCAAGCAGAACAGGAAATTCGAAGACCATCTCAGGTCCGTTGGGGAGAGCGGGGACCCCGGCCGCGGGTGCCACGGCCCCGCAACCATTCCAGGGGTACGTAGATCTCGCTGGGGAGCAACACAGGACATTCAAAAACCACCCGCCCGCTCAAACTGGGGCCGGCACTTTCAGACCTGCGACCTGGGGGGACCCGGGGGATGTGCTCAGCGAGCACGACTCCGATGGGCTCACCACCTGGGAAGCCTCGGGTCATGTAGTTCAGATAGATCGAGCGGGCACGTCCAATCACCGTGCGGCTGTCGATTTGATCAAGACGGACGCTGGGGTCAGGGCGGGCATGACCTCCGCCAGCCCCCTGGATCACAAACGACACGGAAGCTCCCCCGGAACGCAGGTCTGTGGAGGAGCTGGTGTTGTTGGTGGTGGTGAAGGAAATTGACCTCACCGGATCCATTCAGTGGGCCCAGCCTAAGGGGCCCACTGCCGGAGGCTGCAATCAGGCCAGATTCTTCTTCTCTTCGATCATGCGGTGAATGATCGGAGTGAGAATCAGCTCCATGGCGAAGCCCATCTTGCCGCCGTTCACCACGATCGAGGTGGGGCTGGACATGAAGGAGTCGTGGATCATATCGAGCAGGTAGGTGAAGTCGATTCCCCACTTCTCCCGGGCACCCTTGCGGAAGTGAATGATCACGAAGCTCTCGTCCGGGGTCGGGATGTCCCGGATCATGAACGGGTTCGAGGTGTCCACGGTGGAGACCCGCTGGAAGTTGATGTCGGTGCGGCTGAATTGGGGGCAGATGTGATTGATGTAATCCGGCATGCGGCGCAGGATCGTGTCCACGGTCGCCTCAGCCGAGTAGCCGCGCTCAGCATTGTCGCGGGCGATCTTCTGGATCCATTCCAGATTCACCACCGGGACCACCCCCACCAGGAGGTCGGCCAGGGAAGCCACGTCATAACCGTCGCCGACCACACCGCCATGGAGGCCCTCATAGAAGAGCAGGTCGGTACCGGCGGGAATCGTTTCCCAGGGGGTGAACTGGCCGGGCTGCAGGGTCGTGCCAAGACGGCCGTTGTGGTCGGCGGCCTCCTCCACGGAGTGGAGGTAGTAGCGCTTCTGGCCGCTACCGGTTTCGCCGTAGGTCTTGAACAGCTCGCCGAGCTTGTCGAACAGGTTGGCCTCAGGGCCGAAGTGGGAGAAGGTCTGACCGCTGGCGAGGGCCTGGGCCATGGCCTCCTTCATCGGGCCACGCTCGTAGCGGTGATAACTGTCGCCCTCGACCACCGCAGGGGTGATGCCCTCGCGTTTGAAGATGTGCTCGAAGGCCCGTTTGACCGTGCTTGTTCCTGCGCCGGAAGACCCGGTGACAGCCACAACGGGGTGACGCTTCGACATCGGCGCAGGAAGAAAAACCGCTGAGATTCTGGCAGGTCGCTGGGCAGGCTCCCCGGTCGGGGGATCAGATCTCCAGCTGCCGCAACAACTGATCCCCCATGGCGCGACAGCCCAGCAGGGTGCAGCCCTCGGCCATCAGGTCCCCGGTTCGGTACCCGGCCGCCAAAGCCCCGTCCACCGCCGTCTCCAGGGCCGCGGCAGCGGCCTCCTGCCGCAGGCCGATCCTGAGCAACATCGCCGCCGACAGCACCATCGCCATGGGATTGGCCTTGTCCTGGCCGGCGATGTCCGGGGCGGAGCCATGGACAGGCTCGAACAGGCCCGGCCCACTCGAGCCCAGGGATGCCGAAGGGAGCATCCCGATCGACCCGGTGAGCATGGCCGCCTCATCGCTGAGAATGTCACCGAACAGATTGCCGGTGAGCAGCACGTCGAACTGGCGCGGGGCCCGCACCAGTTGCATGGCGGCATTGTCGACGTAGAGATGGTTGACCCGAACCTCCGGATAATCGGAGGCGAGGCGGTCCACCCGATCACGCCAAAGCTGACTCACATCCAGCACGTTGGCCTTGTCCACCGAGCAGAGCTCACCGCGGCGCTGCCGGGCCAGATCAAAGGCCACCCGGGCGATGCGATCCACCTCGGCGCTTGAGTAAACCATCGTGTTGAAGGCCCGTTCGCCGTCGTCGGTGGCGATCCGCCCCTTGGGGGTGCCGAAGTAGATCCCGCCGGTCAACTCCCGCACCACCAGCAGATCCACGCCGCTGATCACCTCCGGGCGGAGGGTGCTGGCGTCGATCAGGGCAGGAATGGTCTTGACAGGGCGAAGGTTGGCGAACAGGTCAAGACCGGCCCTCAAGGCCAGCAGACCGGTCTCCGGGCGGCTTTCCCGGGGCAGGGTGTCGAAGCGGGGACTGCCGATGGCCGCGAGCAGCACCGCATCCGCCTGACGGCAGGCCTCGAGGGTGCTCTCGGGCAGCGGAACGCCGGTGGCATCAATGGCGGCACCACCCACCGGCTGTTCGTCGTAGCTGAGGCTGAAACCGTGGCGGCTGGCGACGGCATCGAGAAGCTGCCGGGTCACTGCTGTGATCTCGGGGCCGATGCCATCCCCGGGCAGCAGGGTGATCCGATAGCTGGTCATGAAGGCGGAAACAAGCTGAATCCGAGGCTACGACTCCGACTTGAGCTGCCGGAGGGTGCGGGCCATCTCGGGCAATCGGGAAAAGACGGCCGAGCAGCGCAGCCAGAGGCGATTGGGGATGGCCGGATAGCCACTGACCACCTCCCCGGCTGGCACATCGCCGTGGATGCCGGATTTGGACGAAGCGATGGCCCGATCCCCGATGGTGGCGCGGTTCGCCACCCCCACCTGACCGGCCAGGATCACCCCATGGCCCAGGCTGGCCCCACCGGCGATGCCTACCTGGGCCGCCAGGGCACAGCCCCGGCCGGTGGTCACCCCATGGCCGATCTGCACCAGGTTGTCGATCTTGGTGCCCGCGCCGATCCGGGTTTCTCCCACCGAGGGACGGTCGATCGTGGTGCCGCATCCCACCTCCACGGCCTCTTCGAGCACCACCAGACCGGTCTGGGGCATCTTCCGCCAACCCTGGGCCGTGGGCACAAAGCCGAATCCCTCTGAACCGATCACCGCATTGGAATGCACCACGCAGGCCCGCGCCAGGCGGCTGCCGGGGTGAAGAACGGCACCCGCATGGATCTCACAGCCCTCCGCCAGCTGGACATCCTCGTAGAGAACGGCACCGGCATGGAGGATGCAGCCCTCCTCGACGATGCAGTTGTCCCCCACCACGACATGGGGACCGATATGCACTCCGGCGCCGATCCGGGCACCGGGATCGATCACGGCGCTGGGGTGGACGCCAGCCGGCCGGGGACGGCGCGGATAGAGAACCTCGAGGGCCTCGGCGAAGCCCAGCCTTGGATCCTTGAGGGCCACCCAGGCCAGCCCCCGGGCCGTGGCCTGGGCCTGCAACTCGGCATCGGGAGGCAGGAGCAGGGCCGAGGCGCCGGTGCCGGCAAGGGCTGCCGCCAGGGCGTTTCCCGGCTCCAGAAAACTCAACTGCCCCTCAACGGCCTGATCGAGGGCGGCGGCACCGCTCAGGTCGGGATCCTGGCCCCATTCCCGGGGGTCCGTCCCATCCAGGGCACTGAGGTGGCCGAGCAGGCTGCTGAAACGCATTCCCGGAGGTGGCGGTATGGGCGGGATCGTAGGGGCGGCATGGGCCTGCTTCAGCCCTGGGGAGCGGCCCCGCCGGTGAGCACCAGATGGTCGCGATGAACCGCCTCCTCCCCCACCGGGCCAAGCCGCTGCTGCAACGCCTCACTGCTGAGGCCGATCACCTGGGCCAGCTCCTCACTGCTGAGGGCCGAGAGACCTCGGCCCAGCTCCCGGCCGTCTTCGCTCAGGAGTCGCACGGCATCCCGGCGAGAGAAACGGCCCTCCACCGCCTGAATGCCCACCGCCAGCAACGACGCCCCGTGCTCAAGCAGGGCCCGTTCGGCTCCGGCATCGATGGTGATGCTCCCCTTGGGCACCAGAACATGGGCCAACCAACCCTTGCGATCCGGCAACGGGTGGGCACTGGGTTGAAACACCGTTCCGAGGCGTTCTCCAGCCAGCAGGCCGTTCACCACGGCCGGATCACGACCATCGCCGAGATGCACCCGGATGCCGCTGGATGTGGCGATCCGGGCCGCAGCCAGCTTGGTGGTCATGCCGCCCGTGCCCCACTGGCCTCCGTCGCCGGCCGCACCGCTGAGCTGCTCGAGCTCGTGCAGATCACGGACCTCCTCAATCGGCCGGGCCGAGGCATCGCGGCGAGGATCGCCGGAATAGAGCCTGTCGACATCGGTGAGCAGGATCAGTTCCTCGGCGCTGATCGCTGCCGCCACCAGGGCGGAGAGGGTGTCGTTGTCACCGAAACGAAGTTCATCGGTGGCCAGGGTGTCGTTCTCATTGACGATCGGCACCACCCCCCATTCGAGCAGCTGCTCGAAGGTGCTGGAAGCGTTCTGATAACGGCGACGGGAGGCGAGATCGCCCCGGGTGAGCAACACCTGGGCCACCGGCACACCATGGGCCTCGAAGGCTGCCTCGTAGAGCCCCATCAACCGGCCCTGGCCGACGGCGGCAGCGGCCTGGAGGGAAACCACCTCTGTGGGACGGCTGGGCAGGGAAAGGGCGGCGCAACCAAGGCCCACGGCACCGCTGGTGACCAGCACCAGCTGTTCGCCAAGCTGGTGGCGCCGGCTGAGGGCAGCGGCCAGATCCGCGATCACTTCGGCCGTACTGCGGCCAGAAGAGCCCCGCAGGAGGCTCGTGCCCACCTTGATGACCCGACGGGAAGGGTGCTGGGACTGGGCCATCAGCGCAGGGCGGTCCCCGCCAGCCGGGCCAGGCGAATCTCGAATCCCTGCAGCCGATCCTGACGACAGGGGGCTCCATCGGCCCCCATCGGCTTGATCAGCACGGTGTAGAGGCCGAGGCGGTTTCCGGCCAGCACATCGGTGAAGATCCGATCCCCCACCATCGCCACCCGCTCAGGCGGCAGACCCAACTCGGCCATCACCTGCCTGAGGGCCCCGGAACGGGGCTTGGACGCCGACGTGGTGTAGGGAAGACCGAAGGGTTCGGCCACAGCACCGATGCGACGGCGGGAGGGATTGTTGCTGAGCAGATGGACAGGAAAACGGCGGGCCGCCTCCCGCAACCAGACCTCTACCAGGGGAGGCAGCTGCGGATGACGACGGGGCAGGATCGTCCGGTCGACATCCAGCACAAGGGCCTCGATCCCGCAGCCGGACAGGTGATCCAGGGAGAGATCAACCAAGGTTCCGGGTGCCACAAGGTTGGGACGGAGCAGGTCCGGGCGGAAGAGCTTGGCCAGCATCAGTCGCCCTGCTCCCGCTCATCCAGTTCCTTCTCAATGAGGGGCTGGATCCGCCGGAATTCCTCGTCCTCCACCAGCACCGCCTCACCGCTCTCCATGCGGGCGACGACAAAGAAGGGATCCAGGGGAATGAACAGGCCGTAGTCCTGATCATCAGCCCGGAACTGAATCAGCATCTCGTAGAGGTCGGTCTCGTCGTCCTCCTCGTCATCAAGATCGTCGAAGTCCTCATCGTCATCGTCGAGATCATCGGCGTCGGGCTCCTCGAGATCACCACTGACCGTGAGGGTGACGGCGGAGCGCACCAGGGTGAGGTCGAGATCCTGGAGCACCACCTCGGCGTTGGAGAGGATCGACTCGTGGGCGTCGAGCTGATCGATCACCTCATCCTTGCCATCGCTGTCCTCGGCAGCGATCTTCACCAGGCAGACCGGGGTGTCGACCGGGGTGAGCAGCACATAGTCGTGGCCCTCAAGAGGAATGAGCTGCTCCAGAAAACAGAGGAGCTGGCGGCCGTGGCTGTCGCGCACGAGCACCGTGGGCACATCAGCTGATCCAGGGGAGGCGGGGCCGTCGCTGCGCATCGAAGGGTCTCAATCCCCTTCAGGATGAACCAGAGACCGCCGATGTGTCAGGTCTCGGGTCCGCCACGGGCACCGGCTCTAGCCCCTCGACCAGCCATTGCTGCAGAAGGAGGGCGGCCGCAGCGCTGTCGAGGGCCCCGCTGCGATCGCCATGGAGCCGATGGCGTTCGCCCGCCTCCCAGCTGCTGGCATGTTCATTCACCCAGGCCAAGGGCAGGCCAAGCGCCCTCGCCAGCCGTTCGCCGTAGCGACGGCAGTGGAGTTCCTGGGCCGTCGGCTGTCCGTGGAAATCGAGGGGAAGACCGACGATCAAGGCCTCGACATGGCGGCGGATCAGAAGCGGGCGGAAATGCTCCAGATCGACGGCAAACCGCCCCCGGGCCAGGGCCGGCAGCGGCGTCACGCTGATGCCCAGGGGATCACAGCCGGCGAGGCCGATCCTCCGGCGGCCGACATCAAGGGCGAGCACCGATCGGGGCCGGGGAGCGAGGGTGGCCATGGGGCTTGAGAGCGGGGCTTCAGCGGGGCAGAAGCTGCCCTGGGCCAGGCTGGCGCAGGGATGGGGTCGGAATCGGCCGAGGAGGCTGCCATTGCTCGATCACCGCACCGAGTCGCAGGGCGACCGAAGGAGCGGGATGGCGGATCTGGCGACGCCAGACACTGCGCACCATCAGCACCCGCTCGCCCCAGGGCTCGGCGCCGGCCGCCTCCAGCCATTGATGCAGGGGGCCATCCTGGCTGTCGACACTGAGAACGATCGCCTGCCCGGCCTTCTGCCGCGCCTGCTCCAGGAGGAGCTGGGTGGCGGGCCCCAGGGCAGCGAGCCAGAGCGGATGGACAGCGAAGGTTGCCTCCTGCCCCCCATCACCGGAGTGGACCAGGAGGCGGATGCCTGCAACGGCCTGACGCCGGCAGGGATCGACCAGCATCCAGCCCGCCCGGCTGTCGTCGAGCAGATCATCGACCCGGCGATCAAGAAGTTGGCGCAGCTGGGGCGGGCAGGCGGCCTGCTCCAGATGCCACTGCAGGGGGGCGTTACGGCGCTGCAAGGAGCGCAGTTGAAGATCACCGACGGGACCTGGAACGGAACCGCCGGCCGAGCCGGAAAGCTGGGACATGGCGCTGGCCCCAGGGGCCTGGTCCCAGCGCCAGAGCCGCTCCCAGCGCAACGGCTGAAATCCGAGCTCCCGCAACAACCCCAGCCGATCCTGGTCGAGGGATGACACGGCAACGATCCAGCTGCCGGCGTCGGGGACACGGCTGATCTGCTCCCTGAGCAGCGCGATGGCCGTGGTCCGAACCGGCCCATCCAGGGCAAGCTTCAGATGCTGGACGGCCCAGGAACTGCCTCGACGATTCAGGCAGCGGCTGACCATCAGCCCCTGGGGGATGCCATCGGCCTGGGAGCAAGCCACGAGCACCTGGGGGGCCGGCACGGTGGGAAGCCGCAGCAGCCAGAGCAGCATCTTGGGCAGGGCCAGCAAGAGAGATCGCTGCAACAGGGGCTGCAGGGGCAGGAAGGCAGGATCGGTGAGCAAGGGAAGATGCCACCCCTGCAGCGGCATCACCACAGGGGTCGGTTGCCCGGTCACGCGGGGGGGCGGGGCCTGAACCGGGCGGAGTGGCGGGGAGGTTCCTGACGTGGCGAGGCTCCCGCAGGGCAAGGGGACGACGGGGTTGGCAGGGCTGCCCCTGATCGTTCTCAACCCATCGTATCGGGGGCGATGGCCGGGGGGCGCGGCTCAACCAAGCCGATCGGGCCTGACCAGCACGAGCGGGGTTCGCTCGTTGGCGTTCCCCGCCGGATTGGGGCGCAGGGCCCTCTGCAGCAGGGCCTCATCACAGCCTGGACTTGAGGCCAGCACCTTGACCCGCCCGAGGTCGTTCACATCGACCACGGCCACCCCCACCCCGAGGTCCTCGGCCATCCGCGCGCAGAAGGCGGCGGGCTGATCGGGACCGAGCACGATCGTCTGGTCGTAAGGGGGGGTGGTGCCTGTGATGTCATCGATCAGCCTGGCCTGGTCGCCAGCCAGGCGATAGAACCAACCCTTGAGGCCCACCAGTTTGAGGGCGGTGCCCACCAACCAGGCCATCAGAACCCTGGCCGGGCCCACCTGATCGATCAGGCTCTGCAGACCGCAAGCGGTAGCAAGGCTGCTGGTGGGATGGAAGACCCGACAGAGCAGCCTCGCCAGGGCCGACGGGGTGATGGTGCTCGGATGCTGGTAGCGGCCCTGGATCACAGCCAATGGCGTTTCGCCGATGGTGAGGATGTCTCCCGGCTGCAGGTGCGGTCCGGCGTAACGGCGGAGCACCTCCAGGGGCTGATCGAGCACCCCAAGCAAGTGGGTGCGGATCGGCAGGACCGCACAGCGGTCCCCGCGGCGCCAGGGGGCCGCATCCGGGCTCAGGGGCGCCGGTTTGCGCAAGGGAATCAGCACCCCATCGCGACGCCAGAGGCGACCGAAGGGGCCGTAGTTCACCCAGTCCATGGAAACCCAGAGGGTGTCCAGCAGGCGCCGCAGGTCGAGGTCTGGGGTGCACTTCAGGCTGAGGCGGATGCGGGCCTGGGTGCTACGGCGGCCTTTGATGATGTAAGCGGGCCAGTAGCCATCCGGGCGGGACGGCTCATCGGCATGGAGTGTCTCGATCCGCTGGCTGATGGTGATGCCCTCGAGGGAACCGCGCCCGAGCAGCACGGGCCGGACCTCGAATTCGGGTACGAAAACCTCCATGCGGGCATGGGGGTTGCGCAGGGTGATCACCCCCTCCACCACCACCTCCTGGTCGCTGGGGCGCTGCACCCGCCAGGAACCGGGTTCCAGCTCCAGGGGCGAGGCCGGGCGCAGGCGGTGGCGCAGCTCCAGGACCAGGAGCAGCAGCGCCAGCAGCAGGGCAGCGCCGAGCACCAGGGAGACGAACAATGGCAAACCGTTCACCCGCGGATCAGACAGGCGGGAGCGTAGGGCCTGGGGGTGGCCTCAGCCCGGTTCGACCATCGTCTCGGGCCGCACCCAGCGGTCGAACTCCTCGGCACCGATCTCCCCGAGCACCAGGGCCGCTTCCCGCAGGCTGAGGCCATGGTGATGGGCATGCTTGGCGATCCCACTGGCCCGGTCGTAACCGATCGCCGGGGTGAGGGCCGTCACCAGCATCAGGCTCTGGTTGAGCTGTCGCTCGATCTGGGATTCATTGGCCTCCAGGCCCTCAATGCAGTGGCGACGGAACCCGATGCAGCCCCCGGCCAGCAGCTCGATGCTCTCCAACACGTTGTGGGCAATCAGGGGCTTGAACACATTGAGCTCGAAATTGCCCTGGCTGGCCGCCATCTGAACGGCGGTGTTGTTGCCCATCACCTGCACGGCCACCATCGTCAGGCTCTCGCACTGGGTCGGGTTGACCTTGCCCGGCATGATCGAAGATCCAGGCTCGTTCTCCGGCAGCACCAGTTCCCCCAGGCCGCAACGGGGGCCACTGCCCAGCCAGCGGATGTCGTTCGCAATCTTCATCAGGCTGCCGGCCAGCACCGTGAGGGCGCCGTGGCAACCGGCTAGCGCCTCGTGGCCCGCCAGGGCCTGGAACTTGTTGGGAGCACTGCGGAAGGCGGTGCCCAGCCGCTCGCTCAACCGCGCCGCCACCGCCTCCCCGAACCCCAGCGGCGCATTCAGGCCGGTGCCCACAGCCGTACCACCGATCGCCAGGTCCCGCACCCTCGGCAGGGTGGCGCCGATCGCCTCCAGGGCCAGGTGGAGCTGGGCCACGTAACCGCTGAACTCCTGACCAAGACTGAGGGGCACCGCATCCTGGAGATGGGTGCGGCCGATCTTGACGATCGAAGCGAAACGGCTGGCCTTGGCTTCCAGGGCCGCCGCCAGCGCCTGCACCGCCGGGATCAGCTGCTGTTCGAGTTCAAGCACCACGGCGATGTGCATGGCCGTTGGGAACGTGTCGTTGCTCGACTGGCTGAGGTTGACGTGGTCGTTGGGATGCACCGGGCGCTTACTGCCCACCAGGCCTCCCAGGGCCTCGATCGCCCGGTTGGCGATCACCTCGTTGGCATTCATGTTGCTCTGGGTACCTGAGCCGGTCTGCCACACCCGGAGGGGAAATTCCTGATCGAGGACACCGCTCGACACCTCCTCGGCAGCATCGACGATGGCGCCGCAGATCGCAGGTTCCAGCCGACCCAGATTGCAATTCACCTCGGCACAGGCCGCCTTGAGCTGGCCGAAGGCATGCACCACCGCCAGGGGCATCGGCTGTCCGAAGGGAAAGTTGTGGATCGAACGCTGGGTCTGGGCCCCCCAGTAGTGGACGGAGGGCACCTCGATCGCTCCGAGGCTGTCGGTTTCACGGCGGGTGGCCAGAGGCGACACCGGAAGGGGGCTCTCCCCAGGGGTGGGGGCAGTCATCGGGAGGGAGGAGAAGGGATGGGGGAGAGAGCCCGGATGGTCAGGAACGGGAGACGATTTCGCTGTTGAGTTCGTTCACTTCAAAGCTGCTGCTGACCTTGCCACCCTCGGGCAGGGCCAAGCCCGTGACCTCGGACAGCACGGCGTTGATCGCATCGACATCCACCTGGCCACTGCTATCGAATCGCAGCTTGCCGCCGGCATCGAGCACCACCACCTGGGGGATCGAGCCGTTCCAGTAATGGGCCGGATCAGTCGGACCGGTGTCCACGCGGCCCTGGAGCGGATCGGTGGGCAGCAGGATCAGCTCGACCACGGGTCCCCAGAGCCGCTGCAGCTCCGACAGGGTCGGGGCGAAGGTCTTGCTGTCGGCGCTGTCATCCAGAAAGAACGAAAGCAGCACCGGTCGGTGGTCTTTGAGGGCCTGCTCCAGGGTGCTTCGGGGCGGCACCAGGGAACCATTGCCCGCATAGAGGGCATAAATGTTGCCGTCGTAGCTGTTGGTGGTGCGGGCGGCCCAGGCCGGGGAAGCTCCGGCCAGAACGCTGGTGGTCAGCACCAGGATCAGCGACAGCACCGCCAGCAGCACCTCCGGCAGCAAAGGCCTCAACCGAGCCGGGGGAACCCTGCGTGGGGCGGCTGCGGAGAACTGGGCAGCAGATGCTGGCAACGGGCAGGGCAAGGCAGGACAACAGGTGGGGCCATTGTGCCCGGGGGCCAGGGGAGAGGGCCGTCAGCTTCGGCTGAGGCTGCGCCCCATACCCTGCAGCACGCCACGGCCGACCAGACCGATGGCCCTGCCAATCACCTGGGTGAGCAGGACCACAACAACGTCGCCGAATCCCTTCAGGATGAGGCGGACCTGGGGCCCCAGGGCATCGCGGGTTTCAAGCACCAGGGTGACGGCCTGGGCCAGCCAACCAAGCCGGGCCAGCTCCTGGTCGCGGGGTTCGGTGAGCACCTGCACGGTGATCACCCCGTCCTGAAGTCGATAGAGCTCACGACGGCTCTCGTAGAGCTGAACAGGGCGATGGAACCAGTCGGCCCAGCGCTGCTGGGCATTGAGTTGATTTCGCAACCTTTCCAGGGGCCTGGTAGCCAGCAGGGGGGGCTCCAGCAGATAACGCCGCAGTTCCGGCCAGGCACCACAGCAGCCCAGCAGTTCGGCGCTGAGCATCTCGGCATTTCGAAGCAGCCAGTTGGTCACCAGCGACTCCAGCTGAAGCAGGGCCCTCGGTTCGTCGGGGGCCACCAGGCAGCCATCCACGAGCAACGGCTGGGCCAGCACCAACGCGGTGAGCATGGCCTGGGGATCGGGCAGTTCCGCGTCCTCCTGGTCAAGGTCGCAGCGCAGCAGCAGGGTGTCGGCCACCGGCAGGAGGTTGCCCGCCTGGGGCAGTTGCACGTAGCTGCCGGCAAGCTGGCGCAGGGCCTGACGGCGCAATTCAGGCTGGGCGCTGCGCCAACGATCAACCAGGGACTCCCGCCGCGGCTCCTCCAGGCGGAAGCGCTGGAGCAACAGAGCAAGCTGGAGCAGCAGCGACTGCAGCAGCTCCCGACGGCGTTCAGGGGCCAACCCCTCCAGGGCCAGCAGCTGGCCGGTGCCATTGGAGAGGCCACCTGAAATGGCCTGCTCAAGCCGCCCCTGGATCGCCTCCCACACCCCGAGGGCGGTGCGAGTCCGTACGGTGATCACCGTGCTGGTTGCAGCCTCCTGCGGCTCCAGGGGCCCGGGAGAGGGCCCATCGGGCCCAGGCCAGGCGAGGGCGACCGGACCCCAGATCCAGAGCAGGAAGCCTCGGGCCGCCTGCAGCTCCCGGATCCTTCCTTGCAGCAGCTGCTCCTGCAGCCAGGAGAGACGATGGTGCCGGCGATGGGCCTCGCACAGGGCCAGCTCGGCCTCGATCTGGTCGAGACCAGAGGCCAGCAGGGCCGTGCCGAAAGGGGCGCCTCCGGCCCTGACCTGATCAGCCGGTTGAGGCAGATCCAGGATCCGACCACCGGCGATGAGGGTGTCGATGGCCGACAGCAGAGACGCCTCATCCGGTTCCGAGAGGAGTCCCTCCACCGACAACCGCATCAGGGCCGACTCCTGACCCTGGGCGATGGAGGCCGATGGGAACACCAGCAGAATCGGGGCAGGTTGCCAGTGGTCCCGCAACAGGGCCAGTTCACGTTCCAGGGTGGGCGAAGGAATCGGACCGGCCAGGCACCAGAGCACCAGGTCAGGACGGCCGCTCAGATCACCGGGCCGCAGGGCCACGCGGAACTGTCTGGAATCGGCGGCCAGCTGCTGGGCCAGGGCCGAACCCAGCAGCGGATCAGCCAGCAGGAGCAGGGAAGCCCCGCCAGGATCGCGGCTCACGGCAGATCCGGTGCAAGAGGTGGATCAGCCAACGGTAACCAGGGGGCACGGATTTCTCCAGGGGAGGCGGCCCATCAATCCTTGGAGGTGGGCGCCGTTGGCGATCCGGGAGAACGGCGGCCACTGAGGTGGAGGGTGTACGACTCAATCGCATATCCCGTATAAGCCTCGATCTGGCGGACCAGCCCCTCGGGCAGCACCACATCGAGGTCCTGAATCTCTCCGGTGTCCAGGCAGGTGAGATGGCTGTGGGGATCACTGCGGTAGCCATACAGGCGGCCACTGGCGCGGTCGAGGCACTCGATCACACCGGCGCTCTGGAGGGCCTCCAGGTTCTGATACACCGAGGTGTGGCCGATGTGGCGGCCGATGGCATTGAGCTTCTGAAAGATGTCGCGGGCACTGAGGTGATCCTTCTCGCGCCAAAGCAGATCCAGCACCAGGCGCCGCTGCTTGCTGAGGCGCATACCCAGCTCTCGGCAGCGCTGGTAGGCCTCCTCAACCCCGGAATCCTCCCTGGGGATCTGAGGAGTCTTCGGGCCGAAAGGGGCCGGCAAGGGCAAGGCAGCGGTGGACACGGCGCCCGGCAAGTGGAAGTGACTCCGTTATAGAGCGCCAATCCCGGAGATGCCCTCAGAGATGCCCTCAGGCGATGTCCCCAGGGACGGGATCCTGAAGCCGACCATCGGCGATCGCCGCCAGGGCTTCAGCCAGGTCGACCGAGCCGTCGTAGAGGGCACGGCCAACGATCACGCCCTCCACCCCCAGGGGAGCCAGGGCCAGCAGCGACAACAGATGCTCCAGCGTGCCGATCCCGCCCGAGGCGATCACTGGGATCGAACTGGCTTCGGCCATGGCCCGCAAGGCCTCGAGGTTGGGCCCGGCAAGGGTCCCGTCGGTGGCAATGTCGGTGCTGATGATCGCTGCGATGCCGCTGGCGGCAAACCGCTGGGCCAGGGCCGTGGCATCGACGGTGCTCTCCTCGATCCAGCCACGGGTCGCCACCTTGCCGTTGCGGGCATCAATGCCCACCACGATCCGACCGGGATGGCGCCGGGCCAGGTCGTCCACCAGCTCGGGTTGTTCGAGCGCCACGGTCCCCAGGATCACCCGGTCGAGGCCGCAGGCCAGCAGTTCCCTGGCCCGGTCGGCTGAACGGACACCGCCACCGAGCTGGACTGGAATGCGGAGGCTGGCGGTGATCGCCTTCACCACCTGATCATTGACCGGCTTGCCGGTACGGGCACCGTCCAGGTCCACCAGATGCAGCCGCTCGGCCCCCTGCCGCTGCCAGGCGAGGGCCTGGGCCACCGGATCGTCACTGAAGCGGGTCACCTGGTCGTAATCCCCCTGGTGCAGGCGCACACAGTGACCGTCCAGAAGATCGATGGCGGGGATGACCTGCATGGGGCGGGACCGGAAGCCGAAAAGCAACGCCATTGTCCCTGGCGACCCCGTCACATCACTCCATGACGGGATGACCCGAAACCCTGCGAAGTTCCCTGCGGACAGATCCGATCTTTCGACTGTCTTTAGGTTTGAACCAGAACGAAAGCCATGGATATGCTCCACTCCACCTCGCTTCTGGCCCTGACCGGCATTGCGGGCTTTGCCTTGGTGTCCCTGCTGGTGGGGGTGATGCGCTGAGCTGCTCCCACCGAGAGAACAAGCCGCCGATCACCTGCGAGCAGCTTCCATCGGGCCTCCGATCCAGGCTGCCTACGATCGAAGTTTGCCGATTCAGCCGCCATGCGCCTGATCGCCACCTTTGAAACAGCGGCACTGGAGGACCTCAGCGATCAGGTTCTGGCCTTTTATGAGGCCCGTCCCGACCTGCACCAACGGGGCGTCAGTTTCGGAGCGGGGGGCACCGACCCCCGTGGCGACCTCTCCGCAGCCGCAAAGGTGTCCACCGACATCAGCCTGGTGTGGCTGGACCGCTCAGACCCGGATGCCCATGGGATCAGCGACGCGATCATGCGAGCGGTGTCTGGATGCCTGAGGCAATACCTTGCGGATCGTCCCCTCTTCCTGGAGGTGTGTCCGGAACGGGCCCTGTTCGTCAATCCCCTGTTCAACCTGCAGCGTTATGCACCAGGGGAAGGATTCAGGGCCTGGCATTGCGACTGGACCACCACCGATGAGGCCACGGAGCCAATCCGCAGGGTGCTGGCGTGGATTCTCTACCTCAACAGCGTTGAAGAGGGGGGCACCGAATTCCTGTGGCAGGAACACCACGTGGAAGCTGTTCGTGGCCGGATGGCGATTTTTCCGGCGGGGATGTCCCATGTGCACCGGGGGCGGGTCTCGATGAAGGAGACCAAAACAATTGCCACCGGTTGGGTCAATGTGGGCTCGCTGGAGGCCTATGTCAGGGGCCTGGCGAGCCGGGAGTGAGCGTCTGGTCGGACCCGTGGCCTCAGAACCACTCGGGAGTGGCGGCCTCGCGGGGATTGGTGTGGTCCTCCGGAGTGGTGCGGGAAAACTCAAGGGTGATCGAGCGCTTTTGCTCACCATCGGCGGCCACGGCCTCGATCGGATAGAGCTGCTCACCGTCCCTGAAGGGCACCTGAATCCGGAATGTGCCATCAGCGTTGAGGGGCACAACCTCTGAACCGATCCGGAGGGTTGCCGAGGGCTCGGTGGCCCCATAGACAATCAACTCTGCATCCGCCACCAGCCAGAAGGACCGCTGACGCGCCGCCAGGCCGATGCCGGATTCGTTGCGGCCGCTGGCCCAGAGACCAATTCCGGAATCGTTCAGTCCGGCACGGTCCAGCCCCTCGGTGCCACGCTCCTGGAATTCCTCGGAACCACTGCGCCAGACGCGGCGAAGGGACTCCTGATAAAGGCGCTCATGGATGGCGGTCGGGGCGGGGGCGACAGCCGGAGGCACCCAGGGATCCTGGACAGGGGAGGGAGGGGCCTCAAGGTCGAAGGCGACGAAGCGATCGGCCACCAGCTCAGTCGGTTCGTGGCCAGGAATGCGGGCCGCCGCTGATTGGGCCAGGGAATGCCAGCGGCCTGCAGGCAGGCGGTAACCCAGCTCGACCCTGTAATCCCGATCGGAGAGCGGGATCGGCACGAACCACTCCCTCACACCCCGGGTCAGGACAATTTCCTGGAGGGCCTGGGAGCTGGAGGTGTTGGAGGACACATCCCTGAGGCGCAGGCACAGGTCCAGGGCGCCGAGGGTTTGGGCCAGCTCCTGGTCCGCATCACTGATCGTCCAGAAGCAATAGGCCCACTGGGGTTCCCGGGGCAGAAACACCACCTGGGTGATCTGGGCGGGAATCGGGGAATCGGATGGGGTGCTGAGGAACGGCTCTGTAGCGGGAGGGGCTCCAACGGCGGAAGGGCCGGGCAGGCCTCCCGTGATGCGTTGCCACTGGCGCTTCGCCAGGGCGGGAAGCTCGCCGAACACGCCCTTGATTCCGTCCATCAGCAGGACTTTGCGAAAGTTGAAGGAATCCTGCTTCATTTCTCTAGGGCCCGGCAGACCATGTGAGGAAATGCCTACGGCAATTCCGCGACCCTGGGCAGCCGATCGAGAGCCATGGCCAGCCTGAAATCGAGATCGGTGAGTCCACCGTGATCATGGGTGAAGATTTCGACACGGACCGATCCCCAGCGCAGCAGGAAATCGGCGTGGTGACCCTGCTCTTCACAGACGGCTCCGGCCAGATTGACCCAGGCCAGGGCTGTGACGAAATCCTGGAACCGGAACAGGCGGTGCAAATGGTGGCCAGCCACCACTTCCCATGCGGGCAGATCGGCCAGCTGCTCGCTCAGGTCGTCAGGGCTTGGGGTCATGGCGGCCATCGGATCGCAGCGGTCAGTCTGGGGCCGGCAGAACGCAGCGCTTGAATGGCGCTGCTGTTGCTGGACGGGCGCCTTGGAGATTCTGGTGATGGGGGGAACCCGGTTCATCGGTCGCCCCCTGGTGACCGCATTGCTCGCGGCAGGCCATCGGCTCACCCTGTTCACCCGCGGCCGGCAACCGCTCCCCCACGGGGTGCAGCACCTCCAGGGGGATCGGAGCCAGCCCGGGGACCTGGACCAGCTCAAGGGGCACCATTTCGACGTGATCATCGACAGCTCCGGCCGCACCCTGGACGACTCCAGGGCCGTGATCGAGCGCACCGATGCACCAAGCCAGCGCTTCGTCTACGTCAGTTCCGCCGGCGTCTACGCCGACAGCCACCTCTGGCCGCTTGATGAAGATGCCCCCACCGACCCGGCCAGCCGCCATGCAGGCAAGGCAGACACCGAGACCTGGCTCAGGCAGCAGGGCATCCCCTTCACCAGCTTCCGGCCCACCTACATCATCGGCCCTGGCAACTACAACCCCGTTGAAAGCTGGTTCTTCGACCGGATCGTCAACGATCGCCCCGTTCCCCTCCCTGGAGACGGCAGCACAATCACCCAGGTCGGTCACGTCGAGGATCTGGCAGCGGCCATGGCCCGTTGCATCGATGTCGGAACTTCCGTCAACCGCATCTACAACTGCACCGGCAGCCAGGGCATCACCTTCCGGGGCCTGACGGCAGCCGCGGCCAGGGCGTGCGGCAAGGATCCGGCCAGCGTGAAGATCCT
Source organism: Prochloraceae cyanobacterium (assembly GCA_040377855.1). Lineage (GTDB taxonomy): Bacteria > Cyanobacteriota > Cyanobacteriia > PCC-6307 > Cyanobiaceae > CAIXOZ01. The sequence continues at coordinate 17,497 of JBEINY010000003.1, read as the reverse complement.
CAGCTTTGATCCCGCTGGGCTGGATCCCAAGGCCCGCAAGGCCTTCCCCCTGCGGCTGGGCCACTTCCTCACCGACACGCACCGAATCCGCAGGGAGCTCGCCTGGAACCCGCGCTTTGATCTGGATCAGGCCCTGGTCGACAGCTACCGCCACGACTACGCGCTACGGGGGCCCTCATCTCCCGACACCAGCGGCGATGAGGTGCTGCTGGGGGCGCGCAGGTAACCCAGGGCTGAACCCAGGGCCAGCAGCAGGGAAGGCCAGAACAGCCAGAACCCCAGGGTGTGCAGCCCACTGGCCATCCCGCTAACCCACGTCGGTGGCCAGAGCAGGAAGAGCAGGGCCAGAAACTGAAGGATGGTCTTGGCCTTGCCGGATCTCGAAGCCGGTCCGCCATTGCCCTGGCCGGCCCGCCAGCCGGAGATCAACAGCTCCCGCGCCAGCAGCAGCCAGACCGCCCAAAGGGGCAAGCCCACCATCTCAGGACGCGTCGTGGCCCCCAGCCAGAGCAGGGGAGCTGAGATCAGGATCTTGTCGGTGAGGGGATCGAGTCGGGCCCCCCAGACGGAACCACCACCACTACGCCGGGCCAACCAGCCGTCGGCGGCATCACTGAGGCCACCCAGCGCCAGCAGGATCCAGGCCAGGGCGAACCAGCCGTTAAGAAGGGCCACCAGCAGGGGCAGGCCCACCAGGGCTCGGCCGACCGTAAGACCATCGGCGAGTTGACGTCCCCAGCGGGAGCCAGATCCTGCATGGGAGCGGCAGGACGGGGCGGACTCGAGCATCGGCGACACACTCCATTGGCCCCAGTCTCCTTCGCTGCTGGCCGATGTCCCGGTGGGCATCCATCACCACCGCGGACACTCAGAATGGGGACCGTCTCGTCAGATCGATGGTCGTTTCCCCTCTCACCCAGCAGACCGTTGCTGCGGTGATGTCCAGTCGGCTGCTGTCGGTCAGGGCCGACACCCCCCTGCAGGAGGCTGTGAAACTGATGAGTGACCATCACATCAGCGGTCTGCCGGTGCTGGATCCGGAGGGAAAGCTGGTGGGGGAACTGAGCGAAAAGGATCTGATGGTGCGGGAAAGCGGCTTCGATGCCGGCCCCTATGTGATGCTCCTCGATGCGGTGATCTACCTCCGCAACCCCCTGCAATGGGATCGGCAGGTCCATCAGGTGCTCGGTAACAACGTCGGCGATGTGATGGGTGCCCACCCCCATACCTGCCACGGAGACCTGGGCCTGCCTGCCGCAGCTCGGCTGCTGCACGCCAGCAGCACCCAGCGCCTCTTTGTGGTTGACGCCGAGCAGAAGGCGATCGGCGTGCTGACCCGGGGCGATGTGGTCCGGGCCCTGGCGGCGGAAGCGGGCTGAACCTGGCGGGCCTCAGGGGCTTGGAGGGGGCAACTGGGGGGGCAGGGGAGCCGGGGGTTTGCCGCTGGTCACCGCCTGGAGCCCCGCCGGACCCCCCACCTGGGAAGGCTGAGCAGACGCGGAGCCGGGGGTGCCGGCGGGCAGGGAAGGTGCTCCCGCATCTGGAACCTGGGAAGCATCCGCAGGGCCGTTGGCTTCGCGCCGATCCAAGACTGTTCCGGGTAGGAGCTGACCGTCCTGGATCACCAGGGGAGGAGGTAGGTCGGGGGGCAGGGGAGTCGCCTCCAGGGGGGCAGGATCGGTCGCCGGATTGCGAAGCGACTGCTCGATCTGGCGCAGGGCCATCGGATCCGCCGTGATCGGCGGCTCCCGCAGGGGGGAACGCAGGGCCAGCCTGCTGGGATCAGGACCCTTGTGGGGCCCCCAGATGAGCCGTGCCAGGGGCTCGACCCCCTGCTCCATCAGCCGGTTAAACCCGGCCAGGGCGCGATCGAGGATCTGGCCGCCGACGGCCTGGCCACAGGCGAGAGGATCACCGCAGCCGGAGGGTCCGGCCATCGGCGTCAGGCTCGCCAGCAGGTTGCCCTGAAGGGGCACCGGCCGCAGGCTGAGCCGCATCATGTAGGGAACGTGAACAAAACTGGTGGCGCCGCCGCTGATCCAGTTGGCGTCCTGGTCATCAAAGCCCTTCTGGCCCGGAATGATGAACCGACTCTTGGAGGCGTGGTCGGGCATGTAGGCCGCCACCAGGCCCTGGCTACGGGCAAGGGCACGGGTCTGCTCGAGGGTGAGGCCGTCCTTGGTCATCAGCACCTCAAGCCGACCATCCCGCCGCAGGCCCATCAGCATCCGGATCCTGGGCAAGTAATACCGGATCTGCTGGCCCATGCTGATGCTGTAGGCCCCCTTGTAGTCCGGCGGGGGGCTTTGCAGGTCGTTAAAGACGCTATGCAGACCACCGATGAAGGTGTCGTACTGCTGGGCGCGCGCCGGTGTCAGTTCCCCGAAACCGAAGTCGACCCGGCCATCGTGGCGGATGCCGATGAAGGCACGCTGGCGGGATGCGGTACGGTTCCGGCCGCGCCAGACCCGCGGACCCAGCTTGAGATCCCCGAGGGGGACCGTGATCTCCTGGCCGCCGGCAGTGACATGGCGCTCGTACATCGGCCCTGAGACGAAGGCCAGGGCACCGCTGTCAGCGAAGGCCTCCTGCTCCCGGTCCCAGCCCTCGAACAGATCCACCTGAACCCGACGGGGATCAAAGTCGAGAACAAAGCTGTCGGCTGCCACCCGATACCGGAACGTCTCGTCGGCACCGTTGACCACGGGCTCCAAACTGGGATCCGCCGCCATGGGTTGGGGGCTGGGGGGGGCGATGGCCACCAGGAAAGCCAGAAACCCAAGGGGCAGACCCAGCACCAGCCAACGCTTGCGGCGCCAGAGGGAACGACGATCGCGGTTGCGCCGCCCGGCAGGCATGGTCGTGGGCCTCTTGACCTTGGCACCGGGGCGTGGCTGGGTGCTCGTCACGGCTGGCAAGCGACACAGCAGATGGGCCCACGCTCATCGCCGACCCGCACTCCTGTCAAGGGACTCTCTCGTGTCAAGAGACCGCACCAGGGTGTCTCCCTGGGCTCGTCACCTGGTCTTGATCCCGAAGGCACGCCCTTCGTCAGGCTCCATCCAGCCCCATCACCCGGCGGTAGGCGGGACGTTGCTGGGTGGATGCGATCACGGCCCGCACATTCCCATAGGGGGTGAGATCAAGATCCGGAAAGAAGACCGGCAGATAGGCAAGATGGGCCTGCACGACGCAATCGGCCACCCCCCAGCTCGAGCCAACCAGAGGCTCTCCACCAGCCAGAAGTCGATCAAGCACCTCCATCAACCTGCCGAATTCCCGTTCCCGGTTGGACGGCACGAACAGGGCATTCGAGAGGGTTGAGTTGGCGAACAGCACCCATTGGGTGGCCCTGGCCCTGTCGGCAGGTCCGGCGAACTCCTGGGCGTGCCGATCAGCCAGGTGGAGAAGGATGGCACCGCTTTCAAAGATCTGCAGGGGCTTTCCATCGGCATCCTCAAGGCTGCTGTCCTCGAGGGCAGGCACCTTCCCGAAAGGATTGATCGCGCTGTAGGGGAGCTGGCGGTGCTCCCCCGCCTGCAGGTCCAGCGGGGTCCAGGTGTAGGCGATGCCCTTCTCCTCCAGGTACCAGCGGGGCATCGAGGCCCGGCTGCGAAGACTGCCGTACAGGGTGAGGGCCATGGGTGGTGGATCTGCCGAAGGGCCATCCTGCCGCCTCATTCCGCTTGGGCCAGCCATCGAGGGGCGGCTCAGCGCGATCCCCGCCAGCAACCATCCACTAACACAGGGGAGTGGCGCACCTGGTGCGGCCTGCCCAGATACACCCAGGCCCAGGGGGAATCAAGAGGTTGGCAACGCCAGCGCTGATAGAGCCGGGGCACCCCTTCAAGCCGGTCGAGGGAAGCCAGCATCTCGGCATCGATCTGATACAGCTCTCCAACCACCACCCCATCGCCATGGATGGCCATGGGGAAGGGGCCCAGGTCGTGAAGAAGCACGTTCTCAAGCCTGACCAGCCCCTGGCAGGGGGCGCCCGCCAGCCAGTGGTGATTGGGCTGGCCCCGCTTGAGGGTGCCGTACACGAACACCCAGTCCAGCTGGAGTGAAACGACAGGTTGTTCCATCCCATCAACTGACGATCCACCAGCCAGGCTCGCGCCCGGCCACCGGCGGATGGCCAGGGGGACCAAAACCATGGGGCCCGGCTGAACGCTTTGCTGCGAATCTGCCTCAGGTAAGCCCTGGGCTGGCGACGAGGTCTGACAATGGGCCCACATCGGCGAGAGGCCCCCGTGGCCCATCGAAGGCTCCAGCGACAGATTCCCGCCGAAACCCGTCGCTGGTTCGAGCACTGCCTTCAGGCCCTCGAACGGGCCCACCGCTTTGAGGATGCCTATGCCCTGCGGATGGAACTGGCTGACTGGCTGCTCCAGGACGAAACGACGCCCGCCCCCGGCAACCTGACGGTGGAAGCCCTTCTACGCGTTCAGCATCTCGATGAAGACCCCCTGGCCCTCGGCTGAGCCGACGATCAGGGACACCTCCTGGCGATGGGATCCCCGCGAGGGCCCCTGAGACCAGACGCATTCGGATCAACCAGACTTTTGGCTCAGGGTGGGGATAATGCGGACTCCGCCGATGGCGGTCCGCTGCTCCTGCCCTGATGACAATCGCCCTGCTGCTGGCCCTGGCCGGCTCCCTCGCCCTGATGGCCCTGATCGTGAAACGCCTGGAAAACGCCCGCTGAGCGCCTGAGTGGGCCCGCAGGATCACGGACGGAAGCCGCTCAAAACCAACGGGGCCGACGGCCGTCCAGCCTTCCGGCCGCGGGCATCTGGGCGCGCCCACACCTTCACGAAACAAAAAATCTCGATGCCATCAACTTTTACCGATGCCATCGACGAAAGTTGATGGGGCGACCTATGGTGAGTCCATCGGCGTCCCCGAGCTCTTTCATCCACCTCGGCAGCCAGCACCATGGACATTCAAGATTCCCAAGGCCTGAAGCTGGTGAATCTGGAGCCCTACGGGGCCAAGCATGGACAGGATCTCTTCGGCAGCACCAGTGCCGAACAGCTCGATCCAGGAGAAGCCTCCTGTTTCCAGCCTGGCCAGGGCATGGTGAGCATCCAGGCTGCCTTCACCGGGGAAAGCAGGATCGGCACTGATGCCATCGCCGGCACCACCCGCACAACCAAAGCAATCAGTGCCGGTGACAGCATCACCGGCTACGTCAATACCCTCAGAGACCACGACTGGTTTCGGATTCAGCTGACGGCCGGAACCACCTATGTGTTCAACCTCAACCGGGTCGCTGGCACAACGGGCCTGGTTGATCCCCTGCTGGCTCTTCGCAACAGCACAGGTGGCCTGATCACCCAGAACGATGACACCGCCGGAAGCCAGAACTCCGAGATCATCTACACCGCAACCAACAGCGGCACCTACTACCTGGACGCGGGTGCCTATGCCGACAGCCTCACCGGCCAGTACCAGCTTCTGGCCGCTCGGCGCGTGAGTGACCAGTTCAGCGCCAACACCAGCACGACGGGCTCCATCAGCGCTGGCGGATCCGTGAGCTCCACCATTGACAGCCGCGGTGATCACGACTGGTTCAAGATCCAGCTGACGGCTGGCAAGAACTATGTCTTCAATCTCAACAAGGTTGGCGGCACAGGACTTGCCGATCCCCTGCTTAATCTCAGAAACAGTACGGGAACGATCATCAGCACCAACGATGATTCCAACGGCACAGTCAACTCCCAGATCACGTTCAATGCCACGACGACAGGCACATACTTTCTCGATGCGGGTGCCTACGCGGAAGGAAGCACAGGTCAATATCAGCTTTCAGCCACTGAAACCGCTCCTGCCTCCCCTGGCTATTCTGCAACCACGGGCTATGGCGAAGCCAGTGTTAAAAGAGCACTGGAGAATCTGCTGAACATCAGCATTCCCAATGTGGCCGATCTTGGCGGCATCTTCTGGGGCCTCGATCGCCTGGGTGCCCCGGAGGTCTGGAGTGCCGGTTACACCGGCACTGGCATCACCGTAGCCGTGATAGACACCGGAATTGACTACACCCACTCCGACCTGGATGGCAACATCTGGATCAACAGCCGCGAGATTGCCGGCAATGGCATTGACGATGACGGCAATGGCTTCATCGACGATGTCCGCGGCTGGAATTTCTCTGCCAACAACAACAACGTCATGGATGACAACAGCCATGGCACCCATGTGGCAGGCACCATCGCTGGGGAGAACAATGGCACCGGGATTACCGGGGTGGCCTACAACGCCAAAATCATGGCGGTGAAAGTGTTGAACGGCAGTGGCAGTGGCACCCTCAGCGGTGTGGCCAACGGGATCCGCTACGCCGCCAACAACGGGGCCAAGGTGATCAACCTCAGCCTTGGCGGTGGCGGCAGCGCGGAATTGCTCGATGCCGTCAGCTATGCCACCTCCCGCGGGGCTGTGGTCGTGATGGCGGCCGGCAATGAAGCTGCCGCCAGACCGAGCTATCCCGGCTCCTATGCGCAGTATTACGGCCTGACGGTGGGAGCCGTCGACAGCTCCGGCAATCTGGCCTCCTTCTCCAACAGGGCCGGGTCCACCACCCTCGACTACGTGACAGCTGCGGGTGTGAACGTGTACTCGAGCGTTCCTGGCAATGGCTACGCCAGCTACAGCGGGACCTCCATGGCCACACCCCACATCGCTGGGGCCATGGCCCTGCTGCAGCAGGCCAACATCCAGAACAACAAGGGCCTTTCCGTGGCCCAGCTGGAAACCCTGCTCACGAGCACAGCCAGCAACCAGATCACGGCCGGCACCCAGAGCACGACCACCTCGACAAGCTCCGCACGCAGCACGACGACCTCCATCGGCACCCGTGTCGCCAACGCCACCGAACGGCGCAAGGCCTTCGAACGGGAAGATGAAGATGCGGTGGGCCGTATGAAGACTGTGTCAGGGTCCTTGGCGTTCCTGGAAACGGGGCTCTGGCAGACCTTTTCCTCAAGGTCTGGCCTGACGTCAGCCTCACCCGACGCCAAGGGAACTCCCACGAGATCCCAGGCCGGTCTCGGCGGCTTGAATTCAGGATCCCAGGCCAGCGGGGTTGCCGGCGCATCCCTGGCGAGCCAAGGTCGTTCGATCACCGAAACGATCGTGTCCACCACCCTGGGGCTCCTCGACGGTCGCCGCGCCAGTGGCTCGGCATCTGATCCGCTCACCGGCCTGCTCGGCAATCTGACCACCAGCCTCAGTCCATGGTCAAGCGGTCGCTCCTGAGCCTGGTGGCCGCTTTTGCCGGCCTGCTCCAGCTCAACACCCCCGTGGAGGCCCTCTCCCTGACTCCCATGACCGTCGAAGGTCGAGTGATTCTTCAACGCGGGAATCAGATGCCCGGGCCCCACACGCCGATCCAGGGGGCCGGGGCCGGGGCCCCTGTGGTGGCGATCGGGGGTTATGTCTGGCCGCAGAAACCTGGCAAGCCCTTTCTCCCGTCCAACGCCCTCCGGGCCCCGATCCTGGGTCGCGCCCGCAGCGACAGCCAGGGTCGGTTCCGGCTGACCCTGCCCCCGGGCAGGTCGTCCACCACTGGCAGCACAAAACCAGGTGTCGTTCAGCGCATCACCCTCCTGCTTGCGGTCCCTGGTGGCTACTACCTCAACCGTTTCGACGCCCAGGGCCGGTTCGCCTCCATCAGCCTGCCCATCAACGGTGATCAACCACCGATCCTGCTGCAGGACGACCGTGATGCCACTTTTTGAAGCCTTGACAGGCTTGGGCGCCCTGGCCAGAACCGGAGCATCCCGTCCTGGAGCTGATGACCCCAAGCACTCCGCCCGCTGACCCAGACTTTCTGGTGCGTGCCGCCGGGGTCTTCGACCCCTCCCTGGGACTGCGCAACCAGAGCGAGATGTTCCGGCAAGCCTGGGCCCTGATCGGGCCAGCCGACCAGGCCGCCCTTCAGACCCTCTGGCGCACCGACGATCCGATCAAACCACCGGCCCCGGCCCCGGGGGGCGTCCCCGCAGCAGCGCTCGACTTGATCAAGGCGTTCGAAGGGTACGCGCGGGCCCTGGCCGATGGCCGGGCAGAGGCCTACCCGGATCCGATCGCCGGCTGGCAGGTGGCCACGATCGGCTATGGCACGACCCGTTATCCCGATGGCCGCGGGGTACGTCAGGGCGATGTGATCAGCCGTGATCAGGCCGGCAGCTTCCTGAGCCATGACGTGGAGCAGAACTGCCGGCCGGCCCTGGAGAGAATCCCCACCTGGGGACGAATGAACAGCAACCAGCGCAGCTCCCTCTATTCCTTTGGCTACAACCTCGGTGCCAACTTCTATGGAGCACCGGACTTCGAATCGATCACACGGGTCTGCGACAGCCCCGACCGATGGGAAGATCAACCCTGGGTGACGGAGCAGTTCGTGAAATACCGCAACCCGGGGTCCGCGGCGGAAGCCGGACTGCGGCGCCGTCGTGAAGCCGAAGCGAGCCTGTTCTGCAAAGAGTGATCCAAGGGCCTAACGGCTCATCGCCAACATCCGCTCGATCGGTGCCAGGGCCCTCAGACGGAGGTCTTCATCCAGCTCGATCGCCGGGGAGAGTGTATCGAGGCAACGCCAAAGCTTCTCAAGGGTGTTCAGGCGCATGTAAGGGCAGGCATTGCAACTGCAACCGTCGAGCCCCGGCACATCGAAGAACTGCTTGTGGGGTACGCGAAGGCGCATCTGATGAAGGATGCCAGGCTCAGTGAGCACCAGAAACGCCTGGCTATCACTTGTTTCGGCATGGGTGAGCAGTTTGCTTGTGGAACCGATGAAATCAGCCAGATCAAGCAGATTCTGCTCACATTCCGGATGGGCGATCACCTCCGCTTCCGGATGGGCCAGTCGCAACTCCAGCAACGCCTGTTCGCTGAAGGTTTCATGGACGATGCAACTCCCGGGCCAGAGGGTGAGCTGACGACCGCTCTGACGCTCAACCCAGCGGCCAAGATTGCGATCAGGTGCAAACAGAATCGGTTGATCGGCGGGCAACTCCTGCACCAGCTGCACAGCATTGCTACTGGTGCAGATCAGATCGCTCTGGGCCTTCACGGCAGCTGAACAATTGATGTAGCTGACGACGAGATGGTCGGGATGGTCAGCCCGAAAACGGGCAAAGGCGTCGGCTGGGCAAGCATCCGCCAAGCTGCAGCCTGCGTCGGCATCGGGCAGGACCACCGTCTTGCCGGGATTGAGAATTTTGGCCGTCTCGGCCATGAAATGAACACCGCAGAAGACGATGACGTCGGCCTCGGTGCTCGCTGCCCGGCGGGAGAGTTCCAGGGAATCACCGATGAAATCAGCGATGTCCTGAATGTCGGGTTCCTGGTAGTAATGGGCCAGGATCACGGCGTTCCGTTCCTGCCTCAAGGCTCGAATGGCAGCGGGCAGATCCTTTGGCACCGTTCCAGCCGGGACCTGAGCCATGGGGAGCGAGGTGAGGGAGGTCAAGGGGGGCGTGATCCCGATGTCAGGCAGGATGGAGCCAGACTAGGCATCCGGGTTGGCAGAGCTGCGCATCGCCATAGCCGGAGACCTGCATGGCGCCTGGGACGACGACGACGAAGCCTTGCTGGAGCGGCTGCAACCGGATGCGCTGCTGATCGTTGGTGATCTGGGTGACGGCCAGATGCTGCCCACCTCCCGGCTCAGCCGGCTGTCCCTGCCGATGGCCTGCATCCTCGGCAACCACGACAGTGGTCGGGATGGCAGCGGCCGTACCCTGCGACGGCAGCTTGATCTTCTGGGGGATCGGCACTGCGGCTGGGGACTGCGGCTGCTCAGTCCACCGGGGCTGGCGGTGGTCGGGGCCAGACCGGTCAGTGCCGGCGGCGGCTTCCATCTCAACCAGGCAGCGCGGACGATCTACGGACCCGTGACCCTGGAGGAATCCGCCCGGCGGATCAGCTCGGCCGCCAGCGCCGCTCCCGACCACCTGCCCCTGGTGGTTCTGGCCCACTGCGGCCCCAGCGGTCTCGGCAGCGAAGCCGGCGATCCCTGTGGCCGTGACTGGAAATCTCCCGCCTGTGATTGGGGTGATCAGGATCTGGCGATCGCTATCCAACAAATCCAGCGCAAGCGGTCGCTGCCCCTGGTGGTCTTCGGGCACATGCACCATGCCCTGCGCCGCGGCCAGGGGGAGCGTCGCTCCATCCAGCAGGACCGCCACGGCACCGTGTATCTGAACGCGGCCTGCGTGCCCCGCCATGGCATCGACAGCCAGGGACGGCACCTTCGCCATTTCAGCTGGGTGGAACTCGAGGGCCATACCCTCCGCCGGGCCAGCCACCGCTGGTACGACCGGGACGGAAACCTGCTCTATGAACAGACCCTGATGCGGCCAGAAATGAGCAGCATCAGTCCATGCTGATTTACGTCTGCAACAGCGCCCATGGCTTCGGCCATGGCTCCCGCACCGCCGCAGTGCTGACGGAACTGGCGGCCCGCCAACCCCGCTGGCGGCTGGTGATCTCCACGTCGCTGCCCGAAAGCTTTCTGCGCCTGGCCTATGGAGCGCTTCCCTACGAACACCGGCCCTGCCGGTGGGATGTGGGGGTGGTGCAGGCCGACGCCCTGGGATCGGATCCAGCGGCCACCCTGCAAGCCCTCGTCACCCTTGAGGAGGCCTTGCCCGACCAGCTGGACCAGGAAGTGCGTTGGCTGCAGGCGCAAGGCCAACCGATCCTGGTGCTGGGGGATGTGCCACCGGCTGCCGCCAGGCTGGCTGAGGCCCTCGGCGCTCCGCTGGTCTGGCTGGCCAGTTTTGGCTGGGAAGCGATCTACCGCCCGATGGGTGCCCCCTTCCAGGTGTGGGCCGATGCGGCCGAAGCGCTCTACCGCCGCGGTGATCGCCTCATCGCCTGCCCCCTGGCGATGCCGATCAACTGGGGCGTGCCCAGCCACCCGGTGGGCCTGACCCTCGGCCGGCCAAGGGTTGATCCATGGTCCTGGCGCCACCGTCTGGAGCTCCCCGTCGATCGGGATCGCTGTGTGATGGTCAGTTTCGGTGGCCTCGGTTTTTCGCTACCGGCTGAGCTGTTCGAGCGCTGGCCGGACCACGTCTTCCTCGGGCCGGAACCCTCCCTGGAGGCCATCCCCAACGGCCGGCGACTACCGGAGGGGTTGCGCCCGCTCGACTTGATGCCCCTCTGTGGACGGTTGATCACCAAGCCCGGATACAGCAGCTTCTGTGAGGCCATGGGCCAGGGCCTGGCCATCCATGCCGTCCATCGCAGCGGCTTTGCCGAGGCGGCCGTGCTGGAGGCGGCGCTGCAGCGCCACGGGATGCACCGGCTCCTGAGCCAAGGTCAGTTGCGAGCTGGTGACTGGGAACTGGATCAGGCGCCCGACAGCCCCCAGGACGAGCCCCTGCCCCAGGATGGGGCCCTCGAAGCGGCGAAGCTTCTGGAGCTCTGGATCGGCGACTGGTTCAGCCGCAATCCCTGAAACACTGGAGTTGGCCACCGAGGCCCGGCTTCCGTTGGCAACAATCGCAACAAATGGACGCTTGGATGATTGTCACGATCCCCCACCTGTTGCCGGGATTTATTTGACAAATTGACTGCAACTTAAAAATCGCGCCTCGAAATGGGTCGATTCTTCGGTTTTCAGCATCATTCTGCTGCGAGTTTGCAGTTCTTTGCATCCAACCTTTTGATTCATTCTCGTCTCCTGGCATGGTTCCCCGGCCGCAGAAGCAGCCGGCATCTGTGCCTGAGGCTTGCCTTAGGGGCTGGGTTGATGGTGGGGATTCCCCAGGTCGGCGCCACGGCCACCGAACGCCTGGAGCCTCCCGGCTCCGGCCCAATCGCCACCGCGGTTGACCGCAGCGCCCAGCTTGCCCTGCTCGACCAGAGCCCCCTGCTGCCACCTCCACCCCTCACCGGTGAAGCGATCTATGCGATCACGCCCGAGCGCCGTGCCCTGCTGAACACGATCCGCTTCGCCGAGGGCACCTGGGCAGAGGGCAATGCGATCGGGTACCGCATCCTGTTCGGGGGCACTGTGATCGATCGCCTCGATCAGCACCCCAACCGGGTGATGCGCACCCGGGGTTACGCCAGCGCGGCTGCTGGGGCCTATCAGTTCATGCCCTTCACCTGGGCCATGGCCAGCCAAGCCCTTCGCTTACCGGATTTCGGCCCCGACCGTCAGGACCAGGCCGCCCTGTTTCTGATTCACCGGCGCGGGGCCCTCGGCCTGGCCGACCTCGGAATCCTTACCCCGGAGATCACCGCCCGCCTGGCCCCGGAATGGGCCTCGTTTCCCACCCTTTCCGGCACCAGCTACTACGGACAACCTGTTCGTCGCTACGCCCTGCTGCGGCGCTTCTACGAGGAAAATCTGGCAGTCCTGAGGTCCGCCGCGGGCCAGTCGGTGGCCCAGGGGCAGAACGCTTGTGCAGAGACCGACCGGCTTTGCCGGCTGGACCGCCTCGGCCAGAGGCCCTGATGGCGTCGTCGGCTCAGGGGGTGGGCCCGCTGCCGTCTCCCTCCCTGCTGATGCGCCCCAGGGTCTGCTGGGCAATCAGGTAAGCGGTGACGCTGCCCCCGATGAAGCCAAGGACATTGCGCAGCAGGGGCAACACATCGGAGGTGCGGGTGACGATCGGGGCCACTCCGAAGACGCCGAAGAGGATCACCCACAGAGGTGAGAGCAGCAGCACCCAACCCCAGGAGATCCTGCGATCGGGCTGGCGGGGATAGGCCGCAAACCCGACGATCAGTCCACCGAGGATGGAGGTGCAGAGGGTGAGCAACCACTGCTCCTGGGGAAGACCAGGAACCACCTGGCAGCCTCCCCGGTCGAGGCAGATCTGAACGGCAGCCAGGGCATCGACGATCGCCCCGTCTTCCCCATGGTCACGCACGTAATACTGATTGCCGAAACGGGTCTGCAGTTCGACCCAGTAGGTGCGGGGCATCAGGGCGAACAGGGCATCGCCGACGTTGAAGTTGAGAAGATTGCCGCCACGGGAATCGGCGATCAGGAGCAGGCTGCGCTCATCCAGCCCCCAGAACTGCTTCACCGCCAGGCCCGGGGTGCGGTCGTACTGGGTCAGCACCCTCAGTTTCCAGCCACTGTCGACCTCGAAGCGGCTCAGATCGGCCTCCAGGTTTGATCGCTGGGCGTCGGTGAAGGCCTTGGCCAGATCAATCACCGGGGTGGGGTGATCGGGGAGCAGGTCGGGGTTGTCGTAGGCGAGGGCCGGCGCAGCAGCAGGGACCAGCCAGAGCACCAGCCCCAGCAAAAGGGGCAGCAGGCGCGCAAGCAGCGGCTTCACAGGCAACGGCCCGGGGTTGCGGCTGGTGGCTGGAACCTCGGGGCCGGTCATCATGGGAGCTGCTGCGCTGGCCCAGCATTCTCCCTGAATCCTTGACAGACCGCGTTGAACCGCCAGGCTCAAGCGCCGTTCCAGGCTGGCTGCGCCAGCGGCTCCAGGACGCCGGAGGATCCGTCTGCTTCCAGACCTACATGGACTGGGTGCTCCATGATCCCGATTGGGGGGCCTACGGAAGCGGCCGGTTGCAGATCGGTCCGAAGGGAGACTTCGCCACATCGCCTTCCCTAGGCGGCGAATTCGCCGCCCTGCTGGCCCCGCAGCTGGCGGCCTGGCTGACGGACCTTGGCCGGGCCAGCTCCTCCCCCCTCAGCTTGGTGGAGGCGGGACCTGGGGAAGGATGCTTGGCCCTGGACCTGGCCAACGCCCTGAAGGAGATCGTCCCTGAGCTGGCGTGCCGACTGGAGATCGTGCTGGTGGAGCCCAATGGGGGGATGGCGGCCCGGCAGCGATCCAGGTTGAACAATGCCCCCTTACCGGTGCGCTGGAGCTCATGGGAAGCCCTGGCCCAGCAACCTGTGGCAGGCGTGCTCCTGGCCCATGAGGTGCTCGATGCCCTCGCCGTGCAGCGTTTTGAACGCAGGTCAGGCCAATGGTGCGAGCAACGGGTGGAGCTCCTCAACGATCAGCTGGTGCTGGTGGCCGGAGGGGAACTTGCGGATCCTGCCCTGGACACGTTGAGGAGCCTCGGTCTGGGGAGCCCGGTCCAGGAGCGTCCCGAGGGCTGGTGCAGTGAACTGCATCCAGGGCTTGCGCCCTGGCTGAAGCAGGCCGCCGCCGCACTGCGGGCGGGCCGGCTGCTGGTGATCGACTACGCCATGGAGGCCTGGCGTTACTACGCGCCGAACCGCAGCAACGGCACCCTGATGGCCTACCGCAACCAGGTGGCAAGCAGCAATCCGCTCCAGGAGCCCGGGCAGTGGGATCTCACGGCTCACCTCTGCATCGACAGCCTCCAGGAGGCTGCCATCGCCAGCGGCTGGCAACCGATCGGCCAACGACGCCAGGGCGAGGCCCTGCTGGCCCTCGGCCTGGCCCAACGTCTGCATGGACTCCAGGCGGATCAACATCTCGACAGGGCCCTGCAACGCCGGGAAACCTTGCTGCGGCTTGTGGATCCGGCGGCCCTGGGAGATTTCCGCTGGCTGGCCTTCCGGCGCAGACGGACCACCGACGTTGACGCCATCACCACCGATACCGCGGACCCTGCCGATCTCTTTCTGCTCGATCCACCCCTCGGCGAAGCGAGGTAGCCCTCCTGGCCATGGCCAGCCCGAAGGGGACGGAGCACAATGCAGCTGATCAGGGCTAGCCAGCTGGCTCCTGTTCATTGGCTCCGGGAGTGATGGTGATGCACCGCAGAGGCCAGACCCCCAACATCCAAGGCATCAGGCAACGGCTCCGGGCCCTCCTGGCAACCCTGGGAGCCGTGCTGGCGTTATCAATCACCGGCTGCCAACCCAGGCTGAGCACGCCCGAGGGGGGAACCTTGCACGTGCTGATCGGGAACCCGAGCAACGAAGCCCTCACAGCCGAGATGGTTGAAACCTCCCTGGGGGAATTCAGGAGCCTGATCGAAGGCTTCCGGGAGCTGCATCCCGAGGTCACGATCACCTTCACTGTGCTCCAGGAATCGCGGCTGATGGATGAACTTCAGCGGCGCACCACCGCTGGCCTGGCTCCGGATTTGATGATGGTGAGTGCCGCCCGGGCCTTGCAACTCAACCGCCACAAGCTGATCCGAGAGGTCTCGATCCCAGCGGAGCAGTTGGAACAGCTCTCGATGGAGGGATTGGCACGGGTGGAGCTGGTGGGCCACCGCTATGCGGGCGTGCCCGTCCTTGAGGAACCCCAGATTGCCTGTTTCAACCGCAGCCGCCTCCCTGCGGCACCGGCCACCGTCGAGGACCTGAGCAGAATCGCCGAGACCACCGGAAGAACCTTCGGGCTCACGGTCGATCCAACCCAGCTGTTCTGGAGTGCCGGCTCCCTCGGAGCCAGGGAGGCGATCCTGAAGGCCCTCGACAGGAAGCCCCTGACGGCCGACGAGAAATCCAAGATCACGACCTGGTTGCGCTGGCTTCAAACCCTGAACCTGAAGCAGCAGGTGAGCTTCCTTCCCGACAAGGACCATCTCGTGGATCGCCTGGCCCGGCAGGAACTCGACTGGATCCCCTGCCGCTGCGGCAACATCGCCCGGCTGAAACTCCATCTGGGGGATCGCCTCGCCGTGGCGCCCCTGCCCTCCGGCCCGGGAGGGCCCGCCTCGCCGATCACCCGTCAGCTGGTCTGGACCTTCGGCCTCAATTCCAGCCCCCATCAGCAGGAACTGGCCGATGACCTGGTTCGGTTCAGCATCAACCCCCTCGCCCAGAGCTCCCTGACGCTCTCCACCCTGGAGTTGCTGCCTGCCAACCGGCTCGCCCTCCCCAGTGCCGGTTCCTCGGAGACCCTGGATGCCCTGCTCCAATCCCAGAAGGATGGAAGCACCGGTCACCTCTTCTCCCGGCTGATGGCCGACAAGGAAGATCGCCTGCAGAAGATGGGCCGGATTCTTGTGGCGGTCATCTTTCAGGAGCTGACGCCGGAGCAGGGAACCGCTCGCCTGATCCGCATGGAGGCCGACTGACCGTGCATCTGTTCTGGAACCATGCGGTTGGCTGGCTCACCTACCTGGAACGGGGGCCGGTGCTGGTGCAGCTGCTGTTGCCCCTGGTCGCCTTGCTGGCGGGTCATGGCCTGGGCTATCTGCCCCGCAGCCGGGTGCCACGCCGACTGAGGCGGGCGCCCTGGATCCTCGAGGCCAGCCTGATGGCCGCGGGATTGCTACTGCTCGCCCTGGCCGGCCAGCCCCTGGGCCTGGCCCTCTCGCTGTTCAACCTGTACGCCCTCTGGATGGGTCTGGCAGTGGTGAAGCGCCAACTGAAAAGGGTGATGACCCCCGCCCTGATTCATCGCCTCGACACCCGCCTGATCCGCCCAGCCTTCCTGGTGATCCTGGTGTTGTCCCTGATCTCCTGGGTGGACACCCTTCAGGTGCTCGCCTCGATCCCCCTGGGCAAGTGGTTCGGGGTATCGGTGTATCTGGGCGGTCTGATGATCTCCACCCTGGTGATTTACCTCCTTCTGGTGGGATCGGGCCTGCTGGCCACCATTCTGGCCTGGATTCTGCAGAAGGGTTTCGCACTCCAGGATGACAACCTTCGGGCTGTGACCCTGATCCTTCGCTACGCCGTGGTGGCCGCGGGCATCGCCCTCCTGTTTGATCAGATCGGGTTCAACGGCACGGCCCTGGTCGCTATCGCCGGCGGACTATCGGTGGGTCTTGGCTTCGGCATCAAGGAGGTGTTCTCCAACTTCATCAGTGGCCTCTGGCTGTTGTTCGAAGGCTCAGTGCGGCCTGGGGATGTGCTGTTCCTGGATGGTGATCCCTGCGAGGTGCGCTCCCTGGGGCTGCGGGCAGCGGTGCTCTGGCGCGATCGCGACAATGCCGAACTGGTGATTCCCAACCAGACCTTCTTCACCAACACAACAATCACCTACACCGGTAGTGATCGACTGCGGCGCAGTGAAATTCAGCTGGGCGTGGCCTATCGCCATAATCCCACCGATGTCATCAACCTGCTTGTTGAGATCGCCCTATCCACCGAAGGAGTACTACCAGATCCACTGCCCAGGGTGTATGTGATCAGCCATGAAGATTCGGCAATCCGCTATTCCCTTCGCTTCTGGATTGCCAATCCAATGAACAACATCTCGATCTCCAGTGCCGTCCGACAGGCAATCTGGAGCGGCTTCGAGCAGCAAGGCTTCGAAATTCCCTATCCCCAGATGGTGATCCATACCAAGGCGGACCTGGACAACCCAAACGCCTCGTAAAAGCAGGGCCTGAGACCCACGAGGGTCCCTAACGGCGGATTCTCGAAAGCCTGCCATCCATCGACTTCAAAAGCTTGGGAGCGCCAAAGACACCTTGGCACTCCCTTGCACTTCTAAGGAAGCTCTGGGCAACAGGGGTATTCGCAGCAGCTGAGCCGACCAACCCACCGAAATCAACATTTCTGAGCTGATTGGATCGACTCGCTGGTCATTTGGGTGGGTTTTTGGCTTTACAGCTCTGTCTTGGACCTTTC
>JBEINY010000134.1:0-2512 GCA_040377855.1 Prochloraceae cyanobacterium | reverse complement strand
CTGCACCCGACCAGTCTCGATCCGCTTGGGGAGGGGCTGCTCTATCGCGGTCGCGGCGGCATGGAGCACCTCTGTCAGGGGCTGCTCAGCCTGGCCGGATCAACGGTGACGACCCATTTCGGCACCCTGGTACGGGATGTGAGGCCCCTCCCGACGGGTGGTTGGCAGCTGCTGGATGGCGAGGGAAGGGTCCTCGATCAGGTGGATTGGCTGATCCTCAGCAGCACCCTGCTGGCCCATGCCCGGGTGCAGTTGGTGCTCGCCTGGGACAAGGTCCCCCTGGTGGAGGCTGCCCGGGGCCTGGATGATCCGCGGCTCGACCATGCGTTGGCCTCGATCGCCGGTCTTCGCTTTGAAGCACGCAGCAATTTGCTGTTGTTGTTGCCGGCGGAGCATGCCAGGCCCTGGCTGGATCTTCCGTTCCGTCTGCTGGATCTGGATGCGCCAGCCCAGCAGCGTTTTCATCTGCGCCGGATCTCGGTCCAACCGCTTCCCGATGGACGCTGTGCGGTCGTGGCCCATTCCTCGGCCACGTTCGCTGCGGAGCATCTGAACGTGTACGGCGCCCGTTCTTCCATCGCCCGGGTTCTGGCGCTTCCCTCCCAGGCCGAGAGGGAGGCAGCGGTGATCGAGAGGCTCAGTGCCTCCCTGGAGGATGCCCTGGGTGCCTGGCCGATCGCCCCCCTGCCCCAGGAGGCGGACCGCCAGTTGATGCGATGGGCGGCGGCCTTTCCAGTCGGTCTCGGTCTGCCGGAGGGCCTGTTGCTCTGCCCCGACAGTCGGGTCGGTTTCTGCGGCGATTACGTCAGTGGCCCGGGTTTTGGTCGGATCGAGGGGGCGATCACCTCGGCCGTTCGCCTGGTGGAGCAGCTGGTCTCCCTCCCCCTTGACAGGTCCGCCATGGTTGGGTGATGCAGAGCCCATTCGGAGATCGGAACCCCGAGGTGGTGGTGATCCACCCGGTCGCCTTCCCAGAAGTGCAGCTGGCACTCAACATGCTGCGCGATCGCAAGACCGTGCTCCTTGACCTTGAGGGCATGGGGGAAGGGGAGGCCCAGAGGGCGGTGGATTTCGTGTCCGGCGGAGTGGTGGCCATGGACGGTCACACGGAGCGACTGGGGGAGCGGACCTTTCTGTTCACACCACCCATGGTCTCGGTCCATTACGACCTGGGGGACGACTGAAACCGGCGGGCCAGGGGGCTGCTCTGATCGTCAACGGGCGAGCGACAACTGGGCGCCATAGGGGCCTGCCCCGTCCAGGCAGGCGGATCCGCAGTGGCAGCCCAGGCTGATGGCCTCCTCCACCGACCAGCCTGCCGCCAGACCGGTGGTGACACCGGCCGCGAAGGAGTCACCGGCGCCGTAGGTATCCACCACGGCCCGCTGGCGCTTGGGCGCAAGGAAGCGGCCTCCAGGGATCCGGATGCCGCCTTCGGCACCTTCGGTGGCAATCCGCAACCGGGGTTCAGGGGTCAGGTCTCCGACGCTGGTGCGCTCACCGGGATCGAGGCCGCTGCCGATCAGCGCATCGAGCGGCACGGCGGCCTCCTGCAGCCACGGCAGTCCCACCCTCGGGGTCGCCGCCAGCACCCGGGCGGCCCGGGCCAGGCGGAGGGTGGCTGCATCGGCCGCCGTCACGAACAGGCCATCGAGTTGTTCCAGTCGGTGCCATGGCAGGGGATCCGTGGCCCATGGGGTGAGGCGCTCACCGATCACGGTGATCGTCCGTTCGCCACTGGCATCAACAAAGGTCACGGCTCGACGGGTGGGGGCCTGGCGC
Source organism: Prochloraceae cyanobacterium (assembly GCA_040377855.1). GTDB lineage: Bacteria > Cyanobacteriota > Cyanobacteriia > PCC-6307 > Cyanobiaceae > CAIXOZ01. Next base: position 730 of record JBEINY010000134.1, on the reverse strand, counting down.
CAGGCCACATGCAGCTCCAGGCCCAGGGCCGTGAGGTCGGCCGCAGCCTGGTGGCCGATGGCGTCATCCCCGAGGGCCGTGAAGAACGGAACGCCCGCGCCCACCAGGCGCGCCATCTGCACGGCGACCACGGCTCCACCACCGGCAGGAGCTTCGTGGAAGCCGAGGGCGTGGCTGATCATGCCCGGCTGGGGGAGGGCCTCGACCTGGATGAAGCTCACCACCTCCACGTGTCCGATCACGGCCATGCGCAGCTCCGGCAGCTGCTTCAGATCAGCAAGCTCCAGGGGGCGCAGGGGCTCAGGCGACGGCATGGCGCGGCTGGTTTCTCTTGGGTCATCGTCCCAGGGCGGTGCGCTTAGCCTGCTGGGCAAACGGATCCGCTTCGGTTTCCGCCTGTTGCGATGTCGTTTCGATCCCTGCCAGCCCTCAGCAACGGTCAGCTGGAAACCCTGCTGGCCGCCCTCGATCCCCGCCTGGAAGGGTTTGGGCAGGGGGGCAGTGAGCTCGATGATGCGGCTGCCTACATCGCCAGGCTTGGGCTGGCCGGTGATGATGGCGAAGGGCCGGAATCCCCGTTGATCACCTGGTTGAGCCTCTGGACTGCCACGGGGGCCAACCGCGAAAGCCTGGCCCTGGCGGTGGCCACCCTGCTCGCCGATCGACAGAGCAGCCGCAGCGCCCAGGCGCTCCAGCTGCTCTGGGGTGGGGAGGGAGAGTCCCTGCTTCT
>JBEINY010000017.1:0-32043 GCA_040377855.1 Prochloraceae cyanobacterium | reverse complement strand
GGTGATGGCGTTGGTGGTGCTTCTGGTTCTCGCGGGCTCCCTGGGGCTGTTTGAAGCTGAACCTCCGCCAGGGGCTGTGCTGAGGCCCGGCAGCCGTCGTCAGGCCCTCAGGACCCTGGCCTTGCTGCCCTTCTCCCTGGCATGTCTGGCGGCCCTGGCGACGGCCCTAACGATCATTGCTGCCATTGTGGCGGCGCTGCACGGCTGGATCAGCTCGCTCAATTCCGGCTGGCACCAGGCCTTGCCCCAGCCCCTCATCCGGGTCCTGGAGGTTTCCCTTCCGCAGGCTCTCGGTTGGGTCTGGGGGATCCCGCTGCTGTCGTCAGGTGTTGTGGGATTCGGCGCCCTTGTGCTCGGCCTGGCCTGCTTTCTGGCCTTCCGGTCCCGGCTGCGGCGGCAGCGCTGGGTGCCCTGGACCTTGCTCGGGGTGATCGCCCTGCTGGTGCTGTTGATGAATGCCATCAACATCGGCATCAGTTTCATTGCCCGCAGTGTCGATAACACCCTGGTGGCCTACGACAAGGCGGGGTTCTGGAACATCGTCGCTGTCTATGCCTTCTGCCTGGTGCTGGCGCTGCCGTTCCGAGGGATTCAGTCCTATCTCGTGCCGAAGCTGGGGCTGCTCTGGCGGCAATGGTTGAGCCAGCGGCTGCTTGATCGCTACATGGACCATCGGGCTTATTACCTGATCAATCCTGACGACGAAACCGGCGGCGAGATCGATAACCCTGACCAGAGGATCACCCAGGACACGGCAAGCTTCACGAACACGAGCCTGCAGGTGACGGTGGGCATCATTGAGGCCCTGCTCACCTTCTTCAGTTTCGTCATCATTCTCTGGAGCATCAGCGTCAGCCTGGCGTCGATCCTGCTGATCTATGCCGTTGGTGGTACCGCCTTGGTGGTGTTCATCAGTCGACGACTGGTGAAGCTCAACAACGCCCAATTGCGCCTTGAGGCCGACTTTCGCTATGGCATGGTCCATGTCCGCGATAATGCTGAGTCGATCGCCTTTTACCGGGGTGAGCAGCAGGAGTCCCGGGAGGTCGGCCGCAGGCTGGATCATGCGATCGTCAACTTTGACCGTTTGATTCGTTGGAGTGCGGCCATCTATGTGGTGCGCCGCTCCTACGACTATTTCTCCCGTTTCCTTCCATGGCTGGTGATCGCCCCGATCTACTTCGCCAAGGATGTTGATTTCGGTGTTTTCAGTCAGGCGGGCATTGCGTTTGCCCAGGTGTTCGGCTCCTTGAGTTTCATTGTTGAGAACATCGAGCAGCTCACGGCCTTCAGTGCTTCGATCAGCCGCCTGGAGTCGTTCCAGGGGGCGATTGATGACATCCATCGGGAGGCCGAGGCCGGGTCCCTTCCTGCTGATGCCACGCCCCCCGGTGGAACCGGTCTGCCCGCCCCAGCGTCAGGGGGGCCAGCCAGTTCAGAGGATGGAATTCTCGTTCAGCACGTCGATCTGAAGCCACCCCAGAGCGATCGCCTGCTCATCCACGACCTCAGCCTGGAGGTGGCCCAGCGGCAGCGCGTGTTGGTGGTCGGTCCCAGCGGCTGCGGCAAGACCTCCTTCCTTCGCCTGGTGAGCGGACTCTGGCCGCCCGCAAGCGGCACCGTGGTTCGCCCGCCCCAGGCCGATCTGCTGTTCATCCCCCAGAAGCCCTACATGATTCTGGGAAGCCTGCGGGAGCAGCTCTGCTACCCGCTGGATCCCGAGCGCTTCAGTGATGATCACCTGCGCAGCGTGCTCGAGCAGGTGCGCCTCGGAGAACTGGTGCAGCGCTACCCCAACCTGGAGATCAAGCAGGACTGGCCAAGGATCCTGTCGCTCGGGGAACAGCAGCGGCTGGCCTTTGCTCGCCTGTTGCTCAATTCCCCCCGTTTTGTGGTCCTCGATGAGGCCACCAGCGCCCTCGACGTGACCACCGAGCGCCATCTCTATGGACTCCTGGCCGAGCGGGAGATGGCCTTTGTCAGCGTCGGGCATCGCCCCACCCTCACCGCCTTCCATGACACAGTGCTGGAGCTGACCGGGCAGGGAGGCTGGCGCCTGCATCCCGCCGCGGGCTATGACTTTGGCCGCAACTCTTGATTCCATGGCAGACACCGATTCCTCACCGGCCAGCACCACCGCCGGCGATGCCGCGGCAGGCTCGGCCGTTGATCAGCGCCCCAGCGCCACCACCGGTGACCTGCCGGCCTTCGGCTGGAGTGCCTATGCCGAGCGGATCAATGGTCGCTTCGCCATGGTGGGCCTGGTGGCGGTGGTCCTGATCGAGGCCCTCTCGGCCCAGACCTTTCTGAAGTGGGCGGGCCTGGTGCCCTGAGGGATTGGAGAGCATCCGCTGCCAGGCCCGGTGGAAGGGGCGCCTGGCGCGTGGTGGGTCGGGGGCCTGGATTCCTCAGGGCAGGCTGATCAGATCGATCTGCCAGCGTCCCAGACGACTCACCTGCACCGCCAGGGTGCGGCCATCGGCGCTCAGGGCCACCTGCTGCGGAACCCCGGCGGGCGCGATGGTCAGGGGTTCGCTTCTGGCCTGGTCCGGTCGGTGGATCAACAGCTCCGTACGGCCCTCCAGCTGACGGATCACGGCCAGGCGGGTGCCGCTGCCATCGACGCTCACGGCCAGGGGCAGGGCATCGGGACGATTGAGGCCAGGCAGGGGCATCAGCCGCCCCGTTTCCAGATCCACAAGATCGACGACGGTGCGGTTGGAGCGGCTGGTGATCAGGGCCAGCCAGCGCCCGTTCAGGGAGGGGGCTTTGCTGCTGTCCCCGAGGCTTTCCAGCTGACGGTTGAGGCCAACGAGGGGTTGGGGCTGATTCGCCAGACAGCCACCGAGGCCCAGGCCTAGGGCCAGCAGGCTCAGCCATCCGCCCAGGGGGCGTGACCGTGCTGACCCCGTTGCCCCGCTCATGGCAGGCCTCCCCCCCGCACGGCCTGGCCAGGGGGAGGGTCGGGTTCGAAGCGCTGGCTGAGATCAAACACCAACACCCGGTTCTGTCCTCCCTGGTTCACCTCCATCGCCAGGCGCGTCGCTTCGGGCGACAGGCTGAGCCGTTGCACCTCCAGGCCGCCAGGCAGGGGCAGGGGATGGAGCTCTCCGGTGGCCCTGTCCTCGAGAACGGCCAAGCGGCGGTCGCCCTGTTGCACGGTGAGGGCCAGGTACCGACCGTTCCAGCTCAGGGAGGGGGATCCATGGGGCTGGTTGCCCTGCAGGTGGGCGAGGGGAAGTAGGCGACCCGACTGGCGCTCCTGAAGCACCACGGTGGTTTTGCCGTCCTGGTCAAGCAGGCTGGCGAGGAAGCGGCCATCACCGCTGAGGGCGGGATCCAGCCGGTTTTCACCGGCATGGCTCACCGTGGGGGCGGCCTGTCGGATCGGACCGCAGGACGAAAGCAGAATCAGCACCAGGGCGCCGGCCCCGGCAAGGGCTGGACGCCAGGGAGGTTCGGACGCCCTGGCTTCAGTCGTCAAAACGGGAGCTGTTATCCCGGGGCATCGCGGCTCTGCCCGGACCGGGGCCCCCCGATCCAGGGCGGCGCTCGGGATTGATGGGGCTGAACTCAGCATCACTGACATCGGCTGAGGCCTTGCGCTCGGGCATGCCATGACCCGGACGCAGGGGGGTTCCCTGGGGAACGCCTGCCTTCCCCTCGGCCGTTGAAGCAGGACCCGGGGAGGCGGAGTCGTTGCGGGGTGTCACCGAGCCCGGTCGGCGGCTGGACCGGGGCATGGTGTCGGCGGCGGCACTGGGACGGCTGCCCCGCCGACTTTCGAGGTTGGTGTCCCGGTCGCGGCGTCTTGCTCCGAAGGCCTCGGAATCGGCCGTGCTCGCAGCACCGGCCCGGAACCGTGACGTGCTGCGATCCAGGGAATCAGAGAGCCGTTGCTGAATGGACTCTCTGTCGGCACCGGAGCGGTTAAAGGAGCCCCCATCGCGATCATCGGGACGATCCCAACGTTCTTCAGGCCCACCGCGGCGACTGGCGGCCCTTTCGGGAATGGCTGCCCGGGCCGGTTGGCGCCGCTGCCTGTAGAAGTCGTCACGGGGTTCGTCGTCGCGGGAGGGAATGCGACGCCGAACTGGCTGGGGCTCATCAAAGCGATCGACGTCGTCACCGAAGTCGCCTCCGCCGCCCATGCGGGGCCTGGCGGGGGGTTCATCGTCGTCGAAGTAGGAGGAGCGACGGGCCTGCTCGGTGGTCACCGAGCGCAGGCGCACGCTCTCATAGGCAAAGAAAACGGTGGTGCCGGCAAGCAGGAACTGACCGAACTGCAGGATTGGATCCAGGCGCCAGCCCTGAAAAATCAGGATCCCGCCGCACAACAGGCCAACGGCCGCAAAAAAAACGTCGTAATCGCGGGCCAGGGCTGGTTTGAAGCTCCTCATGAAATAGAGGAGCGCCCCGCCCACGGCCAGCACGATTCCAACGATGCTGGCCCAGTTCAGGCTGGCATTGACCACGGCGGAGACACCTCAGGCAGGGACCAGGGTCATGGCGCCATCGCCATGGTCCGGAGTGTGGCAGCAAGCAAGGCCCAAGACCAGGGGGAAACCCTGGATTGCGGCAGGCTGGCAAGCCCCTCCGGGTGAAACCCTGCATCACTGTAGGGAATGCCGGATGGGTTCTCGCAGGGGGCTGCCAGGAACGCCGGATTCAGAGGCGACGATCGAGGCGGTCGTTCTGGGAAATCAGGATCAGGGCGATCGTGATCGGCACCACCACGATCACCGCGCCCCAGACGAGGCTGCTCAGGAAGTTTGAGAGGGAGGGGGTCATGGATCGTCGCGTTCCGGCGTTGATCCTAGGCAGAGAAGGGCGACTTCCTACGATCGTGGGGATGCTGCTTAGAGCTTTGTGACGGCTTCCGCCCTCTGGTCACCCCTGCAGCTCGTCCTGGGGCTGCTGCTGTCGCTGTGGACCCTGTTGTTCCTGTTTCGAATTGTCCTCACCTGGTATCCCCAGGTGGATCTGGGCAAGGGGGCCTGGCAGGTGGTGGGTCTGCCCACCGAGGGTCTGTTGGCGGCCACCCGGCGCCTGATCCAACCGATCGGTGGCGTTGATGTCACCCCGGTGGTCTGGGTCGGCCTGATCAGCCTGGTGCGCGAATTGCTGGTTGGTCAGCAGGGCCTGGTGACCCAGCTGGCCCTGCGCAGTGCAGCCGGCATCGGTTGAAGCCGGCAGATTCCTGGCCTCCCATGCAGGGTCAGCCTTCGGTTGCCTGCTGCCCCGTCAGGCAGGAGGCAGCATGTCCTGTTCCACGAACTTGGTGTGGACGTCACCACGCTGGAATTCAGGACGATCGAGCAGGGCGAGGTGGAAATCGATCGTGGTGGGGATGCCGGTGATGGCGCATTCCGACAGGGCCCGGCGCATCCGCCGCAGGGCATGGTCGCGATCCACCCCCCACACGATCACTTTGCCGATCAGGGAGTCGTAGAAGGGCGGGATTTCGTAGCCGGTGTAGACGTGGCTGTCGACCCGGACTCCAGGCCCTCCAGGGGGAAGCCAACCGGTGATCTTTCCTGGGGCCGGCCTGAAGTTCTGGCTTGGATCTTCGGCGTTGATCCGGCATTCGATCGCATGGCCCCGCAGGGTGATGTCGGATTGCTGCATGGAGATCGCTTCCCCTCCGGCGATCCGGATCTGCTCGGCGATCAGGTCGACGCCGGTGACCACCTCGGTGACGGGATGCTCCACCTGAATGCGGGTGTTCATCTCCATGAAATAGAAACTGCCGTGGCGATCCACCAGGAATTCCACAGTGCCGGCCCCCTCGTATCCGATGGTGCGGGCTGCGGCAACGGCGGCCTCCCCCATCTGACGGCGGAGGTCGGCATTGATCGCCACACTCGGGGCCTCCTCCAGCAGTTTCTGGTGGCGGCGTTGGATCGAGCAGTCCCGTTCGCCGAGATGAATCACATTGCCGTGTCGGTCGGCCAGCACCTGCACTTCGACGTGCCGGGGCCGGTCGATGAATTTCTCCATGTAGAGGCCGGGGTTGCCGAAGGCCGCTTCCGCTTCTCCCTGGGCCGCTTTGAACAGGTTCTCGAGCTGCGCCGCCGCCGGCACCAGGCGCATGCCGCGACCGCCGCCACCGGCGGTGGCCTTGATCATCACCGGATAGCCCATGGAGTCGGCCAGGGTCCGGGCCTCCTGAACCGATTGGAGCAGACCCTCACTGCCGGGGATCGTGGGCACCCCCACCTGCTGCATCGTCGCCTTGGCGGTCGACTTGTCGCCCATGGCCCGGATGGCTTCCGGCGACGGACCGACAAAGATCAAGCCGTGATCGGCACAGATCTCGGCAAAGCGATCGTTCTCGGCCAGAAAGCCGTAGCCGGGATGGATCGCATCGGCGCCACGGGAGATGGCAGCCGAAAGAATATTGGGGATGTTGAGATAACTCTTGCTGCTCGGCGCTTCACCCACACACACGGCCTCATCGGCCAGCTGGACATGCAGGGCGTTGCGGTCGACCGTGCTGTAGACAGCGACGGTGGGGATGCCGAGCTCGCGGCAGCTGCGCAGGATGCGCAACGCAATTTCGCCGCGATTGGCGATCAGCAATTTGCCAATGGGCATCCGTGCTGCAGGCTCCTAGGGCCGCGACGGACTGTATCAGTGCTGCCGGCTTGCCCCGGCGATCCAGCCGTTAACCAGCTGGCGGCAGGGCCGGTGGCGGGTTGATGGGTATAGTGCTCGTGCGGAACGGCACTGCCGGATCCGTCCCACCCGGAAGGGTCTCCCCAGGGGGAATCCAACCGATCACAAGCGGATGTGGTGGAATTGGTAGACACGCACGTTTGAGGGGCGTGTGGCTTCGGCCTTGCGAGTTCAAGTCTCGCCATCCGCATTTTTCTTCGACAAAACTTGGGCGGCACACCGCTGGAACCTGAACCCCTGAAGGACCAGGGATCTGGTCGAGCTGTTGGTGCAGGCGTTCAGCCCTTCCAGGCCGACCAGCAGGAGCCCTACGCGATTGTTCTGGTCGGGAACGGTCCAGGCGAGTTGAGCACCTGGGTGCGGCCCCTGGCCCAGGTGCTCCATCACCGTCGGGCGCTGCGGCCCCTTCAGAGCGAGGCCGCCGGCACTCTCCACCTGGTGTTGGTGCCCTGTCCCAATGCCACCGGTACCGAGCACCGCGCCGCCGCCCGGTTCGGCCTCTTTGAAAGGATTCTTCCGGCCAATCGTTTCTGGTGGCTGTTGCTGCGCCCGGGGCGGTACGGCCCCTGGCCCCGGCGCGGGGTGGTGGTGTTCCTGGGGGGCGATCAGTTCTGGACGGTGCTGCTCTCGGCCCGCCTGGGCTATCGCCACATCACCTATGCCGAGTGGGTGGCGCGCTGGCCCCGCTGGAATGACCGCATCGCCGCCATGGGTCCCCAGGCGGCTGACCGGCTGGCCAGACCCTGGCGGTCCCGTTGCACCATCGTCGGCGACCTGATGGCCGACCTCTCGGCGGCCGCCCGCAGTGAAGCGCCGCTTCCGGCGGGGGAGTGGGTGGCCGTGCTGCCGGGATCCAAGGGGGCGAAGCTGGCGGTGGGCATGCCCTTCCTGCTGGAAACCGCCGATCGCCTCAGCCGCCTCAGGCCCGGCTGCCGCTTCCTGTTGCCGCTCGCTCCCACCACGAGCGTCGACGACCTGCTGCGTTACGCCGGTAGCCGTAACCCGATCGCCGCTTCCTACAGCAGTGGTCAGCCGGAGCTGCTGGAGCCTGCGCCCGGCGATTCCAGCCCTCACCGCCGCCTGCGCACGGACGCCGGCACCGAGATCCTGCTGCTGGAGGAGCACCCGGTGCACGGGGCCCTCAGCCAATGCACCCTGGCGCTCACCACGGTGGGGGCCAACACGGCCGAGCTCGGCGCCCTTGGAATCCCGATGCTGGTGCTTGTTCCCACCCAGCATCTGGAGGTGATGCAGGCCTGGGATGGGGGCCTCGGCATCCTGGCGCGGTTGCCGATCCTGCGCTGGCTGCTGGGGGCGGCCCTGGCGGCCTGGCGGATGCGCAACCATGGCTTCCTGGCCTGGCCCAACATCAGTGCCGGCCGAGCCGTGGTGCCGGAGCGGGTCGGCACGATCACCCCGGAGCAGATCGCCGCGGAGGCCGCCGACTGGCTGGACCACCCCGACCGCCTGCGGGGGGTGCAGGAGGATCTGCGGTCGCTGCGGGGGCAGCCCGGTGCCGTGGCGGCCCTGGCCCATCTGGTGGAGGGGCTGGTGCCGGAAGGGGGCCGCACTTTCTAGGCTGGCGCCCTTCCGCTGGACCGATGCCATGGCCGATGAACAAACCCCGGGAACGGCGGCCACTTCCTCCCAGGAGCAGGAGTGGCGTCAGCGGTTGAGCCCGGAACAATTCCGGGTCACCCGGGAGGGGGGGACTGAACGGGCCTTCACCGGTGCCTACTGGAATCACAAGGGCCACGGCACCTACCGCTGCATCTGCTGCGATGCCGAGCTGTTCAGTTCGGAGACGAAATTTGATTCAGGCACCGGTTGGCCCAGCTTCTGGGATGGCATCCAGAACGATGCGATCAGCATCCGCACCGACAGCAGCCACGGCATGGTGCGCACCGAAATCCTCTGCGCCAACTGCGGCTCCCATCTCGGCCACCGCTTCAATGACGGCCCCGCCCCCACGGGCCAGCGCTATTGCGTCAATTCGGCATCCCTGGCCTTCAAGGACGCCTGAAGCCAGGCTGCCCTGGTGCTGCGGCCCAAGGCTGCTTCACCAGGGGTCGTCCACGTCGAGGGGGCGCCGGGTCTGGGGGGCAGGACGGGGGTCTCGCTCGGATCCTTCGATTGGGTCCCGGTCGCGTTGCTCGTCCCGTCGCCGGATCGGATTCCTTGCCTCGAGGGGCAGGTCGTCCGCATCGATGGGATCGAGGGAGCGGATGTTTCTGGAACGGGCCTCCTCAGGCGGACTGTCCAGGCGGGAATCGCGGCCATAGCGGCGTTCCACGCTGTCCGGTTCGTCGAGCTCCCGACCAACCGGGCGATCGTCGTAGCGGTCCCGGGGTGCGTCGTAACGGGGTGAGCGGCCGCGAACCTCATCGTCGCGACCGTCCTCGAAGCGGCCGCGGGGTTCGTCGGAACGGCCGCGGCGGTCGTCGTAGCGGTCGCCGCGCTCCTCATCGAGGTAGCGCCTCTGGCGCAGGGGTTCCTGCTGCCTCCGCTCCTCCAGTTCGACGTAGTCGTAGTCCTCGTCCCGTTCCAGGGCCCGGGCGGTGGAGGGCTGAATCTGGCGTTGCTCCTGCCGGCTGGGAGTTCCGGCGGCCAGCTGGTTCTCCACCGGCACCATGGTGGAGCGGTAGCGGTCCCGTTCCTCCTGTTCCCAGCTGGGGCCGCCGACGCCGAGTTTTTCGAGGAGGCCGGTACCCAGCTGCTTGAGCTTTTCTTCCGAGCCCTCGTACACGATGATCCGATCGGGGCCGCTGCTGACGACCTCCTCCACCGGCAGCTCCCAGGTGCTGAGCACACCCTCTCCGAGCAGGGGAACGCCGAGGGCACCCAGCACCAGGGTGGTCAGTTCTCCGGTCTCGATGTCAAAACTGAAGCCCAGCACCCGGCCCAGCTGCTCACCGGCTTCGGTGACCACCTGGCAGTTGATCACCTTGCTGTAGCGCTCGGGATTGAAACCCTCGGCGAGCGAATCCGCCGATTCCACCAGAATCACATCCCCCACCTGGCGGATCTGGTCGAGGGGCATCCAGCGGGGCAGGCCCGGCAGGAAGCGGGTTAGGGGGTTGTCGCGCAGGCCCAGGGCCACCACCTCCCGGCGGTCGAGGTCCACCACCACCTCGCCGACAACGCCAAGGCGACGGCCGGTGTCGCGGGTGATCACCTGGGTGCCCATCAGTTCCGAGCGCAGCCAGAGCCGATCGCTCGGTGCGGCAGCGGAACCCGGATCGGCGGCAGGAGGCATGGAGGAGGTCAAATCCGGTCGGCCGAACGTGGGGCTGCAAGGGCCATTTGGCCCATTGTGGCTCAGATGGGTAGATCAGGCCGCCGGGGGTAACCCGACCACCTGGGTGTGGGCACCCCGGGCCTGGGTGACGCCGATGGTGCGGGTGGCTGCGGCAATCATCGGTCGGCGGTGGCTCACCACCAGGAACTGGGCCGTATCAGCCTGGTTGGCGATCAGGGCGGCGAGGCGCTCCACGTTCACCCCATCGAGGAAGCTGTCGACCTCATCAAGGGCATAGAAGGGGGAGGGGCGGAACCGCTGCAGGGCAAAGAGAAAGCTCAGGGCCGTCAGGGATTTTTCACCCCCGGACATCGAGGCCAGGCGCCGCACGGCCTTGCCCTTCGGATGGGCCACGAGGGTGAGGCCCCCCTCCAGGGGCTGGTCTGGATTTTCCAGCTGCAGGTGCCCTTCTCCATCGGAGAGGCCGGCGAAGATCTCGCGGAAGTGCTGGTCCACCGCCTGGAAGGCTTCCAGGAAGGCCTCCTGGCGCAGGGTGGCCACCGTTTCAATCCGCAGCAGCAGCTCTTCACGCTCCTTGTTGAGCACCTCCAGCCGCTCCTCGAGGTCGGCCAGCCGTTGCTCCAGCTGCTCCAGTTCTTCGAGGGCCAGCATGTTCACCGGCTCGAGGGCCTCCATGCGTTGCTGCAGCTGACGCAGGCTGGCCTGGAGGGCTTCAAGCCCCGCTTCCCGCACCTCGTCAGGGATCTCGGGCAGGGGATCGGGCAGGGCCTGCTCCAGTTCCTGCAGCCGTCGCCGGTCACTGCGCTCCTGCTCCTCAAGGGCCAGCCGCTCCTCCCCCAGGCGCTCCAGGTCCCATTCCTTCTGCTGCAGGGCCTGCCGCAGGGCTCCGATGCGGGCTTCGGCGCTGTCTCGGGCCTGGCGGCTGGCCCCGAAGCGGGCCTGGAGTTCGGCCTGGCGCTGCTCGAGGTCGTGGCGCCGTTCCTGATCAGCCTGCTGCTGCTGCTTCCATTGCTGCCGATCTGCCACCAGGGCCACCACCTCGTCGGCCAGCCGCCGTTCCTCGCCGACCAGGGCGGTGAGCTGATCCTCGACCCGCTCCGCCGCCTGGCCCCGCTCGCGCTGGGCGCTGAGGTGTCCGTCCCGGGTGAGGCGGGCGGCGTCCAGGGTGCGATCGGCCTGCTCGAGTTCCTCCTGCAGGCCCTGCCAGCGGGCCCCATCCTGGTCCGCCTGGGCGGTGGCCTCCTGCTGCTCCAGCTGATCGAGTTGCCGTTGCAGGGGCTCGATCACGCCGCTGAGGGCCTCCAGTCGGGCGCTGTCGTCCTGGAGTGTTTGCCGGAGCTGGTCGAGGCGGCCGCTGCGCTGCTGCTGCCGCTGCAGCAGGGGTTGCTGGGTCTTTTCGGAGGCCTGCCGTTCGGCGGTGAGGGCGGCGAGCCGTTGCTGGCGCTGCTGCAGGCCCGGGCGCCGCTGTTCGAGGTCCTGGCCCAGCTCCAGCTCCATCCGGCGGCAGGCCACCAGGCTTTCGCCCAGCTCCAGCAGGCGCCTTCGCAGGGGTTCGGCATCGTCCTGATCGCTGCTGAGGCCGAAACTGAGCTGGCCGCTGCGCTGCTGAAGGCTGCCGCCGGTCATGGCACCACTGCGCTCCAGCAGTTCCCCTTCCAGGGTCACCGCCCGGCAGCGCCCTAGTTCCCGCCGGGCGTTCTCCAGGGTGTCGAACACCAGGGTGTCGCCGAAGACGTAGCGGAACACCTCGTCGTACACCGGCTCGCGGCGGATCAGGTCCACGGCTCTCCCCACCAGGCCTGCCTTGCCGCCCAGCGCCCCGCTGCCCCGTTGCAGGGCGGCACCGCTGCCGCCACCACTGCCCTGGATCCGATTCAGGGGCAGGAAGGTGAGGCGCCCGGCGCGGCGGCTTTTGAGCAGGTCGATCGCCCGGGCGGCGATGCGGTCGTCATCCACCACCACCTGGCCGAGGCGGCCGCCGGCGGCGGTGTCGAGGGCGAGGCGCAGCCGCTCCTCCACCTCCCCGAGCTGGGCCACGGGACCATGCAATCCCTCCAGACCGGATTCGAGCAGCACCCGCAGGGCACCGGTGCCCCGGCTTTCCTGAAGGGTCTCGCGGCGGCTGTCGAGGCGGGCGATCTCCCGCTCCAGGGTGCCCTGTTCCTGCTCCAGGCGCTGGCGGGTGCGCTGTTGCAGCGCCAGCCGTTCCGCCAACTCGCCCACCGCCTGCTGTTCCGCCTGGAGGCTGGCGGTGAGCACGTCCGCATCGGCCTGCAGCCGGGTCAGGGCCTGGAGGATGCCGTCGCTGTTCGAGGCCTCCTGTTCGGCATCAGCCTGAAGCTCGTCCAAGCGGAGGCCGTTCTGCCGACGACGTTCCTCCCGTTCCTGTCGTTCCTGGAGCAGGGGCGCCAGGGTCTGCCGCAGGGTCTGCCGCTGCTCCCGTCGCTGGCGTTGCTCCTCCAGCCAGCTGCCGGACCGTCCGGCCACATCCCCGAGGCGGCGGCGGGAGAGGTCCACGGCCGCTTCCGCGTCCCTGCAGGCCTGCTCCGCCGCCTCCAGGGCCTGATCGTTGGGGCCTGTCTGCAGTTCCTGCTGCTGACGGCGCAGCCCCGCCTGGCGCTCCTGCAGGGCCTGACGACGCCCCTGCAGGGCCTCGGCTTCCCGTTCGTGCTTCTCCTTCTGCCGCAGGAGCTCCCGGTTGCTGGCCTCGAGGCCGGCCAGCTCCGATTGCACCGCGATCAGCTGGTCTTCCCCCAGGGCCCTTACCTCCGCCTGGAGGGTGACCAGCTCAGCCTGGGCCTGGCCCAGGATGGCCTGGTCGACGGCGATGGCATCCCGTTCCCGCTGCTGCCGTTCGGCCAGGGTCTGCTGGCGTTCGCTCAGGGCGTTCAGGTTGAGGCGAGCCGCCTCCACCGCCAGGCGTTGCTCCTGGAGCCGGCCGACGTGGAGCTGGTCGCGGAGCAGCTGATAGGAGCGGGCCTTGGCGCAGTCGCGTTCGAGTTTCTGGCGGGAGGCGAGCAGTTCCTGCTCGACGATCCGACAACGCTCCTGGCGGTCCTGCACCTCATCGAGCTTGCTGCGGGTCTGCTCGATCCGGGAGTCGAACAGGGCCACCCCTGCGAGCTCGTCGATGATGCCTCGCCGATCGCGGGCGCTCATCGAGACGATCCGGGTGACATCGCCCTGCATGACGACGTTGCTGCCCTCCGGGTCGACCCGCAGGCGCCGGAGTTGGGTCTGCAGCTGTTGCAGGTTGCAGGGCACCCCGTCGGCGCTGAAGCTGCTGCTGTAGGTGCCCCCCGGGGCTACCCGCAGCCGGCGGCTCACGGTCCATTCCTTCTGGCTTGACTGGATCCAGGGCCCTTCGGCGGGGGCCTCCAGGCCGGCTTCGGCGCTGTCAGGTTCCCAGTCGCTGAGGTCGAAGCGCACGCTGACCACCGTTTCGGCGGCGCGGCCCTGGCGCAACATGGCGCTGTTGATCAGGTCGGGCAGCCGCTCGGCGCGCATGCCGCGGCTGGTGGCCAGGCCCAGACAGAACAGAACCCCATCGAGGATGTTGCTCTTGCCGGAGCCGTTGGGGCCGGTGACGACGGTGAAACCCTGCTCGAGTGGGATCGACAACGATCCACCGAACGACTTGAAATGGCTGAGCTCGACCTGGTTGATGTGAACCAAGAGGCCGCAGGGTGCCGAGCGCCCAAAACTTAGCCGAGGTACGGCCATTCACCATGGCTGTCCCTACCCTGGCGCTCTGGCGTTACGGCGTTCGCGCCCCCAGGCCCCGTTTCCTGTGATTTCCATGGATCCCTCCGATCGCGACGCCGGACCCGACCGGGAGGCCCTTCCTGGCTATGTCGCTGCCGCTTCCCAGCTGCGGGAGCATTTCCAGTCGCTGCTTCCTGCGATTCAGCGGCAGTGGCCTGAGGTGGCCGCCCAGACCCTGGAGGCGACCCGGGGCAGCCTCGAACCGCTGGTGCATGTGATCGCCGAGCAGACCGGCCGCACCACCGAGGTTGTTCGCACCCAGCTGATGGAGCTGGCCCAGGTCACCACCCACCAGGCCCATCAGTTTGTGGATTCCCTGAGGCCCCTGGAGCAGCAGCTGGAGCATCTCCTCGACGACCTCAACGCGACGTTGCGTCCCAGGATCGAGCGGCCCGTGCGCGCCAGGCCCCTGCTCTCCATCGGGGTGGCGGCTGGGGTTGGTCTGCTGCTGGGTCTGGTGCTGGCCTCCGGTCGCCGCTCCCGATGAGCGACGTTCAGGGCGAAGGGGCGACGGGCGGCGAACAGGAATCCCCCCGGCGCAGCCGCAGCGGCCAGATGGCCTCCAGGATCACGTCCCTGGCGGGTTCGGTGATGGATCTGCATGTGCGGATCGCCCTGCAGGAGGCGGATCGGGAGAAACGGCGGCTGATCGGCGGCCTGCTGCTGCTCAGTGGCGGGCTGGCGCTGGTCACGTTGTCCCTGGTGGCGGCCGAGGCTGCCCTGCTGGTCACGGTTCACGATCGCTTTTCCCTGGGCTGGGCGGAATCCAGCCTGGTGGTGGCGGCCCTGGATCTGCTGCTGGCGGGCATCTTTCTGCGCTGGGGCGGCACCTTGCTGCGGGGGCCTTACCTGCCCCAGACCCTGGGGGGATTGCGCCGCACCCTGAAGGCGATCCAGGGGCGTTGAGGCTGCTAGCAGTTCGGGCCTGGGTCACCCTTTCGCCGCCAAAAAGCCTGATCACCTCCGGTTCAACGGATGTCGTAGCGGAGCCAGCGGCAGTCGATGCCCCCATTGCTGACGGGGACCCGGCGGCTGGCCTTCATCCGCAGGGCACCGGTCAGCTCCGGGTTGCCGCTCAGCAACCAGAGGGTCCAGCCGCTGAAGCGATCCTTGAGCAGTTGGCCCAGATCGGCATACAGCCCCTCCAGGCTCTCCCGCTCCCCGATCCTTTCGCCGTAGGGGGGGTTGCACACCACCAGCCCGGGGCCAGGCGGGGGCACCAGATCCCGCAGATCGCCCTGTTGCAGATCGATCCAGGGCGCCACGCCGGCGGCGGTGGCATTTTGCTGGGCCTGGGTCAGAACGGTGGGTTCCAGTTCCCGGCCCAGCAGGGGCGCCAGCAACGACGACGGGTGGGTGTCCTGCAGGGCCAGGGCCTTTTCCACTTCCTGCTGCCAGAGAAGCGGATCGAAGTCGGGCCAGCGCTCGAAGCCGAACTGGCGGGGGCGCCAGGCACCGCCCCCGTCCCGGAGCAGGCCCGGGGCCAGGCCCCGGGCCCGGCAGGCGGCTTCGATCAGCAGGGTGCCGGAGCCGCAGAGGGGATCCACCAGCGGCACGGAGCCATCCCAGCCGGTGAGGGCGATCAGGCCGGCGGCCAGGTTCTCCTTGAGCGGCGCCAGCCCCACCCGGGGGCGATAGCCGCGGCGGTGCAGGCTGCCCCCGGATCCGTCGACGCTGAGGGTGGCATGGGCCTCTTTGCCAGGGCCGCCTGGGCTGAGGTGCACGTGCAGGGACAGGTCCGGGTCATCGAGCTGGATCGATGAGCGCGATCCCCAGTGCTGCCGTTGCCAGTCGACCAGCGCGTTCTTGACCTGGAGTGCGGTGTAGTGGCTGTGGTTCAGCCCCGGCAGGCTGCCGCTGGCATCAACCCGGAAGCTGACCTCCGGCGGCAACCAGCGGCTCCAGTCGGCGGCCTGCTGGACGCCATGGTGCAGATCCTCGCGGTTGCGGCAGGGAAACACCGCCAGCTCCCGCAGGATCCGGAAGGGCAGCCGGGCCTGGAGGTGCAGGCGGTAGAACGTGGCTGGATCGAGCAGGCAGCGCACCGCCCGGCGACGCTCCTGCACCTCGCGGGCTCCAAGCGCCTCCAGCTCCCGGGCCCCCACCTCCTCGAGGCCAGGTGGGAGGACGGCGATGCCGTAAGCATCGGTGCCGGCGCGGCTCATGGGCGGTTCCTTCGCCAGGTTTGTTCGGTGATGACCATGACGACGGTGCTCCTCGAGCCTTCCACTCTCCTGCCACAATGAATGGGTCCGACTCCGGTCGGACTAGGTGGCTCACACCAGTGCTTCGGACAGCGGTTCGATTCCGCTCAGCTCCACTCTGATTCCGCCCGGTCAGCCCTGGGCGAATCGCTCCTGGGGCTGCAATGGTTTCGACGGGGCAAAAGGAGGGTGACTGAAGCCTGCTCGGTAAGAGCAAACCCGTAACAGCGAACAACATCGTTCGTTTCTCCCGTCAAGCTGCCCCTGTGGCCGCCTGACCCTTTAAGGGAGATGGGGTGAGATCAGCCTTATCAACCAAATGATCCATGGGGCCTGGAAGGGCCCTTTTCATGGCACTGCGAGGGTTCTCGGAGGTTGGATCTTGGCCTCGAGAAGCCGATCGCGCTAAGCATTCGGCCACCTGTCTCGGCGACTGCCAGGAAAGACGACACCCTGCCGCCGATCGGGCGGCGATGGCCAAAGGTACCGGAATCAAGCCGTTCTCTGGAAGAGGACGATTCATCCAGGCCACCTCAATCGCGACGGTGGGGATCGAGGCTGCTTTCGAGAAGAAAGGCCACGAGGTTGCTGACGCTGCGGCCCTCTTCCATGGCTCGGTTCTCCAAGGCCTTCATCAGGCTCGCCGGAACCGTGGTCGACAGGCGCACCGAGCTGCGCTTGGAGGTTGATGAAGAACGGAGTGGTTCAGACACACGCCTGCTTCGGGTCGAAGCCTTCCTAGGTGAACTATGCAGCTTATATGCAGATTCGCGGATGTTGGTCAGGGTCGCGGTGTTTTCAGCAGCGGGTGATTCTCCAGAAGAGAGAGGCGCTGTTCGTGGTCGTCGAGGCGGCTCTGGATGTTTGGAGCGGCCGTCCAGCCTTCCATGGCGGCGCTCAACAGCAGCTGCACCAGGCGGGCGAGGGTGACCCCTTCCTCGGCCGCCCTGGTCTTGAGAGCGTCGACCAACGACGGATCCAGGGGAACATTCAGTTGGCGTCGTTCGGAGGCGGGCACCGCTTTTTGGGTTGTGGAGAACAAGTCCTGTCAGTCAGTATCGGACGATGCGTACCTCCAAGGGTCGAGGCTCAGCCCGTGAACCTTTTTGACAGCCTGCTGAACCTTGTTGGGCCGGCAGCGGCTCGTGGGGAGATTTCTCCCTAGACCATCTCTGAGTGCGGACGAACATGATGCGCAGGTCTCTGGCTCTGGTGGTGGCCGTTGGTCTCACCCTCCTGGGGGGATCCACGGCCCGGGCCCAGCTGGGGGGTGACCTGCAACGGGCCACCAACCTGGCCCGGATGACCGCCGAGAAACTGAACGGTGGGCTGACGCGTTACTTCGCGGCCAGGTGCATGCACAGCCGTGATGGCGGCTCTTGTCTGATCAACAGCAACGATCAGGGCTTCACGTTCCGCTTCCTCGGAGGCTCCCCGGGCTGGGAGGTGTATCGCCAACCCGCAACCGTCGAGACCCAGATTCTCGTCGCTCCCTCCGGTCAGCAGGTGTTGCAGGTTCAATACAACGGCAGTCCCCGTAGCAACTGAGCCGGGGCGATTGCCAGGCCCTGGTTTATGGCCTGGGGGCTGGGTTGGCTCCCGGGGCAGCGGTGGGAGTGCCTGCTTGAGTCGCCTTCGGCGCGGCCTCCTTGAGCCAGGTCTGCAGCTCCTCCAGCGTCAGCACGCCTTCGCGGCGATCTGCGCCGATCACCCAGGTGGGATAGGCCCGCACCGCAGCGTTCTGACAGCGTTTGCGGCCAGCATCGTCACGGTCGCATTCCACGTAGGGCAGCCAGGCGCTTGCCTTGCTGCCGAACAACTCTTTCTGGTGGTTGCAGTGGGAACACCACCAGGCCCCGTAGAACAGGGCGCCGGCGGCCGACAGCCGTTGCGCCAGTTCCACCTGCCGCGCCTCGGGATTGGCGGGAATGCTGTTGATTCGAGGCTTTGGCGCATCGACCGAGGCCCCCTGCGTGGAGGGCTGGGCCTGGGCCAGGGATGGTGCCCCGGCGATCAGCATCACGGCGGATCCAGCCGTCAGAAGCATGGAGCGCAGGACGGCCATGGCCAGGGTGCCTTGAGCAGAAGCCAGACCGTAGCTCCATCGTTCGGCCTTCCGCCCCCACGGCCGACCACCGCCGCCCGTTTTCACTGAGAAGATTGGGGCGGCCGCCGCGCCTGCCCCCCCGTTGCCTCCTTCCGTGTGACCGGCTATCGCGATTACTTCAAGGTTCTGGGCGTGGAGCGCGGGGCTGATGCCGACACCGTGAAGAGATCCTTTCGAAAGCTTGCTCGCCAGTACCACCCGGATGTCAATCCAGGTGACGCCTCCGCCGAGGCCAAGTTCAAGGAGATCAGCGAGGCCTATGAGGTGCTCTCCGATCCGGACAAGCGCCGGCGCTACGAACAGTTCGGTCAGTACTGGAACAAGGCTGGTGCCGCTTCCGGTGGCGCCGATGTCGATTTCGGCCGCTACGGCAATTTCGACGATTTCATCAATGATCTGCTCGGCCGTTTCGGTGGACCAGGCGGCGGCGGTGGTTCCGGCGGTCCGGCCGGTTTCGGCTTCGGTTCAGGCTTTCCGGCCGGCTTCGGCGGTGCATCCGGTTTCCCCGGTGCCGGTGGGCCCCGCTCCCAGCCCCTCAACCTTGATGCCGAGGCCACCCTCAACGTCAGCTTCGGCGAAGCCTTCCGCGGTTGTGAACGTCCGATCTTCGTCAACGAGGAACGGGTGCAGGTGCGTATCCCTGCGGGCGTGCGCGATGGCAGTCGCCTTAGGCTCAAGGGCAAGGGCAAGCAGCAGCCGACCACGGGTCGCCGCGGCGATCTGTACCTGAACCTCCAGCTCACCCCGCATCCGGTCTGGTCGCTGGAGGGGGAGCAGCTACGGGCGGATCTGCCCCTCAGCCTCGATGAGCTGCTGCTCGGAGCCGAGGTGAAGGTCGTCACTCCCGATGGCGAAGCCACGGTGCAGGTGCCCGCCGGCACGCCCCCCGGCCGCAGTCTGCGGCTCAAGGGCAAGGGCTGGCCCACCCGCCAGGGTCGCGGTGATCTGCTGTTCACCACCACCTTGAAGCTGCCTGCCACCCTCTCGGAGCAGGAGCGGCAACTGATCGAGCAGCTGCGGGAACTGCGCGGTGTGGATCCCCGGGCCGACTGGCTCAGCACCGCCAGGCTCTGACCTGGGGATCGCCTGTCGCGAGGCTTGGCTCTCGGTGGTTCCGGCTCCGTCAACCCTGGGTCACAACCTTGTTTCGAAGGCTCGGGGCTGGGACCTGTCTCCGTAGGATCCGCCGATCCCCCGGCTCTCCATGGACCTCACCTACCGCCCCCGTCGTCTGCGCCGCACGCCGGCCCTGCGGGCGATGGTGCGCGAGCACCACCTCTCGGCCTCCGATTTCATCTATCCCCTGTTCGTGCATGAGGGAGCCAGCAATGAGCCGATCGGGGCCATGCCCGGTGCCCAGCGCTGGAGCCTGGAGGGTCTGGTGCAGGAAGTGGGTCGCGCCTGGGACCTCGGCATTCGCTGCGTGGTGCTGTTCCCCAAGGTGGCCGATGGCCTCAAGACCGAAGACGGTTTCGAGTGCTGCAATGAGGGGGGCCTGATTCCCCGGGCGATCCGTCGCCTGAAGGAGGTGCATCCGGGCATGACGATCATGACCGATGTGGCCCTTGATCCCTATTCCTGCGATGGCCATGACGGCATCGTCAGCCAGGAGGGGGTGGTGCTCAACGACGAAACGGTGGAGATTCTCTGCCGCCAGGCCGTGGCCCAGGCCCGGGCCGGTGCCGACCTGATCGGCCCCAGCGACATGATGGATGGGCGGGTCGGTGCGATTCGCGAGGCCCTCGATGAGGCCGGCTTTGAGCACGTCGGCATCATCAGCTATACCGCCAAGTACGCCTCCGCTTACTACGGACCCTTCCGAGAGGCCCTCGATTCGGCGCCGCGGGCCCAGGGCGGCAAGCCCATCCCCAAGGACAAGAGCACCTACCAGATGGATCCCGCCAATGGCCGGGAAGCCCTCACCGAAGCCCAGCTGGATGAGGCCGAGGGGGCCGACATCCTGATGGTCAAGCCTGGCCTTGCCTACCTCGACATCATCTACCGCCTGCGGCAGGAGAGCGAGTTGCCGATCGCTGCTTACAACGTCAGTGGCGAGTATTCGATGGTCAAGGCCGCTGCGGAACGCGGCTGGATCGATGAGCGGGCGGTGGTGCTGGAAACCCTGCTCTGCTTCAAGCGGGCCGGTGCGGATCTGATCCTCACCTACCACGCCTGTGATGCGGCCCAATGGCTGAAGCAAGGTTGACCCGAGTCCTGTGGCCGGCGGTGGTGGCCCCCGGGGGGGCCCCTGATTTCAATCTCCCGGCCTCCGGCTGGGGGCTGGTCGGCAGCACAGCCATCGGCTTCTCGATCGGGTGCGTCTGTCGGGTGTCCTCGCTTCTGGCCCGGCGCCACTGATCACCGGCTTCGAGAATGGCTGCAATCGAATCCCCAGACGTGTCTTCGCAACCCCAGCTTCGTCTCGGCCATGTGGCGGTGCGCGTCCAGGACATGGAGCGCGCCAAGGATTTCTACCGGGCGCTCGGGTTCGAGCTCACCTGGGATGCTCCGGACTGGTCCTACCTGCAGTTGCCCGGTGGTGGTGATGGGGTGGCCCTGCTCAGCCCTGACTACCGCGCCGCCGGTCCCCACGTCGCCTTCCATGTGCGCGAGCGGGAGGAGGTGGACCAGGTCCACAGCAGCCTGGCGGCGGCCGGTCACCGGGTCGGTCCGGTGCATGACCATCGCGACGGCACCGCCTCCTTCTATTTCCAGGATCCCGACGGCAACTGGCTCGAGCTTCTCCATGAGCCCGCCGGGGGCATCGTCTCCAACATCAAGGACGCCGGGTGACCCTGTCCGCACCGCCGCCCACCACCGGGATCGCCGCTGAAGCCCTGGAGCTGCTCGAGTGGTCCCGCCTGGCCGAGCACCTGGCCAGTTTCGCCAGCACCGTCGCTGGTCGCCGCCACTGCCTGGCGTTGCCCCTCGGTGCCGATCGGCCCGAGAGCGAGCGCCTGCTCAACGAAACCACCGAACTGCTCGGCCTCGATGGGCTGCTGGAGGGGGGGCTCAGCTTCAGCGGTGTGGCCGACATCGCCACCACCGTGACCCTCTGTGCCAAGGGGGGCTGCGCGGGGGGGGAGGCCCTGCTCGCGGTTGCCGGCACCCTGGCGGCGGCCCGCCGTCTGCGGCGTCAGATTGCCGATGAGGAGCTGCGGCCGGTCTGCACGGAGACAGTGGGTGAGCTGCGCACCCTGCCGGAGCTGGAGCAGCGCCTTCATTTCTGCCTCGATGATGGCGGCCGCGTCGCCGATCGGGCCAGCGCCGTGCTCGAGGGGCTGCGTCGCCAGCTCAAGGGGGCCCGGGCCGAGCGGCGTGAGCGGCTGCAGGATCTGTTGCGCCGCTATGGATCCCTGCTCCAGGACACGGTGATCGCCGAGCGTCAGGGGCGACCGGTGCTGGCGGTCAAGGCCGGTGCCAGTGGCCAGGTGCCCGGCCTGGTGCACGACAGCTCCGCCTCCGGCAACACCGTGTTCATTGAGCCCCAGGCGGTGGTCAGCCTCGGCAATCGGATCCGGGATCTCGAGGGGCTTGAGCGGGAGGAGGAGCAGGTGGTGTTGCGCCAGCTCAGTGGGCTGGTGGCCGATGAGGCCGACGCCCTGGAGCGGCTGCAGGCCGTGCTCGTGCGGCTGGATGCGGCCCTCACCCGGGCCCGTTATGGCCAGTGGCTTGGCGCCGTACGGCCCCGTCTGCAGGTTGGGCCAGCGGGCTCCTTCCGGCTCCAGGAGCTGCGCCATCCCCTGCTGCTCTGGCAAGAGCGTCGCCTGGGGGGGCAGGCCGTGGTGCCCGTCACCATCTCCGTCCCCGAGGATCTGAGGGTGGTGGCGATCACCGGTCCGAACACCGGCGGCAAGACCGTAACCCTCAAGAGCCTCGGGCTGGCGGCCCTGATGGCGCGGGCGGGGCTGTTCCTGCCCTGCCAGGGAACCCCCGAGCTGCCCTGGTGCAGCCAGGTGCTCGCCGATATCGGCGATGAGCAGTCGTTGCAGCAGAACCTCTCCACCTTCAGCGGCCATGTGCGCCGGATTGCCCGGATCCTGGAGGCCCTGCCGGCGGCGGATGGGCCGTTCAGCGCCGCTGGCGGGGCCAGCCTTGTCTTGCTCGATGAGGTGGGTGCTGGCACCGATCCGAGCGAGGGGGTGGCCCTGGCGGTGTCCCTGCTGCGCCACCTGGCCGATCGGGCCCGGCTCACGGTGGCCACCACCCATTTCGGGGAGCTCAAAGCCCTCAAATACGAGGATTCCCGGTTTGAAAACGCCTCCGTGGCGTTTGACAGCGAGACCCTTTCCCCCACCTATCACCTGCTGTGGGGCATCCCCGGTCGCAGCAATGCCCTGGCGATCGCCAGTCGGCTCGGCCTCGATGGGGCCGTGATACAGGCGGCGGCGGCCCTCCTGGCCCCAGGTGCCGACGGCGATGTGAACCAGGTGATCCAGGGCCTGGAGCAGCAACGCCAGCGTCAGCAGGAGGCGGCTGAGGAAGCCGCTGCCCTGCTGGCCCGCACCGAGCTCCTGCACGAGGAACTGCTCGCCCGCTGGGAGCAGCAGAAGGAGCAGAGTGCCGAGCTCCAGGAGCAGCGGCGCCAGGAACTGGAGCGTTCGATCCGCGAGGGCCAGGGGGAGGTCCGCAGCCTGATCCGCCGCCTGCGGCGCGGTGCGGCGGCTGCCGAGCGGGGCGATGGCCGCAGGGCTGGTGAGGTGGCCCGCCAGGCCGGGCAGCGGCTGAGGCGGTTGGAGCGCGATCACCAGCCCCGGCCGGAGCGTCGGCAGCATCGGGGCTGGCAGCCAGCTGTGGGCGATCGGGTGCGACTGCTGGCCCTGGGCAGGGCCGCCGAAGTGCTCGAGATCTCCGACGACGGCCGCGAGCTCACGGTGCGCTGTGGGGTGCTGCGCCTCCAGGTGGAGCTCGGCGCCGTCGAGGGCCTCCAGGGTGAGAAGCCGACCCTGCCGGAACCCGTGGCGGTGCGGGTGCAGACCCGTCAGCGCTCAGGCGGGGCCGGCCCCCAGGTGCGCACCGATGCCAACACCGTCGATGTGCGCGGCCTGCGGGTGCATGAGGCCGAAGCGTCGGTGGAGGAACGGTTGCGGTCGGCCCAGGGACCGCTCTGGGTGATCCATGGCATCGGCACCGGCAAGCTCAAGCGGGGTCTGCGGGACTGGTTGGCGTCCCTGCCGGAGGTGGAGCGGGTGGTGGATGCCGAACGGGGCGACGGGGGCCCCGGTTGTTCCGTGATCTGGCCGCGCTGACCCGGACCCCGGCCGGTCTGGCCCCGGGACGCGCTTCAGCTGATCGGAGGCAGGCTCGGTCCGGTGGCGGGGGCAGGCGTGGTTTGGGGCAGCAGGGCCTCCCCCGAGGCTTCGAACAGCCGCCAGCCCAGGGGATCCACCGCCAGCTGAATCGTCTGGCCGGGCACCAGCCGCTCGACTGGTGAACAGCGCAGCTGCACCAGGTGCTGCCCATCGAGCAGGCGGGCCGTCACGAGCTGCTCATTGCCGAGGGCTTCGATGTGGCACACCTCTGCCGGCAGGTTGCGATTGGTGGCTGGCGCCAGGGTGAGGTGCTCCGCCCGCAGGCCAGCGGTGAGGGCTTCCCCCTTGCGGGCCCCCAGCAGCCCCTGCAGGGGGCCCTGGATCGGCAGGCGACGCTCGCCCAGCAGCAGGCTCGTTTCGCTTTCGACCCGCACCGGCAGCAGATTCATCGGAGGACTGCCGATGAACTGGGCAACGAACAGGTTGGCGGGCCACTGGTAGAGGTCGATCGGGGTGCCCAGCTGCTGCAGCCGGCCCTGGTGCAGCACGGCGATGCGGTGACCCATGGTCATCGCCTCCACCTGGTCGTGGGTGACGTAAAGCGTGGTGGTGGCCAGGCGCCGTTGCAGGGCCACGATCTGGGCCCGGGTGCCGGCCCGGAGCTTGGCGTCGAGGTTGCTGAGGGGTTCATCCATCAGGAACACGGCCGGGTTCCGCGCGATGGCCCTGCCCAGGGCCACCCGCTGCTTCTGGCCACCGGAGAGTTCCTTCGGGCGGCGATCGAGCAGGGCTTCCAGTTCGAGGCTGCGGGCCACCTCCCCGATCCGGGTTTCGATCAGCGCTTCCCGCCGGGAGGGCACCCTCAGGGGGTTGATCCAATGGCGGGTGCCGCGATGGAGGCTGTCCTGGAGTTGCTGGATCGGGGTTCGCCGGCGGCTGCGGCGCAGGCCGAAGCCGAGGTTGTCGGCGACGCTGAGATGGGGATAGAGCGCATAGCTCTGGAACACCATCGCCACGTCCCGCTGGGAGGGTGGCAGACCGACCACCGGTCGTTCACCCACGAAGATCTGCCCTGAATCAGGGGTTTCCAGGCCGGCGAGCAGCCGCAGCAGGGTGCTCTTCCCGCAGCCGGAGGGACCGACCAGCACAAGGAATTCGCCGTCGTCGATGGCGAGATCCAGCTCCCGCAACACCGGCACCGGCGCTCCTCCCCGCCTTGGTGGGTAGGTCTTGTTGATCGTCTGGAACCGGACCTGGGCCAAGTGGCTGCGGGGGCTGGGCGGTTGGGGTGAGACGGGGCGATCTTAGGGTTGGAGCACGCGCAGGCCGGCAGCACCTGATCTTCCGTTCAGGCTGTATCTCCCGATCCGTCTTCTGGCACGTCTTCTTCGGTCCATCGTTCATGCAGTTCATTGATCAGGCACGGATCGCCGTGCGCGCAGGCCGTGGCGGCGACGGCATCGTGGCGTTCCGCCGCGAGAAATACGTCCCGGCGGGTGGACCCTCCGGGGGCGATGGGGGCCGCGGCGGTGATGTGTTGCTGCTGGCGGATTCCAATCTCCAGACCCTGCTCGATTTCAAGTACCGGCGTCTGTTTGAGGCCGAGGAGGGCCGTCGTGGTGGTCCAAACCGCTGCACCGGCGCCAGCGGCTCCGATCTGGTGGTGAGGGTGCCCTGTGGCACGGAGGTGCGCGACCGGCGCACCGGCATCCTGCTGGGGGATTTGATCCAGGCCGGCGATCAGCTGCTGGTGGCCGCCGGCGGTCGGGCCGGGCTTGGCAATGCCCATTACCTCAGCAACCGCAACCGGGCCCCGGAGAAGTTCACGGAAGGTCGCGATGGTGAGGAGTGGCTGCTGCAGCTAGAGCTGAAGCTCCTCGCCGAGGTCGGCATCATCGGGCTGCCGAATGCCGGTAAGAGCACCTTGATTTCAGTGCTGTCGGCGGCCCGCCCCAGGATTGCGGATTATCCGTTCACCACCCTGGTGCCCAACCTGGGCGTGGTGCGTCGACCGAGTGGCGACGGCACCGTGTTCGCCGACATCCCCGGTCTGATTGCTGGAGCGTCCCAGGGGGCGGGGCTGGGGCACGATTTTCTGCGGCACATCGAACGCACCCGGTTATTGATCCACCTCGTGGATGGTGGTGCCGAGGACGTGGTGGCCGATTGGCGCGTTGTCAGCGGTGAGCTGCAGGCCTACGGCCATGGGCTCGATCAACGGCCGCGGCTGCTGGTGCTCAACAAGCGGGAACTGGTCGAACCGTCTGAGCTGCCCCAGCTGGTGGGGGAACTGGAGGATGCCGCCGGTCAGCCTGTGCTGGTGATCTCAGCGGCGATGGCTGAAGGTTTGGATCGATTGCTCCAGGAGGTGTGGAGCTGCCTGGGGATCACCTGAAGGCAGCTCTGTTCTGACACCTGGGGGTCAGGCTTTGATCAGTCGTCGTAGACGCGGCACTCGGGGGCTTCGGGGTTGAGGTCGCAGTAGACCTCGAGGGCGGTCGGGTCGTGGTTGTCTTCGGGGTGGTGGGATTTGTACTCCTTAAGCCCCTGGAGCTCCTCCTCGAGGTGGCGAAGTTTGCCTTGATCGCCTTCGGCGCGGGCCTTCTCGATCTCGGCTTGATCCTTGCGGATGTGCTCGTCGATGGAGTTCATGAAGGGTGACGGGCTCTCAAGCCCTTTCAGATCGGTCACACCATACGGGGGTTGGCAGGATCTGTGGGCGCCTCAGTGGGCTGCTGCTGATCTGGTGCGGCGTTGCTAACAGAAGGGCATCGTCGATGGAGCCTCCGCCATGAGCCGGATCAAGCAGCGTCGAGGTCGCCACTTCATGGATGAACAGGGCCGTCTCTTCTGGATCAACGGCCCGGATCAGGACTGCTACCTCTCCGAGCAGCGCCTCTGGCGCCCCGGACTCAGCTTCGACCAGATCCTGGAATGGAAACAATGCGCGCCCAGCGGCAAGGTCAGTCAACGCTTCGCTTCGCTCCAGGCGGTCTGTGAGGCGTTCGATCACCATCAGATCAACTGGTTCCAGGATCTGTACCTGCGGCGCATGGGTGACCAGATGGCTCTCCATCGCAGCGCCGAGGACTACAAACCCACAGCGTTCCTGCAGGAGGAGGCCCGGGGACTGAGACCCCGCCACCAGCCCTGGAGGGTGCCGGAACCTCCGGCGGAAGCCCTCGGGCCCTGCTGCGGCCTGCCGCCCCGCCAGCCTGAAGAGGCCCTGCGTTCCGGCTGCAGCTCCAAGGAGCTGGCCCATGGCTGGCGCCGCCGGCGTTCAGCCCGCCAGCTCGCTGAGTAGGAGCCAGCGCTCTTCCCCCTGGTGGATCCTGGTCGCCAGCTCGGCGAGCTCCTGGGTCAGGGCCTCCAGGCGGGTGTAATCACTGCCGCAGCCAGCCAGGTCCGCCTCGAGCGTCTGCCGTTGCTGCTCCCAGAGCGGCAACTGCTGCTCCAGGGTGGCCAATTCGCGGCTCTCCTTGAAGCTGCGCCGCCGTGGCGCCGCGGAGGCAGCGGCCTTGCCCCCGGGCTGGCCTGGGGGGTCGCCAGCGGGGGTGGTGCCGGTGGGCGCCTGGGTCGTCGGGCTTCGCTCTCCGCGGCGGCCGCCCTGGGGCCCGGTCGCGGCGCGGAGGGCCTGCTGGCGACGGTCGATGTAGTCGCTGTAGTTGCCTTCGTGGCGTACCAGGACCCCGTTGTCAAAGCTGAACAGCCGATCCACGGTGCGATCGAGGAAGTAGCGGTCGTGGGAGACCACCACCACACAGCCGCGGAAGTCCTCGAGGAAGTCCTCAAGCACGCTCAGGGTCTGCACGTCCAGGTCGTTGGTCGGTTCATCGAGCAGCAGCACATTGGGGGCCTCGATCAGCAGGCGACAGAGGTAGAGCCGCCGTCGTTCACCGCCGGAGAGCTTGGCCACCGGCTGGTGCTGCTGGGCTGGAGGAAACAGGAACCGCTCCAGCAGCTGGGAGGCGCTCAGCTGCCGACCCTCCACCTCCACCTGGCTGGCCCCGTCCTTGACCACATCGATCACCTTGCGTTCCAGCCCCTTTCCCGCCAGCAGGTCGGCGCTGTGCTGGTCGAAGTAGGCCAGCTTCACGGTGCTGCCGAGTTCGAGGCTGCCGCTGCTGGCGGGCCGGCGGCCGGCGATCACCTCCAGCAGGCTTGATTTGCCGACACCGTTCGCCCCGATGATGCCGATGCGGTCTTCCGGGCTGAAGTCGTAGCTGAAATCCCGCAACAGGGTGCGCCGCTGGTCGCCCTCCCCCACCCACACCGTCAGGGCTTCCGCCGTGATCGCCCGCTTGCCGAGGCGCCGGCTGTTGGAGGCCAGGGATACCTGGCCCCGTGCCTGGCGGGTCGGGGCTTCCCGCATCGCTTCGATGCGCTGCAGCCTGGCCTTCTGCTTGGTGCTGCGAGCCTTCGGGCCCTGGCGCAGCCAGGCCAGCTCCCGCCGCAGGGTGCCGCGGAACTTGGCGGCGGTGGCCGCTTCCGAGGCTTCCTCCTCGGCCTTGGTGGCCAGGTAGGTGGCGTAGTTGCCCTCGTAGCTGCGGGCTTCGCCCCGGTCCACCTCCACGATCCGCCGGGTGACCCGGTCGAGCACATACCGGTCGTGGGTGATCAGCACCAGGGCGCCGCGGAAGCGTTCGAGATAGGTCTGCAGCCACTCCACCCCATCGGCATCGAGGTGGTTGGTGGGTTCATCGAGCAGCAGCACATCGGGATCGGCTACGAGGGCGGCCGCCAGGGCGAGCCGCTTGCGGTAGCCGCCCGAGAGCTCCGCCACCTTGCGGTTGGTGTCCTGAATGCCGAGCCGGTCGAGCACCTCCCGGCATTGCTGTTCCAGGCCCCAGGCTTCGGCCTGGTCCATGCGGCTGCTGAGGCTGGTCAGTTCCGCCAGCAGGTGGGGAGCGCTCGGATCGGTGGAGAGTTCCTGGCTGAGGCTGGCGTAGCGCCGCAGCAGGTCCATGCGCTCGCCATTGCCGGCATAGATCTCCTCCAGCACGGTGTGGTCGGGGTTGGGCTGGCTCTCCTGATCGACCATCACCACCCGCAGCCGGCCGGGGCAGCGCCGTTCGCCGGCTCCTGGGGGTTCCTGGCCGGCCAGGATTCTCAGCAGGGTGGATTTGCCGGCCCCATTGGGTCCGATCAGCCCCAGCCGCTCCCGTTCCCCCAGGTGCAGGGTGAGGTTCTCGAACAGGGTCCGCAGGCCGAAGTCCTTGCTGACGCCGACCAGACTGATCAAAGCCACTGCCTAGCCGTTGCGTCGCTGCTGCTCCAGGTAAGCAAAGACACTTTTGTCACCCACATCGGCGGCGGCCTCCATTGGGAATTTGCGCAGGCAGAGCAGCAGCAGCAGGCACGCCTCCAGCAGCAGCAGGCTGCCGGAGGCCCGGCTTGGCAGCACGCCGAGCAGATGGCCCAGCAAGGCCACGGGCAGCAGCAGGGTGACCCCGATCGCTTCCGGCCGGCGGAAGCAGAAGAACTCCTTGAAGCCGATGCCCGCCAGGGCCGCGAAGTAGGGGCCCACCGCCAGGATCCAGAGGGGTTGGTCGTGCACGGCGGCCAGCATCCCGGCAGGGCCGGTGCTGAAGGCCAGGCCGATCGCTCCGGCGCAGCCCAGCATCCAGAGGATCAACAGGGCGCGATGCAGGGGCCGCAGGTAGATGTGGATCCAGCGCAGGGCCAGCCCGAGTCCCAGGGCCATCAGCAGCAGCCACGGCCAGACCGATGCGGGGCCGAGGTTGCGCCACTGCAGCAGCCACCCGAGCTGCCCCACGGCCACCGCCAGCAACGACAGGCGATAGGCAAGCACGTCGCGACGATCCTGGGCATCAATGCTGTAGGTGCCGTAGACCCCTTCAAACTGGGGGTCGGTGCTGCTGGTCATGGTTGGCGGCGGCTGGGGGCGGGGGGATCCGCCAGCACCAGTGTGGAGAACTCCGGGGCTGCCGGCACGATGCCGGAGGGGTTGAGGGGAAACAGGGCCCCGAAGTAATCCCGCCGCCATGCTTCCGGCCAGCAGGTGGTGGCCACCCCGGGCAGGCTGTAGAAGCGCCGCCGCCAGGCCCAGAGCTGCGGGTAGTGCCACAGGGGACGCCGGCTGCAGCCGAACAGCGGCTCGTAGACCAGTTCCCAGCGGCTCAGGGTCGGGAACAGCTGCACATCCACCAGGGTGAGCCGGTCTCCCAGGATCCAGGGGCCGCTGTCCACCAGGGTGGCCTCCAGGTCATCGAGGGCGGCGAACAGGGCTGCTTCGGCGCGGTCGTAGGCGGCCTGGTTGCGGGCGAAACCACAGCGGTAAACCCCGTCATTGATGTCGTGTTGCAGGCGCTTCCGCCAGCTGCTGAGGTCGGCCTCGCGATCCGCCGGTTGCAGGGCGCCGCAGGCCAGGGCACCCGGACCTTCGCCCGCGACCGGCCAGCGATCGAGCAACTCCATCAACCGGGCACTTTCATTGCTGAGCACCGCTTGGGTGGTGCCACCCACGAGCACGGGCACGGTGGCGCGGGCATCGGCAGGCGCCCCGGCTTGGTTGTAGAGGTCCCGCACGGTTGCACAGCCCTGAAACGGGGGCGCCAGCCGCCAGAGACCGCCGTTGGGATCGGGTTCGGCCACCACCAGGGAGAGGCTGCCCTGGAGCTGGCGCAGGCTCCACACCAACCAGGTGCGGTGGGCCCAGGGGCAGCTGCGCCCCACGATCAGATGATGGCCGGCGGCCAGGTCGCCTTCGCTCGGGATGGGCGGCGGTGCTGGGAAGGCACCGGCAGGCCGCCGGTAGTTGCCCTCGGCATCCGCGGGCCCTAGCCCGCCCATCAGTTGCTGCCACTGCCAGTGCCAGGTGCAGCGGACACCGCGGACCACCGGGGCGGGAATGGCCATGGGAGCAGGTTGCCTTGGAAGCTGTCTGCGTCAGGC
This sequence comes from Prochloraceae cyanobacterium, assembly GCA_040377855.1. Classification (GTDB taxonomy): domain Bacteria; phylum Cyanobacteriota; class Cyanobacteriia; order PCC-6307; family Cyanobiaceae; genus CAIXOZ01. The sequence goes on along the minus strand of JBEINY010000017.1, from coordinate 1,863 downwards.
TGGCAGCCCCGACCTCTGAATGGCGTGGCATGACGGCGACGGTTCTGGTGGTGGCCGGCACCCATGGCAATGAATCCAATGCCCCCTGGCTGCTGGGATGCCGGGAGCGGGGCATGGGCGCCTGGAACCCCCACGGCCTTGTGGTGCAGCCTGTGATCGGTCACCCGGAGGCCCTGGTGGCTTGCCGCCGCTACGGCGATCGGGACCTGAACCGCAGCTTTGCGCCTGAGTTGCTCGCCGATGGTGACTGCCTCGACCGGGAGGTGATCCGGGCCCGGGAGCTGCTGGCGCTCCATGGTCCTGGGGGATTGCAGCCGGCCGCGGTGGTGATCGATCTGCACAGCACCACCGCGGCCATGGGCAATTCATTGGTGGTGTATGGCCGGCGGCCGGCGGATCTGGCCTTGGCGGCAGCCCTCCAGGACCGGCTGGGGCTGCCCCTTTACCTGCATGAGGGGGATCCGGCCCAGACGGGTTATCTGGTGGAGCGCTGGCCCTGCGGCCTGGTGATCGAGGTGGGGCCTGTGCCCCAGGGCGTGATTCGGGCGGAGATCGTCGAGCAGACGCGGCTGGCCCTGGAGGAGACCCTCGCGGTGCTGGCGATCGCCAGGCAAGGACGGCTCCGGCTGCCGAGCGAGCTGGTGGTGCACCGGCACCTGCGCAGCCTCGACCTGCCGCGGGCAGCGGATGGGCAGGTGCGGGGAATCGTGCATCCGCTCCTGCAGGATCGCGACTGGCGGCCCCTGAAGAGCGGTGATCCGTTGTTCCTGCTCGAGGATGGCGCCGTCGTCCCGTATCGACCCGAGCTGGCGGCGGTGGATGGCCCGGTCTGTCCGGTGTTCGTGAATGAGGCCGGCTACCGGGAGAAGGGGATTGCCCTCAGCCTCACCGAACGGGAACGCTGGCCCTGTGGCGCCGCCTGGGGGGAAGCCCTTGAGGAGTTGGCCGGCAGCCTGGCTCCTTCAGCTAAAACCCGAGGCGCCCCAACGGCCTGACCCCCCCTGGGAGGCGTCGGTTCACCCGATCATCCGCAGACCCAGGTGGCCTGTTCCTTGGTGCAGGGCAGGTCGCTGCGGGTGCCGTTCTCCCAATAGATCCGCAGTCGGTCGTCGTCGGTGCCGGTGCGGAACGTGACCGACTTGATCGGTCCCAGGGGCACCTTGTTGGAGGTGTCGGTTGGGTTGGCATCCTGACGGGCGTTCAACCGCTGTTCCAGTTGCTGGAGCCGCAGCTCAAGCCGTTGAATCTGCTGGCTGTCCTGGGTCGGTGTGGGCTGGCAGCCCAGAAGCAGGACCGACAGACCCGGGACTCCGAGGGCCAGCCAGGGACGGCGCCGAAGGGGGCGTGCCGTCACAGGTGGAGATGGGGCCATGGGGGTCGTCAACACGCCTGCAGAATTCCTAGCAGCGCTGGACGCTCCGGCTGGATGAGAAAGCGGATCGCCATGGATTCGGGGCCTGGGACTCAGGATTCCTGGAGTCTCTCGCTCCAATAGATCACGGCCCCCTGGGCGTTCAGATCCGCAACGCGATGCCGTGCCTGCTGCACCGGCACGGTTTCCTGGCGGCGCTCACCCTGAAAATCCCAGCAGATCAGAACCACTTCGACGCCCGGTCAATTCCTAGGAAAACCTTAAGGCAGGGCGCCTTGCCCTGGGCGCCCCTGGGGCCGAAGGGCAGGCGGGTGGGCAGGCGGCGCTTGGGCGATCCACACAAAGCGCAAACTTCCGTTACACTCCTGGGGGCGAGGCAACCGGTTCGGTTCCCCGTCCTCTTTACCTCTGCTCCTTCGGGGGCTATCCCACCCGCTCTCATGACCACCACTCTCCAGCAGCGCCAAGGCGCTTCTGCGTGGAACCAGTTC
>JBEINY010000102.1:0-6572 GCA_040377855.1 Prochloraceae cyanobacterium | reverse complement strand
GCCGCCACCTGATCCAGGCTCTGGACAGCACCGGTTCCGGCCCGGGACCGGGCCTGCCGGAGCAGATCCTGGGCGACGGCGGTTCTGCCCTGGTCCTGCCGGATCAGGGCCAGGGCCAACAGGGGCCTTGGATCCCTTGGAAAATCACTCACCAGGCGGCTGCAGGTCGCTTCGGCCTGGGCCATCTGGCCCAATTGACGCTCAAGATCCGCCAGCAGCAACCCCACGGCCAATGCCTGGGGCCTGATCACTGGTTTGGACTGCTTGGCGTAGAGAGCCCTCAGAGCAACGGCAGCTTCTGGCCCCCGCCCTGTTTCCAGCTGCAGTCGGGTGGAGAGCTGCAGGGCCTCGATCTGCTCGGGGAGGACATTGAGCACTTGCCGGACCTCCCGTTGCGCCCCGTCCCGGTCGCCGAGATCGAGGCGGAGGTCGGCCAACAGCAGGCGCAACCGCCACCGCTCTGGCTGCTGATCCGCCATCTGCTCCAGCAATCGGCTGGCCTGCTCAAGGCGATTCAGGCCCACCAGAAGCTCCAGCAGGCGCTGTTTCTCAGGATCCGCGGCCTGGCCCTGTTCCATGCGCTGCTGCAGGATCGCCGCCTGCTTCTCGAGCTCCTGCCTGGATTGCTGGGCAGCGGTGGGGGCTCCCATCTGGCGCCCGATCCACCAGCCGCCCGCCAGGCCCAGGAGCACGAGGGCCGCCATCGAGGCTCCGAGGAGGCGCCCCGGAGCCTGCAGCGTCAGCCCGCCAGGGGTTGGTCTTGCGCACATGGCAGCCGGATCAGGGTCTGCAATCAGTTTGGCTGGTGCACGCTGGCTAGATTGGCCTCCGGGCCAACGGTTGCCCTGATTGACAATGCGCCACCATCCCATTTCCCCGGTCACCGAGCCGCTGCAGTACCGGGCCATCGGAGTGGTGCGTGGTCACTACCGACCGAGTGACCCCGACCAGCTCACCCGCGGCACAATCGTCTGCGACGACGGCTCCGAAGTGGAAGCTGTCGTGCTGGGCCGGTTGCTCACCCTGCTGCGCCGCCACGTCGATCTCGATCAGCCCCATCTCTGGGTGGTGTATCCCCGCTACCGCCATGACACCGTGCTGCATCTGCAGATGGTGGGCCTGTGGGAACCGAGCACCCTCACCACCGTCGATGGGGAGAACGACGGGGCTGAGCCCGTTGCCGCGGATGCCTTGCCCGAGGGTGACAACTACTTCTCGATCCGCGGGGATCTGATCTTCACCCGCCCCGACCAGGGCGAGCTGGCGATCAAAATCCGCCCCCTGGCCAAGGCCGATGGCAGTCGCGCCCTGCCCTTCAAGCTCCAGGTGAAAGGCGAGCTGCCGGTGGAAGCCCTGCGGCACTTCGTCTCCCTGGATGTTCATCGGGTGGGGCAGGAGCTCCACCTCGACGGCTTTGAGGTGATTGCCCCCCTCAACCAGCGCAGCAGCCGCGGGGGCAAGGGCAGCCGCGGGGAACGGGGGCGGGGAGGCCCCCGCCGCCCCCGCAGCGGCCGGGAAGGACCGGGGGCGCCGGGTGACAGCACCCCCGCCGCCCCCCGCAGGTCCGGGGGATCGGGCGATGCCCCCGTGGCGGCAGCCCGCAGCGGTGCCCTGCGCCGCCCCACCCGCTGACCATGCCAGAACCCGGGCGTAGTGGTGCCGCCGTCCTGATCGTCACCCTGGTGGCGGTGCTGGGCCCCCCGCTCGGGGTCTCGGCGGCCTGGATCACGGTCGGCGTGCTCGTGGGCCTGGTGGCGATCACCGTCGATGCCGCCGCCTTCGCCGGCATGGGCGGCCATGTGCTGGCTGAAACCCTGCCCGGCGGCCTGGCCCGATTGCGGCGAATCGCCATCCATGAAGCGGGCCATGGGCTGGTGGCCGAAACCGAAAACCTGCCGATGGGGGAGGTGCTGGTGGGCAGCCTGGCCTGCCTCAGGGCTGGCCGCAACAGCCTCGGCAGCACGGCCCTGGAGCCCCCCGCCCAGGCCAGGCTTGGGGCCCCCGACCTGCGCCGCTGGAGCCGGGTGCTGCAGGCCGGGATGGTCGCCGAGGAGCTGATCTATGGGGATGCCAATGGTGGCGCTGATGATCGGGCCCTGCTGGGTCGTCTCTGGGGGCTGTCGGGATACGACGCCGAGACAGCCCAGCGGGAACAACGCCAGGCCCGCCGTGAGGTGATGCAACGGCTCCGAGAGGAGAGAGCCCAGCTGGAGGAACGGGCCGAACGGCTGCTGATCGCAGCACCGCGCCTGGGCCGAGCCCAACCATGAGCAACCCTGCCACGACAGCCAACCGCATCCTCTGGATCGATTGCCCGACCGGCCTGGCGGGCAACATGTTGCTGGCTGGATTGCTTGATCTCGGGCTTGATCCGGCCGTGATCACCAGGCCCCTGGCCCAGTTGGGACTGGAGGGGGCCTATCGGCTTCGGATCGAGGAGCGCCGCAGCGGTGGTCTACGGGGGCGGCACCTCGAGGTGGAGTGCCTCGAGCCGCAGCCGGGCCATCGACCCTGGGGAGACCTGCGAATCCTCCTCGAGACCAGCTCCCTCGAACCGGTGTTGAAGCAACGGGTGCTGCAGGTGTTCAGCCTGCTGGCAAGCGTGGAAGGAGCCGTTCATGGCCACAGTCCCGACCAGGTTCATTTTCATGAGGTGGGCGCTCTGGACGCCCTGGTGGATGTGGTCGGGGTGTGCAGCGGCCTCCAGGCCCTCGGTTGCGAACAGCTGATCTGTGGGATCCCACCGGCGGGCAGCGGCGTGGTGAACACGGCCCATGGGCGGCTACCGGTGCCTGCGCCCGCGGTGCTCGAGCTGGCGCGACGCTGCGCGATCCCCCTGGCCAGCAGCGCTGATTTTCCGCCTGGGGAGCTCACCACTCCCACCGGCCTGGTGTTGATGGCCTGCTGGGCCGACCGATTCGGAACGCCACCGACGCTTCAGCCCGAAGCCGTGGGCATCGGGCTCGGCAGCCGCAACCTGGATCGCCCCAACCTGCTGCGGATGGTGCTCGGGTCCGCCTCCGAGTCCTCCGAAGGCCCCAGAAGCCAGCAGGAGACGGTGGTGTTGCAACAGACCCAGATCGATGACGCCAGCGCAGAGGATCTCGCGTTCCTCTGCGAGGCCCTGAGGGAGGGGGGAGCCCTGGATGTGTTCAGCCAGCCCCTACAGATGAAGAAGGGTCGCCTGGGCACCCTGGTGTCCGCCCTGGTGACACCGGAGCGCCAGGAAGCCCTGCGGCAGGTGTGGTGGCGCCATGGCACCACCCTCGGTCTTCGGGAACAGCCCCAGCGCCGCTGGGTGCTGCCGCGCCGTGAGGAACAGCTGGAGACCGCCCTGGGCCCGGTGCGCCTGAAGTGGGCCGATGCCGCAGCCGGCCGACCACCGAAACCGGAATTCGAGGACCTCGCCGCCCTCGCCCGCCGTCACGATCTATCCCTGGCGGAGGTCCGACGGGAGGTGAGCCGCAGTCTTGAGCTCCATCGGGAGCGGAGCATCGCTGACAGACCAATCAATCCGGAAGGATCGCCATGAACCGATGGCTGCCGCTGAGCATCTGGACCCGGATCAGCATGTCCCTGTCCAAGCTGCTGCCAGGGGGCCCGGGCCTCTGGTTCGGCCTGCTGAGCATCGGCTTTGTGCTGGCGGCGCTGCTGCGCCATGGCCAGGCGATGCTCAGCCTTCCGCTTGATCGCCAGGGGATCGGCTGGCTGCTGCTGGCCCTGGGCAGTGCCTGGCTCAGCCTGGTGATCAATGGGTTGGCCTGGCGAGAAGCCCTGCGGTGGCTCGGTCTCAACCCAGGGACAGCGGCACTGGTGTCGTTGTTCCTGGCCACCAACCTGAAGAAGTACCTGCCCGGCGGCGGCTGGCACCTGTTGGCCAGGGTCCAGGCCCTGCGAACCGGGAGCGAGGGTCTCGGGCCCGCCGTACCGACCGGTATCGGCCTGCTCGCAGCCGTTCTGGATCCGCTGTTGATGGCCCTGGCGGCCCTGGCCCTCGTGCCCCTGGGGGGCTGGCAGGGTGGGCTGCTGCTGCTGGGGGTGGCGCCGCTGTTGCTGTTGGCCCTGCCCCATCAACTCGCCTCCCTGCTGAGCTGGCTCGAGCGACAGAAAGCCCGCCGCCTCGGCATCACGGCTGAAGCGATTCCCGAGCTGGGCCAGACCCCCTGGCGCCCCTGGCTGGCGCAACTGGGCTTTGTGCTGGTGCGCTTTCTGGCCTTCGCCTGCTGCGTTCAGGCCTTCGATCTGGCCAGGCCCCTGGGCTGGGCAGGCTGGCTAGCAGGTTTTGCCCTCGCCTGGACCGCCGGCCTGGTGGTGCCCGGGGCCCCTGGCGGCATCGGCGTGTTCGAGGCCGTGCTGTTGCTGCGTTTGTCTGGCTCGGTGCCCGAGGCCCCGCTGCTGGCGGTGGCCCTGAGCTATCGCCTCGCCACCACGGCGGCCGACCTCCTGGCTGCAGCCCTGGGACGACTCGATGGGAACGTCGAGCTGCGGGCCAGCAGCGGCGATTCGCAATAGGATTCAGTTAATGAGAACCTGCGGCCCTGTGGTCCTACCCGCTGCCCGGCCCACCGCCACCAGGCCCACCGCTTCCGGTGTGCCGACGGAGAACCTCCGGTCTTCGCTGCATGGACGCGGGCAACGGCTCACTCCCCAGCGCCAGCGGGTGCTTGCCCTGTTCGAAACGATCGGCGAGGGCCGACACCTGAGTTCCGAGGAGGTCCACCAAGAACTGGCGAGCTCCAAGGAACGCATCTCACTCGCCACGGTTTATCGCACCCTGCGGCTGCTCAGCTCGATGGGCCTGCTACTGGAATTGGAACTGCCGGAAGGGGGGAGGCGCTATGAACTGGCCGGGGATGCCCACCGCGATCACCACCACCTTGTGTGCGTGGGCTGTGGGCGAACAGAAGAGTTTGAGAGTCTGCCGGTGTTGCAGGCGGGTGGTGATGCAGCCGAGCGGCTCGGTTTCCAGCTGCTCGACTGCGTCTTGAACGTGCGGGCCCTCTGCCCGAACTGCCGGGCGGTTCAGGAGATCTCGAGCCAGGCCTGAGGCCGGGATGAACGCACCCGAACCGGCACCAACACGGGTTGCATCAGCCCACCACCGCCGTTGTCGTCATCGGAGTCGGTGTTGAGAACGTAGGCAAGAACAAGCAGGGCAAGCACGCTGGTGAACAGGATCAGTTCCGCCATCAAGCCTTCCCGGGTCGTGGAACCCTAGCCGCGTTTGCCTGAACCTGCCTGTCGAAACGGCGACCGGATCAGGAGAATCCCTTGCCGGCATCCCTCGCCACACAGGCCTGGAGCTGCCGGCGCAGCTTGCTGTGGTTGAGCTCCTTGCCGATCAGCACCAGTTGGTTCTTGCGCTCGCCCGTCCAGACACTGTCATCGATGGAAAAGCGCTTGCCGGCGAGATGGAAGATGTGGCGCTTCTCGCTCTCGTTGAACCAGAGGATCCCCTTGGCCCGAAAAACAGCGGCCGGAAGCTGATGATCGAGAAAATTCTGGAATTTACGCAGGGATAAGGGTCCTTCTGCCACGAACGACAGGGAGGTGAATCCTTCGATGGCCAGGTGATCGTTATGGCTCTGAACCCTGGCCAACCCTGGTTGGTGAGGCTCGGCCGCTCCGTGATGGTCATGGTGATGGTGGCCATGGGCACCATGTTCATGGGCATGGGCGTTCCCGTGATCATGCCCATGGCCGTGCGCATGCCCGTGCCCGTGGTCATGGCCATGGTGCCCGTGATCATGGCCGTGATCGTGCACGCAATGGTCGTGGTCGTGGTCGCAATCGCTGTGGTCCTGGCGGGCCGCCACCTGGTCACTTTCAAAAAGGCCGACACTGAGCAAGAGAGGCAGACTCACCTCCCCCTTCACCGAGCGCAGAATCCTGGCCTCGTTCTTCAGACTGCGCAGCTGGTCCTCTAGCTCCTCGAGGCGCTCGGGGGCCACCAGATCGCACTTGTTGAGCAACAGGATGTCGCCGTAGACCACCTGGGCCCTGGCCACCTCGCTGTCGAGCAGGGACTCACTGAAATTCTCAGCATCGATCAGGGTAATGATCGAATCCAACCGGGTGAGATCCCGCAGATCACTGCCCAGAAAGGTCATGGCCACCGGCAGGGGGTCGGCCAGGCCGGTGGTCTCCACCACCAGATAATCCACAGGATCCGGTCGCTCCAGGATCCGATACACCGCCTCCAGCAGTTCACCGTTGATGGAGCAGCAGATGCAACCGTTGCTCAGTTCGACCATGTCCTCGCCGGTGGCGATGATCAGGTCGTTGTCAATGCCGATTTCACCGAACTCATTGACCAGCACGGCAGTTTTGACCCCCTGCTGGTTGCTGAGGATGTGGTTGAGCAGGGTGGTCTTTCCAGCCCCGAGGAAGCCGGTGAGGATCGTCACCGGCAGGGAGGTTGGAGCCATCTCGGTGGTCGAGGCGGGGTCGGTCACGCTGGCGGTCACGGCTGGATGATGGCACTGCTGGGCTCAGTCTGATCCCTAGCGCAGCAACGCGGCTCCCCCCCCATGAGCCAGGGGATCCGCCAGCGGAGCAAGGATCAAAAACGG